>CAZKOY010000051.1:0-32592 GCA_964554495.1 uncultured Myxococcales bacterium
TTCCGTAAGGGGGTGAATCGTCGAAGATTTTTCCTTTTTGTGGAATGCACAGAGATCTCAAACCGGACAATGTCTTTCTGCTGGAACAGGATGGCAAGCAGGACTTCGTCAAGATTGTCGACTTCGGTATCGCCAAAGCGGCCGAGCGAGGCTTGTCGACGGGGGATTCCGAGGGGCTGCGGGCGCTGAGCAGCGACGCGATGTCCGAGCTTGAGCAGCAGCTGGCAGGAACGGGCTCGTCGAACATCACGATGGCTGGTACCGTGATGGGCACGCCGGGCTACATGGCCCCCGAGCAGATTCAGGGCCATCCGCAGGACGCACGCGTCGACCAATATGCTCTGGGCTGCTTGCTGTACGAGATGCTGTCTGGGCAGCAGGTGTTCACGGCCAACGGGCCGATGACACTGATGCTGCGCCACGCATCGGATCCGGTGATGACTCTTGCCGAGCGCTTGGCCGATGTGCCGGGTGTGACCGGCATACCCGACTCGCTGGACCAGCTGGTCTGTCGTCTGCTGAGCAAAGAGCCACACGAGCGCTTTGCTTCGATGACCGATCTAGCCCAGGCGCTTGAGCGCGAGATTGAGCTGATGCAGCTTCAGCGCGGCGAGCGCACGGTGGTGCCAACTGAGCTTGTGCAGAGCATCAGCCAGCCGCCCGTCTCGCAGCCGCCCGTTTCGCAGCCGCCCGTCGCGCAGCCAGCCGTTCCAGATGCGCCGTTTTGGCGGCAGCCGCTGCTGATTGCTCTTTTGGGGCTCGCCCTGATTTTCGTGGCGACCGCGGGTGCGCTGTGGGGACTGCGGCAGAATCAAGGCGCGGGATCGAAGCTGGCGCAAGAGCTTGTTCTCAAGCCGGGCGAGCTTGTGGCGTTGCGCAAGTCGGCGCTGGGAGTGCTGAGCCAGCAAGCACAGCAGAAAGCAGACGGTGGGCTGGCGGCTGGGGCACTTCTGGCCTTGGGGCGCAGCCGCGATTCACAGCAGCGCCAGATATTGGAAGCGACGCTGGCCGATCCGCGT
Source organism: uncultured Myxococcales bacterium (assembly GCA_964554495.1). GTDB lineage: Bacteria > Myxococcota_A > Polyangia > Palsa-1104 > JAEUJZ01 > JAEUJZ01. The sequence continues at coordinate 1,020 of CAZKOY010000051.1, forward strand.
GCCGATGCCGCGCTGCGGGCTGCTGCTGCCGAAGCGCTGGGGTTCCTTGGAGAGCGGGCAGCGCTGCCCGCCTTGCACAAAGCGATCGAGGGCATGAGCGATGCGGCGACCGTGGCCAAGAGTCCCGAGCTATCCAGCCTGCGTGTGGCGGTGGCGGCAGCACTTCGTCAGCTAGGCGATTCGCGCGGCGGCGTGCTGCTTAGCGACGCGCTGCGTGACAGTGACCCGGTGTCTAGCTTGCGGGCCGCGCTGCTGGTGTGCTCGAAAGAGCCCGCGGCGCTGCGCGAAGTGCTGCAGAACGCGCTGAGCCTGCCGCAGCTACCCGATGCGCTGCGTTGGGACGTGCTGGCGTGCCTCAGTCGCTTGGGAGACAGCAGTGCCACGGCTGCCCTGCAGGGGCTTGCTGGAATAGGGACAGCGACGGGAAATGGCACGGCTGAGGAACAACGTATCGCCGCCCTGGCGCGCTTAGCGCAAGCCGGAGATGCGCAGGCGCTGTCTTTGTTGCGGGGCCTTGCGTCGCGAAGAAGTGCCCATCAGCTTGTGGCCGCGCAGGAACTGGCGCAGCTTGAGCAAGACGAAGTCTTGTCGCTCTTGCGCGAAGTGCTTGCTGATTCGAGCGCGTCACCAGCGGCGCATCAGTTGGCGAGCACAGGCATGGCTGCGGTCGGTCGGCCGATGGATGCGCGTACGCTTGGGCAGGTGCTCGAACGCCTGCGCGCAGCGCCGGCTGCGGACCCTGGGGGCGAGACGCTCAAGCAGAGCGTTGCGGCGGCCATCGTGCAGATCGTGGCGCGTGAGCCAGCGCTGCTAGCGCGGAACGGCTTGGGCTGGGCTCGCAGCGCCTTTGCCGATCGCAGCTGGGCCAATCGAGAAGCGGCCGCTACGGTGCTCGGCGATACCTCGGGAGGTGAGCCGCTGCGCCTGTTGACCGAGCTTCTGCGCGACAGCAACAGCAAAGTCCGTCAGTCGGCAGCACGCGCTTTGGGGCGGCGCAGCGAACCAGACGCTCTGCTGACGCTGCGTACCGCCTATGCGGACAGCGATAGCGACGTGCGCAAAGAGAGCTTGCGAGCGACCGAGCGCCTGATTGTCGCGCTGGGCTTGGCCAAGCGTGGTCAAGTCGGCCCAGTGAGCGCTGCGGACACGGTGGCTGCCGTACGACCGCTGTTTGAACAAGGCAGCAGCGCAGAACAAGTGGCAGCGGCGGGCGTGCTGCTTCGTTTGGCAGACAAGGCCGCGCAAGATCGAGTGCGCACGTGGCGCAGCGCCGACGATGCCGGCATGCGTCGGCTGTACTTTGCGCGCCTGGCGAGCGAGCGCGATGAGCTGCTTGCGGGTCTGAAAGATGCGGTGCTGGCTGTGCGCCTGGCCGCCGCCGAGCGCTTGGTCGATCGACACGGCGAGACGGTGCAGAAAGACGCGCTGCCGGTCCTGCAGGAAGCAGTGCGCGCGGGCGGAGAAGAAGCGGTTGCGGCCTATGCTCTGCTGGTTCGCTTGGGAGATCGGTCGACGGTGACAGCACCCGAGCAGGCCTTGCTAAGCGGTGCAACAGGGGACCGCTTGGCGGCCATCGAAGCCATGGCCCGTCTGCCGCATGGGCAAGCCGTGCCGCTGCTGTTGCGAGCCGCGCGCGATCCTGAGTCATTGGTCCGTCGCTTGGTAGCGGAAGTCGCAGCAGATCTTGGCGAGGCGAGCGGAAATGGACAGGCTGCAGCGGCCGGTGCTGTGGCTCCCGGTGTGCCGGTGTTGCGCGTGCTGGTTGGCGACGTCGATCCCGTCGTGCGCTCGCGGGCCGAGTCGCTGCTTGGGCGCTTGCTGCAGCAGAGCAGTACGCCCGAGCGGCAAGCCGCCATCGCAGAGCTCTTGCAGGATGCGCCACTCGTCGGAAAGGCCGCGCCAGAAACCGACAGGCGAGGCGCTGCGCCGGCCGAATCGCAAAGTCGCGATGGCGGAAGCGGCAGCGCAGACGGTGGGGCGGACAGCAGCGCGGCCGAGCCCGCAACGCCTGGCGATCGGGCTGAAAACAGCGACGGAAAAATCACGGCGCGACCCAAGCCTCTCGCGGCAGAGCCATTTGCCCGAGCCGGCCTAGACGCCTTTGCGGCAAGCGATTTCAAAAAGTCGCAGCGCTTGCTTGAGCGAGCCAATGCACTCTGCGGTCGAGACCGCAAGCATGCCGCAGAGTGTGCGGTCCTTTTGTACGAGACGTCGTATCGTCTGGGGCAGATTTACGAACAGCAGAAGGCGCTTCCCGAAGCCATGGCCGAATACCAGACGGTCCTGCGCACATCGACGATTCCGCGAGGAAAAGCCGAGCTGCGCAGCGCAGCGCAAGAGGCGGTGAGCCGTCTGTCCGCGCGTCTGGGGCAGGTCATCGTGCGCAGCCCTGGCAAGCCTGGCAGCAAGAAGGCGTGTGAAGAGGTCGCGATGTGGATGCGTCCTGGCCCTGCGCTGATCAAAGTCGGCGGCAAGCTAGAGCCCATCGAGGTCCGGTCCCAAGCGGTGACCCACGTGGGCGTGTGCCCGTAGGTCGTGCCACGGCGGATGTGAGCGAGCTGTAGACCATGGGTGCGAGCGACGGGCGCAGTGGCGTGCTGCGTCACGCTCCCAGTCCCGCACGTTGTCTCGTGCAGACCCTTGCTCGCCGCCGAGAGAATCAAGTACGATATGGTGAAGTCCCCTCAGACTGTCATCATGACGCTAGAGCGCATAGGGCCATATCGCATCGTCCGTCTGCTCGGAAAGGGCGGCATGGGTGCGGTGTACGAAGGCGTTCACGAAGCAATTGAGCGCCGCGTCGCCATCAAGGTCCTGCATGCCGAGCTAGCGCGTCGACAAGACATCGCGACCCGCTTCTTCAACGAGGCACGCGCCGTCAATCGCATCGATCATCCCGGTCTGGTGCAAGTGTCTGACTACGGTCAGCTTCCCGACGGCATGGCGTACATCGTCATGGAGTTCCTAAAGGGCGAGACGCTGGGTCAGCGTATAAAGCGTGTCGGCGGACGCTTGCCTTCTGGGGACGTGATTCGCATCGGACGGCAGGTGGCGTCGGCCTTGGCCGCGGCGCACGACAAAGACATCGTCCATCGCGACCTCAAGCCGGACAACATCATGATCGTCCCCAACTCGGATGTACCAGGGGGCGAGCTGAGCAAGGTCTTGGACTTTGGCATCGCCAAGGTGGCCGAAGCGCAAGGCGGCGATAGCGAAGCGCACACGCGTGCCGACGCGCTCTTGGGTACGCCACGCTATATGTCGCCCGAGCAGTGTCGCGGCGGAGGCCACACCGATTCGAAGTCCGACGTGTACTCGCTTGGCGTGATTTTTTATGAGCTCTTGGCCGGGGCGCCGCCGTTTGCGGGAAGCTCACACGGTGAGCTCATCGTGCAGCACATGATGCAGCCACCGCCGCCCTTGAGCGAGCGCGCCGATCCCAGCGCATCGGCTGCCTTGGTGCAGCTTGTCATGCGCATGCTGCTCAAGGACAAAGACGCCCGCCCGACGATGAAGCAGGTGGTCGGTGAGCTAGACCGCATGGGCGGTTACATGAGCGGCGTCTTCGGTGTCGTACCCGCGGTGGGTGGTGCGTCGGGAGCCAGCCTTGGGGCAGTGGTCATGCCGACGGGGCCGGGTACGGGCTCGCTGCCGGGTCAGCCGGTGATGGCCAGTCAGCCCGGAGTGGTTTCGAGCAGCCATCCCAGCCAGCCGGGCCAAGTGGTAATGGCTTTGGCATCGATTCCCGGCACGGGCACGATGCCATCTTTGCCGGGGCAGAGTCCGCCCAGTGTTCCTCCGTCGACGCTGGGCTTGGCGAGCGGTCAGGCACCGCCGCGACAGCGCTGGCCCATCGCAGTCGCCGTGGGCAGTGTGATTGGAGCCGTCGCGGTGGGGCTGGTGCTGGTAGTTACGCTCAGCAAGCCGCCGCCTTCTCCTCCCGTGCCGCTGCCGCCGCCGCCGCCACCCAAAGTCGAGCAGGCAGTGACACCGCCGCCGAAAAAGACCGTGCGCTGGAGCGTAAGCAGCCAACCTGGTGGCGCCATGGTCATTCGGCAGCGCGACGGCAACATCCTTGGGGTGACACCGCTTACGCTGAACAACCCAGCCAGCGAGGGCAGCGAGTCGCTGCGCATCGTGCTGCAGGGCTATGCGGAAGAATCGGTGAAGATCGATCTGAGCCAGGACTTCGACCAGAGCTTCGAGCTTCGCAAGAGCAAGACCCGCGAGAAGGGGCGCAAAAAGGGCTATGAAAAGGGCAATCTCACTGTCTTGGACTAGTCAAAGATGCGCCCTGGCACACGGGCTCAGTGTGCTGGTGCTGCTGTTGGTGATGAGCGGCGGGGCACGGGCGGCCAATCCGTCGGATGAAGGCTGTAATCAAGATGAGGTCTGCCGCAGCCTGTTTGTAAAAGGAAAGAATTTATACAAAGAACAAGATTATGGTGCTGCGTTAAAAATGTTCATGGGGGCCTATGAACGAAGACAGACTCCCATTTTGTTAATAAATATTGGACGTACATTACAAAAGCTTGGACGCCCCAAAGAAGCCTTAGATTACTATCAACGCTGCCAGGATGCCGCCAAGACGGATAACGATCTGCAGGAAAAACTGGCGGTGTATATCGCCGAGACTAAGGCGCTGATCCGGGATGCACCGGCCGAGCCCAGCAAGCCCGATCCAGTGAAGACGGACCCCAGCGTCGAGCCGCCGCCTCCTCCTTTGACCCAGCCGCTGACGCCCGCGTCGTCCGGGTCCGAGAGCAAGCCGATATACAAGAAAGGCTGGTTCTGGGCCGTTGTGGTAACAGGCGTAGTTGTCGTCGGTGCAGGAGTCGCAACAGGCATCTATTTCGCGACCAAGCCGACCCCTGACCCTATGCTGGATCCCGATATCACAGGGGTCCGGCCGATGTTTTAGGCTTTGATTCACTACTAGGAGTCCTGTGATGAAGTTTAATGCACGAATCATATCCACGATTTTGGTGTCGATATTCGCGCTGCTCTTGGTGGGGACGCGCACCGGCTGTGGCCCTTATGATTCTGGCTCAGACGACATCACGGTCCTGGTGACTGTCGAGGGCCTGACGGGCAGCGTCTCGTCGCTGTCGGTCTCGACGACACTGGATGGCCGCGCGACGCTGGCCCCAATCCCCGACCTGACGCAGCGCCTGGACAAGTTCGCAATCTTTCTGCCCCGCAACACAAATGGAGTGCTCGCCGTCAGCATCGTCGGACACTCCGCCGATAACTGCGTCGTCGCCAAAGGCCAGGCCGAGGTGCAGGTCAAGCCCGCGCCTCCGACGTTCGTGCGGCTTTCTGTGCCGATCTCGTCGTCGGCAGTTGGGGCGACCAAGCAGTGCGCGCTGCGCGTCGAGCTATATGGCACCGGCAAGATCACCTCGACGCCGCCGGGCATCGACTGCAGCGCCACCAACGGCAAGGCTGTGACCTGTTCCGGCGACTTCCCCGTAGGCACGCAAGTCACGCTGACCCCGACGGTGGATAACAAGGTGTACGGCGTTAGCTTCGACGGGCTGTGCAAGGCGGCGGGCACGTGCAACTTCCTGTTCAATGCGCCCGGCACGGTGCGCGTCGGCTTCGCGGGACGCGTCTGCAGCAAAGACAGCTGGTGCTGGTACAGCCCGCTGCCGCAAGCCAACCCCCTGCGGGGCATCTGGGGCGCGGCCGCCGACGATATCTGGGCGGTTGGCGACTCGGCCACCATCCTGCATTTCGACGGCGGTGCTTGGTCGGGCGGCGCGCCGGCTGGGCTGGCCCCCACCGACTTGTACGGCGTCTATGGCGTCAGCCCGACGAACGTCTGGGCGGTCGGGACCAACAGCGGCCTGATGCAGTACGACGGAAACGGCTGGAAAGTGTCGCCGCAAAGTGGCTCGGTGCCGTCGGGAAGCCCGCAGACCTTGCGCGCCGTCTGGGGCAGCGCACCGAACGACTACTGGGCCGTCGGCAACTCGGGCGTCATCCTGCGTTACAACGGCACCAACTGGTCCGAGTTCGCAGGCAGTCGCTCGCTGACGACCAACACGCTGCTTGGTATCTGGGGCAGCGCCCCCGACGATGTCTGGGCGGTGGGCAGCAACATCGTTTTGCGTTTTAACGGCACAAGCTGGGCTGTGGATAACGCTGCAATGGCCCTGCTTTCTGGCAGTACGATGTATGCCATTTCTGGCACAGCCAAAGATCGCATTATCGCAGTGGGCAGCAGTGGCCGAGTTATCCGTTACAATGGAACCTCATGGTCACTAGACCCGATGAGTGGTGCCATTGGAATTTCAACCACATACGCTCTGTCTGTCACCGGAAATGGCGCTATTGCTGTTGGTTCGGGCTCAGGCGGAGGAATCGGCGGCAGCCGCTTTGACAACAACTCTTGGCAGTTCACAGCCGCGCCTGGGAATTTGACCGTATTTGGTGTGTACGCCAACTCGCTAACAGATGCGTGGGCCGTTGGTGATGTTGGATTATTGCTGCGCTACGACGGACAGGCATGGACGGTTCCGCAAATTTCGGCCCCTGCGCAAAATTATACATTATACAATGTATGGGGCAATTCACCGAGTGATGTATGGGCAGTCGGCAGCAGTGGAACCATACGCCACTTCGATGGAGAGTCCTGGAGTGCTAGCCCATCGAATTCATCAAGTACGCTGCTTAACGTCTGGGGGTTTAACCTCAACAATGTCTTTGCCGTTGGCACATCTGGCACGTTCCTAAAGTACAACGGTACGATGTGGGCGGCTGTCCCTGGATCCAGCACGGTCACCTCGTCTGAACTGCGCGCCGTATGGGGCAGCTCGGCCTCGGCGGTCTGGGCAGTGGGTGCCTTTGGTAGCACCATTGCGTACTACGATGGTAACGCGCTATCTGTCAATGGACAGAGCAACGTTATCACAACCGGCAGCCTCTTCGGTCTGCATGGCACCAGTCAAAGCAATGTCGTAGCAGTGGGCTCTAGCGGTCAGTGCCCATCTGGTAGCGCGACAAGCTGCAATACGGTCCGCTACGCTTCGTTGCCGCCGACGTTTAACCTGCAATGGAATGCGCAAACTGTTGCTGGAGCCGCAAGCTCTGCCTCGCTGCGCGCGGTCTGGGGCTATAGCACACCGAATACACGATTCTGGGCGGTCGGATCGGGCGGCACGATGACCTTCTTTGATGGCTCAAACTGGACCACTCCAAGCCAAAGTGGAACGTTGACAACTAGCTCACTGACCGATATCTGGGGAACTGGAGCAAATCATATTTTGGCAGTTGGCAATTTCCCCAACGTTGTCTTGCGATATGACGGAGCGAACTGGTCCGTCATGGAAATGGCAGTACGCAACTTAAGCCCCAATGGTATCTGGACCGGTGCCACCAATGATGCGTGGGTTGTCGGTAGTAGCGGCATGCTCATGCGCTATATGCCGTAGCCGCAATTCGCCAACCCTCTCTCATCGCGGCGTGGCTGCGCTGCGTTCCATGCGGCCCCGACCAAAGGGAGAGCCCCAGTCCAAGTCCAAGTCCAAGCCCCAGGCCCAGCCATGAAAACGAGACCAGCCCTGTTTGCTTCCATCGTTGTGAGCTGCCTCGGAGCCTGCGGGGTACCGGGGCCGCCGGATCTGTCGGGGGTGTACCAAGCTTCGATCCACACCGAGGACAAGACCGGCTGTGGCCCCGGCTCTCCAGTGGCGGGCGTCTCGATTTTTCGACTTGAACCCGTCAACCTGCTTGGCACGCAGGCTTACAAATACGAGCTCTGCTACTCGACTGCACCGTCCTCGTGTCTGGACCTGGGGGTCTTGTCGATTCGCTTTACGACGCCCGCAAGCGACGGCTGGAGCGACGACACCTATACCGCGACAAGCTCGGGGTCTAGCTGCACGCTGTCGCACTCGTTCTCAAGCGCGGTCCGGCAAGGCGATAGCGGGCTGCGCGTCGAGTTTCGCAGCTACAAGCTGCAGTCGAGCATCCCGGCTGGCGGGTGTACACGGCAGGCCGCCATCGACCAACGGGACTCGCTGACGTGTGCGTCCAGCGAGCTGCAGATTGCCTCGCGCGTGAACTAGAAGCGCAAGCTGCGGCGTGCTGGCGTGGCTACGGCCGCGTCGCTGTCAGCAGCACGTGCGGCTGCAAAAGATCGGGCACCAAGCCGGCGCGTGCGCGCAGACCTTGGCGGCGCAAAAGGGCCAGCCAGTCTTCGTGATGGCGGTAGCTCGCGTCGGAACCAGAAGCCTGTGGCTCGCCGAGCACGCGGGTCAGGGCCTGATTCACCGTCCAGTCGATCAGCTCGGCCACGCGCGTGCCCAACAGCGACTCCGTGGTGCGCTCTTTGATGATCAGCATGCCGCCGGGTTGCAGAAGGGACGCCAGGCGAGCCAGCACGTCTTCATGGGACGAGAGCGGCAGGTGAGAAAGCGCATCGATGGCGTAGATCGCGGCGACGCCCGTCGGAAGCTCGGCCGTCTGCACATCGCCGAGCAGATAGCGGTTCTGCGCCAGCCCCAGGTCGCGGGCCAAGCGCTCGGCGCGCCGGATCTGCGTCGGCTGGTTGTCGATGCCGATCAGCACGCGCCCCGGAGCAGTCTGTGCCAGATACGCCGTCACCAGACCCGTGCCGCAGCCGACATCCAAGATTACGCCCTGACTCGGCAGCAGAAGATCGACGGCGGAAAGCAGGCTCTGCCGCAGCGAAAACAGACGCAGCGCGGCGACCGCTTGCTCGCGCGAGGGCAGGGCCCGACGAATGGCCTGCATGGCCTGCGTCGCAGAGGCCTCGCTGCTGGGCAGATCCAGGGCAGCGGTCTGGACCGCGGGGACGGCCTGCGTCTCGGCAGGCGCCGCGGGCTGATCCGAGCTGAGCAGGGGATGCTCAGCGACGGCAGCGAGATCTACTTGGGCAACGTCGGCGGGCGCAGCGGTCCGCGGCTCGGCAGCGGATACCTCGCTTGACTCGCTGCAAGTGGGCGGCACATCCGACGGCAGGTCAGCGACGGCAGCACTGGCGGGAATGAGCTCGGCCATGGGCGCGGCTTCCGCGACGCTGGGCGGCTCGATGGCGGGCACGGCGTGCTCAGCAACCTCTGCGGCGGCAGCGGGGCTCTCTACACTTGCATCCTCTGCCGTCGGAGCGGTGGCCAGCGCCGTGCGATCCGTGCTGCGGGTGGTGCTGCGGGTGACTTTTTTCTTTTTCGGGCTTGCTTTGGCGCTCATAGCGGCGGCAGTTTGACGCGGCACGCTAAGGCGATCAATGCCTTTTGACGCAACGCGGCAAGGGCGTGCGTCCAAGCGGCGGGCCGTGCTACCAAGGGGCATGCCGTCTGTCGAACGCGCCATCGTAGCCCTGGGCAGCAACCTGGGGCCGCGCGCTCACAACCTGAGCTTCGCCTTGCGCGAGCTTGCGCCGCTTGTCGCGGTTTCGCAGGTGTTCGAGACTGATCCCGTCGGTGGACCCGCGCAGCAAGGGGCCTTTTTCAACCTGGTGGCCAGCCTGGATACGGCGCTTGATCCGCAGGCGTTCTTGCGGCGCTGCCAAGCCATCGAAGCAGCGGCCGGCCGCACCCGCGACGTACACTGGGGACCACGCACGCTCGATATCGATGTCCTATTCTTCGGCGACCGCTGTCTGTGCAGCCCCGAGCTCGTCTTGCCGCATCCTCGCTTTGCCGAGCGCCGCTTTGTGTTAGCGCCGCTGCACGAGGTTGCGCCCGAGCGCTGTCCGCCTGGCTGGCGTGAGCGGCTGCCGGCGCTGGGTGTCCATCCGCGCGGTCCGCTGTCGGCGCTGATCGAAGCGCTTAGGAAGCGCTGACCGCTTTGGGGAACACGCGCTCGGGACCTGGCTTCAGCTTGATCTCAAGCTTTTCAAACATCACCTCGCCCGTCGCTTCGGCATGCAGGATGCGTGGCAGCTTTCCGTAGAGCTTCGTCGGGGAATCGGGCGTCTTGGCGGCAGAGGCGCACACCGTCAAGTCGGCACCCCAGCGCGAAAACACCTCGATGCCAAAGCTGCCGGCTTCGCTGCCGCGCATGGTGCCCAGGATCTTGGCGTTCTTGGCCAGGCAGTCCCCTTCGGCGACATAGACCCAATAGGTCATGCCGGCGGGAAGCGGGCCGATGATTTTTCCGGTGAGCTCGACTTCACAGCTTGGCGGGTGCGCGGGCTTGGCCGTCGCTGCGGCGGTGGGCTCGGCGGCTCCGGCGGACCACGCTACCTGTGGCAGGGATAGAAACGAAGCGATGCTGGCCGTCAAAAGACCGCCAGCGAACACACCAGCAAAGGAAGATCGAGAGGGTCTCATGGAGGACCCAGCCTATCACGGGCACATCGGCCTGCCGTCGGCGAAAAACACCGCGATACACGCCACGCAGCGGGTACGCAGTGCTGATGGTGGCGCTCTGCAAGACCCGACGTTGTGCGCAAGCGGCTGCAATGCCTGCGCAGCAGGGGATGCCAGACCCGGTCCTGGCCACGGTGAAAACTTGACACTCTCCGTCGACGGTGAGTAGATGGCCTGCCGTAGTGCCACACCATGCTCGCCCTGCAAGAATGCCCGCCGATCGAGGCGCCCCCGCACCGCTCTGTAATGGTGGATGAGGTGCTGAGCCTGCTCTCTCCGCAGGCGGGGGGCGTGTATTGCGATGCGACGCTGGGCGCGGGGGGACACAGCGAGCAGATCCTCTTGCGCAGCGGCCCCGATGGGCGAGTTTTTGGCATCGATCGCGACCTGCAGGCCCTGAAGGTGGCCTCGGACCGACTGCAGCGCTTCGGTGAGCGATTTGTGCCGATCCATGGCCGCTTCGGCGACGTGGCCAGCCTGCTTACGGCGCGGGGGGCCCCGCTTCTCTCGGGCCTTATCGCAGATCTCGGCGTGTCGTCCATGCAGCTTGACCAAGCGGCGCGGGGTTTTTCGTTCCAGCGACGCGGCCCCATCGACATGCGCATGGACGAAACCAGCGGCGAGACCGCGCTTGCGCTGATCGGCCGGCTCGACGAGGGAACGCTGGCCGACGTGCTGTTTCACTATGGTGAAGAGCGCAACAGCCGCCGCATTGCCGCGGGCTTGAAGCAGGCGTATGCCGACGGGGTGCTTAGCGATACCTTGGCGCTGGCGGATGTCGTTCGTCGGCACAGCGGCTCTTCCAAAGATCACCACAAGCACCCAGCGACGCGGACCTTTCAAGCACTGCGCATTGCCGTAAATGACGAGCTGCGTCAGCTACACCAGCTTCTGCAGGTGGCTCCGACGCTGCTGGCCCCCGGTGGGCGTTTGGTCATTCTGACGTTCCATTCACTAGAGGATCGTCTGGCCAAGCAGGCACTGAAGCAGCCGCCATGGGTGGTGCTGACGCGACGAGCGGGCGCTCCATCGGATGAAGAGATCGCGGAAAACCCGCGCGCTCGCTCTGCTCAGCTGCGCGCGGCCGAGCGGTCCGCGTTGCCTGTGGCGAGGGCAGGGGAGGGGGCAGCATGACCGCCGAGCACCTGCCCGAGGAACGTCTGTCCCCAGAGCGGAGCCCGTTTGAGCGAGGGAGAAGCGAGCGCGCATCGACCAAAGCCTCGACGGGCAAGCCGACATCGGGTCGACCTGCTGTGGGCAAGGCAGGCGCTGGCAAGCAGCTTGGGCTGCGTCCGTCGCGGGTGAGCCTGCCGCGCGTGCCGGCGCTGCGTTCGCTGACCGAGTCGGTTCACTCGCCGCTTTACGGCGTGCTGGTCGCGGTCAGCATCGCTGTCTTGGTGGGCGCGGCGCTGCTGCACGTCTGGACGCGTCTTGAGGTCATTCGGATCGGCTATGCGCTGTCGGAACAGACCAAGCTGCACCGCGCTCTGCGTGAGCACGAGCAGCGCCTGCGCTTAGAGCTTGCGACGCAGAAAGATCCCGCAGCCATCGAGCGAGTGGCGCGCGAGCAGCTACACATGGCGCCACCCGATCCCTCGTCGATCCGCATCGTGGGGCGAGCGGGGCGTGGGCCGTCAGCGAGTCGCTTGCATCCGACGGGCGCACCACGGGCCAGCGGGGCCGGAGAGGCGCCATGACGCAGCTTTCGCCAAGCGCTTCGCCGCTGAAGCCAACCTCGGGCCGGCCGCGGGCTGCAGGCCCCGGTGAGTCTGGACCGCTGTCGACGGGAAACGACAGTCCAAAGGCCAGCTCGCTGCGCTTAGCCGTCGTCTCGCTTCTGCTGGGTTTTGGGATCTTGGGACTGGGGCTGCGCGCGTACTTCATGCAGGTCGCTCAGCGCGATCTATACCGAGCACTTGCCGAGGAACAATACCTAAAAGAAGTCGAGCTGACGCCGCATCGCGGCCGTATCTTTGACCGCATCGGCACTGAGCTCGCAGCGTCGGCGGAAGTCGACTCGGTGTACGTTCACCCGCTGCAGCTTCGGGGCGCGGTGGCCGAGCCTGCCCGGCGCGCGGTGGCCGAGAAGCTGGCCAACATCCTTCATCTCGATGTCGAGGATCTTTTTCGCAAGCTGTTTTCCGAGAGGCACTTCGTCTGGATAAAGCGCCGCGTGCTGCCCGACGAAGCGCGCCGAGTGCGCGAGCTGAACCTGCCCGGTCTGGCGCTGGCGCAAGAGCCCAAGCGGTACTACCCAAACCGCAGCTTGGCCGGCACGGTCTTGGGCTGGGCCGGTATGGACGCCTCGGGGCTTGAGGGCGTCGAGCTAGCGTATGACCGCTTTCTGCGCGGCAGCAAGTCGACGATTGTCGGGCTTAAAGACGCCCGCGGTCGCAATGTGCTGGTTGCCGGCGTCGGAGAAGTGAGCCGCGATCACGGCAACGATGTCTATCTGAGCATCGACAAGTTCATCCAGTACCGTCTGGAACAGGCGCTGGAAGAGGGCGTGAGCAGCGTGCGCGCCAAGGGCGGAGCCGCGGTGGCACTGGATCCGCGCAACGGCGAGATCGTCGCGATGGCCTCGGTGCCCTCAGTGAACCCCAATGACCCCGCGGGAGCGCGCGAGCGCGGTGCCAGAAACCGCGCTGTGACCGACCCCTTTGAGCCAGGCTCGACGGTAAAGCCCTTCACGCTGGCCGCGGCGCTGGAAGCCGGCGCGGTGTCGGTGAACGACGAATGGGACTGCGAAAACGGCGCCTGGCGGGTGGGGCGAGTGACGCTGCACGACGCTGAGCCCGAGGGCGTGCTGACGACGACGCAGGTGCTGGCGCGCAGCTCAAACATCTGCACGGCGAAGATCGCGCGGCGACTGGGCAAGGACAAGCTGTACCTATTTCTGCGCCAGTTGAGCTTCTTTGCTCCGACGGGAGTCGACCTGCCCGGCGAGCGTGCAGGCCAAGTGCGGCCGGTGGCGGACTGGGGCGATATCGCCTTTGCCAACATCAGCTTTGGCCAGGGCATGACGGCCACTCCACTTCAGCTTGCGGCGGCTCTTTCGGCCATTGCCAACGGCGGCACATTGTACCGTCCGCACATCGTTCGGCGCATTGTCTCACCGACGGGGCAGACGCTGCTTGATGCGCCGGCCAGCGGTCGCCGCGTGATGACCAGCAGCACCGCGGATCAGGTCAGCCGCATGCTGCGCGCCGTCATGATGAAAAAAGGCACGGGCGAAAAGCTCGACATTCCCGGCTATCCGGTGGCGGGCAAGACCGGCACGGCGCAGAAGGTCGATCCAGCGACACGCCGTTACTCGCCTGAGTTCTGGTCGTCGTCGTTTATGGGGTATGCGCCCGTCGATAGTCCCCGGCTGCTTTTGTTCATCGTCATCGACGAGCCACAAGAAGGACACTACGGCGCCGAGGTGGCGGGACCGATCTTCGTCAAGGTGATGGCGGCTGCTTTGCCGTACTTGGGGGTTCCTCCGCGCATTAGCCACGAGGGCGCAGCGGATGCCCCCCCCAGCGTCGGACGCGCGGCGCCGGTTCGTCGAGACAGCGAGCCCAGTCCGAGCACGGCGACCATTCCCGACTTCACCGGCATGGGCCTGGGACGCGCGCTGGAAGTGGCCCGCCAAGCCGGCCTGCGCTTGGAAGTTCGCGGCAGCGGCCTCGTCGTCGGACAAGAGCCTGCGCCGCACAGCGCCCGTTACAGCCCGGTGTGTCAGCTTCGCCTGGCACCTGCCCAATAACCGATGCGAGCCGCCCGATGAGCCCTGGCCCGACCCTCTCTGCCCAGAAGACCCTCGCCGAGCTTTTGCGCGGTGTCGCTGTCGTCGACTTCCTGGAAGGCGCCGCTGCTTCCAGTCCCAGCCCAGCGTCGGGGGCAGGCTCAGGATCGGCCTTGCTGCAGCAGGGGGTTGCGGATGTGCGCGAGGACTCGCGGTTGGTGCAGGCCGGGGATCTGTTTGTTGCCGTGCCAGGGCAGACGGTCGATGGCCATGCCTATGTCGCGACGGCGGCCGAGCGCGGAGCCATCGCCGCTGTCGTCGAGAAGCGCTGTGCCGTGGCCATCCCACAGATCGTCGTGCGCAGCAGTGCCGAGGCGCTGTCGCTGATCGCCGCCAATCGCCACGGTCGCCCCGCGGACTCGATGAAGCGAGTCGCCGTCACGGGCACCAATGGCAAGACGACGACGACGCACTTGGTGGAAGCGCTCTTCGAGGCCGCGGGGATGCCCTGTGGCGTGATTGGCAGCATCGCCTATCGCTTTGGCAGCATGCGCTGGCCGGCTCCGCTGACTACACCGACGGCGCTGCTCTTGCACCAGACGCTGGCCGAGATGGTGGCAAACGGCGCTCGCGCGGTCGCGATGGAGGCCTCTTCGCACGCGCTGTCGCTGCAGCGCCTCGCTGGGCTGCGCTATCACGTCGCCGCTTTCACAAACCTTACGCAAGATCACCTAGATTTCCATGGCGACATGGAGACGTATTTTCAGGCCAAGCTGCGCCTGTTTCATCAGCACCTGTTGCCGCCTGAGCTAGGCGGTCGCGCCGTGGTCCTAATCGACGACGAAGCCGGACAGCGCATTGCCAAGAGCCTGCCGCCTGCCGCCTGCTTGCGGGTGTCGCTGAGCGGCGCGGCCGACGTCTCGCTTCTGCAGGAACGGCAGGGGCTTGACGGTACGCAGGCGCGCTTTCAGACGCCGCTTGGCGAGCTTGCGATTTCGTCGCGCCTGACCGGACGCTTCAACCTGGCCAACCTGGCTGTCGCCGTCGGCATTGGCGTCGCGCTGGGGCTGGACAAGGACACCATCGCCCGCGGCCTGGCCCGCATCGAGGGCGTCCCCGGTCGGCTAGAGCGCGTGGCGTTATCGAAAAGCGCGGGTTCCGCGACGCTCACCGGACCGTCGGTGTTTGTCGACTACGCCCACACGCCCGACGCTCTGGAGCGCGTGCTTGGCACCTTGCGCGTGCTGGGCAGCCCGGACGCCAAGCGAGGCCGACTGTTCGTCGTGTTTGGCTGTGGTGGCGACCGCGACACCAGCAAGCGGGCACCCATGGGGCGCATCGCCGCCAACTTGGCCGACATCGTCGTGGTGACTTCGGACAACCCGCGCAGCGAAGATCCCCGCGCCATCGTCGCTCACATCGTCCGCGGCATCGTCGGCGATGGTACGTCGGCGATCCCGACCGTGCCCGAGAGGCTAGAGCGTCCAGCGCTATCCACGGCGCGCAGCGGCTACTTCGTCGAGGTCGATCGGCGGCAGGCGATTTCTGCCGCGCTCCTTTCTGCGCGGCCTGAAGACATCGTGCTCATCGCCGGCAAAGGGCACGAGGACTACCAGATCATCGGCACGCAGAAGCAGCACTTTGACGACCGCGAAGAGGCACAGCGCGTGCTCTCGGCGGCTGTGGCTGCGGCCGCTCCGCGCTCGGGATCCCCGAGCAGTCCGCTGATCACGACGAGCGCTGCCGTGGCCAGCCACATCGAACTGCCGCTGGAGCGCGTGCTGCAAGCCACCTCGGGCAAGCTGCTGCGCGGCGGCGCCTATCGCTTTACGGCCGTCACCATCGACAGTCGCGCGGTCCTTCCCGGTGCGCTGTTCGTCGCGGTGCGCGGCCAAAAACAAGACGGACACCAGTTCTGCGCCCAGGCCGTGTCGGCGGGAGCGGCCGGGGTGCTGGTCGATCGCGGCAAAGCCCCTCGACTGCCCGATGCTCAGCCCTGTGCGGTCATCGAGGTCGCAGATACGCATGTTGCGCTCGGCCAGATCGCTCGCGCCCATCGCGAGGCACCCGAGATCGCCAGCAAGCTGCGCGTGGTCGGGGTCACCGGCTCGTCGGGAAAGACCTCGACCAAAGAGCTTATCGCCGCGATCCTGTCGACGTTTGCCGGCGATCCGGCCGAGGTGCTAAAGACCGAAGGCAACTTAAATAACCACTTCGGTGTGCCGCTGACGCTTCTGCGGTTGCGACCTGGCCAGCGCTTCGCGGTGATCGAAATGGGAATGTCGGCGCGCGGCGAGATTGCGTACCTGACGTCGCTGGCACGCCCCGATGTCGGCGTCATCACCAACGTCGGCCCCGCGCACCTTGAGACGCTGGGCTCACTCGACAACATCGCTGCCGCCAAGGGCGAGCTGTTTGGCGGCTTGCTCGACGGAGCCACCGCCGTCTTTGTCGCCAATCGCGAGCACGAGCGTGTGCATCGTCAAGCGATCTTGGCCGGCGCGACGCCGCCGGGACGGGGTGGCCGTCTGCGCGCCGCCGTGGCGCTGCGCGACGACGGGGAAGAAGCGCCGCCTGCGGCTTCGGAACGCGGCAGCGAGTTCGTGCCGGTGGTTCGTTACAGGTTGTTGGCCCAGCGCAAAGACGGCATCGATGTCGAGCTGCGCTGTCAAACGGCGTCTCTCGACGGAAATCCCACCGAGGGCCCGAGTCGCGTTGTGGCGCAGGTGCCGCTTTTGGGCATGCACCAAGCCGACAACGCCGCGCTGGCTGCCGCTGCCGCCCTGGCGTTGGATATACCTCCGGTCCTCATCGCACATGGTCTGCAGCGTGTCGTGCAGGCCAAGCACCGCGGGCAGGTGATCGAGGTGGTGGGTCGCTATGTCTTAGACGACTGCTACAACGCCAACCCGGCATCAACGGCGGCGGCGCTGCGAACGTTGACCGCGCTGCGCGGTACGGCGCAGGCCGTGGCGGTGCTGGGCGACATGCTAGAGCTTGGCTCGACGGAAGACGCGCTGCACGCCGAGATCGGCGAAGTCGCGGCCCGCTGCGGCCTTGCCCACCTGATCACGGTGGGATCGCGCGCCCGCCACACCGGCCAGGCAGCGCAGGCCCACGGTCTTTCCTCAACGCACGCCGAGTCTCCGCAGCAGGCGGCGGCGCTGGCCGCGGCGCACACGCGGGCCGGCGACTGGATCCTCATCAAAGGCTCACGAGGCATGGCGCTGGAGCAGGTGCTCGATCACCTGCGCGCCACGCTGATTCCACCTCTTTCGACGACCGCCGCTGGCCCGGCTACGCCTGGCGACGACGCGGCGCACTAAGACCATGCTCTATCACCTCTTGTATCCCCTGCATGTCCATCACGCCCTGCGCTGGCTGAACTTGGTGCGGTATGTCTCGACGCGCACCATCTTGGCCATCCTCACCGCGCTGATCTTGAGCCTGGTCTTAGGCCCCTGGTTTATCGATCGCCTGCGTCGTCTGCAGATCGGCGAGACCATTCGCACCGACGGTCCCGAGACGCACAAGAAGAAGGCCGGCACGCCGACCATGGGCGGCACGCTGATCTTGTTTTCGCTGGTCATTCCGACGCTGCTTTGGTGCGACCTGACCAACCGCTTTGTCTGGGTCGTCCTCGCGATCACCACCAGCTATGGCCTGATCGGCTTCCTTGACGACTATCGCAAGCTGCGCGTGTCAAAAAAGGGCCTGCCCGGCCGCACCAAGCTGATCTTGCAGACCCTCGTCACCGTCGCAGTCGTCGGATACATCTTTTATTCCAACCTGTTCGATGTCGACCTGCGCTTCCGCGTGGCCATTCCGCTGGTCGATTTTTACAAGCACCCCTTGGTCATGATCGGGCCGCTTTATGTGCTGTTCGCCGTGCTGGTCATCGTCGGCAGCAGCCATGGCGTCAACATGACCGACGGCCTGGACGGGCTGGCCATCGGCCCGGTGATCATCGCGGCGGGCACCTTCCTGATCCTGGCGTACGGCGCGGGCACCGTGATCAAGGGCTTTAACATCGCCGAGTACCTAAAGATCCCCTACATCTACGGCGCGGGCGAGCTTGCCATTTTCTGCGGCGCCTTGGTCGGAGCCAGCGTCGGGTTTCTATGGTATAACACGTATCCAGCGCAGATCTTCATGGGCGATGTCGGCTCGCTGTCCTTGGGCGGCGCGCTGGGCACGCTGGCCGTGCTGACCAAGAACGAGCTAACGCTGTTCATCCTGGGCGGAGTCTTCGTCGCTGAAACGGTCTCGGTGATGCTGCAAGTGGTGTCGTTCAAGACCACCGGCAAGCGCATCTTCAAGATGGCGCCGCTGCACCACCACTTTGAGCTCAAGGGCTGGGCCGAGCCCAAGGTCATCGTGCGCTTCTGGATCATCGCGGTGATGCTGGCGCTGATAGCGCTGGCGACGCTGAAGGTGCGCTAGGCATGGCCGCTCAAGCGGAACTGCCATCGCGAGTCGCCGTTGTTGGCCTGGGCCGAAGCGGCCTTGCGGTCGTGCGCTTTCTTTTGCAGCGGGGTGTCACCGTCCTGGCCTGCGACGATCGCGACGAAGCCGCGCTGCGTCCCGCCCTGTCCGAGCTAGGCCCGCTGCGCGAAAATCCGCGCCTGCTGCTGCATCTGGGAGGGCTGCGGGCCGATGTGCTGTGCTCGGCCGGACTCGTGGTGCTGTCGCCGGGTGTGCCGCCCACGCGCGAGCCGATCGTCGCGGCCCGGACCGCCGGCATCGCCATCACCGGAGAAATCGAGCTGGCCTGCCTTTTCGTCGCTGCGCCCATCGTGGGCATCACCGGCACCAACGGAAAATCCACGGTGACCAGCCTGTGCGGCGCCATCGCGGAAGAGACCGGCCAGCCGTCATTTTGCGGCGGCAACCTGGGCACGCCGCTCATTTCCGCCGTCGCGGACGGCTCGCCAGCCATCGGGCCGCAGGGCATCGTCGTCTGCGAGCTATCGTCGTATCAGCTTGAGACCGCGACCCGCCTGCACTGCTTGGCCGCGGCGGTGCTGAACCTGACGCCGGATCATCTCGATCGCTATCCTTCGCTTTCGGCCTATGGCGATGCCAAGGCGCGCATCTTCAACAACCCCGTCGCTGTCGCGGATGGCGCGTCGCCGCGGCCGGGTCTGCACCGCGTGCGTGTGCTGTGCGCTGACGATCCCGAGGTACTGGCTCTGTATGAGCGCAGCCATGGACAGGCGCCGGCCTTGCTGTTTTCGACGCGTACAACACCGCAGCACGGGCTCTTCATCGGTCCGCACCGACTGTCGGCCTGGGTTGACGATCCGCGCGGCGATCTGGTGCTGAGCCTGCCGCAGGCGAGCGGCGAAGAGCGCTATCCCATCGCTGAGCTTCAGATCATCGGTCGCCACAACCTGGGCAACGCGCTGGCGGCGCTGCTTCTGATGCGCGCCTCGGGCTTGGCTCGCGCAGAGCATACGCGGGCCGCGCTGCGTCGCTTTGCGCCGCTGCCTCATCGCATGCAGCTTGTCGGCGAGCACGCCGGGATTCGCTATTACGACGACAGCAAGGGCACCAATGTCGATGCCGTGGTCGCCGGGCTCGACGGTTTTCCCCGTCCGTTTTCGCTGATCGCGGGCGGCCGTCACAAAGGCGGCAGCTATGCACCGCTAGTCAAGGTCCTGGCCGACCTGCCCAAGAAGACGCCTTGTCGCGGTGTCATCGCCATCGGCGAAGCCGCGCCGCTCTTGCTGGAAGCGCTCGCTGGCAGCCCATTTCCCGTCGAGAGCGCGCCCACGTTGCCAGATGCGGTGTGCCGCGCGACTGCCCTTTGTCAGGCGGGTGATGCCGTGGTTTTGTCGCCGGCTTGTTCGTCGTTTGACATGTTCCGCGACTATGCCCACCGCGCCGAGGTCTTTGTGCAAGCGGTGCGCAGCTTGACCGATGCAAGCCACGTTGCCGCAGCATCGACCGCTGCGAGAGCCGCACACTCATGAGCAGTGCGCCCACGCATGGCGTCGACGTTCAAAGCGACCACGTGCCGCGCGACGGTCGCTTTCGCAGCGACCCCGTCCTGTTTACCGTCGTGCTTCTGCTTCTGGCCATCGGTGTTGTGATGGTCTATTCGTCCTCGGCCATTTTCGCGCAGCAGCGCTTTTCAGACAGCCATCACTTCCTGGTTCGCGATCTGATCTGGGTCACGCTGGGCCTGTCGGCGATGGCCATCAGCATGCGCATCGACTACCGCATCTATGCGCGTTTTGCCTATCCGCTTCTGGGCTTGGCGTTCTTTCTTTTGTGCGCTGTGCTCGTCGTTGGGGCTCGTCGCAACGGCGCGCAGCGCTGGTTTTCCATCGGCGGACTTTCGTTTCAGCCCGCCGAGCTAGGCAAGGTGGCCGTCGTCGTCTTTCTCGCCCACACGCTCTCGCGCAAGCGCGAGAAGCTGCAGGACTTTTTTTCTGGCTTTGTGCCGCCCCTCGCGGTCTGTGGCGTGTTCATGCTGCTCTTGCTCAAGCAGCCCGACTTGGGCACTGCGGTGATCATGGGCGGCGTCACGTTGACCTTGCTGTTTCTCGCTGGCACCAAGCTCAGCTATCTGCTCTTCGCGATGCTCGCGGCGCTGCCCATCTTGTACTTGAAGATCGTCGACACGCCGTGGCGTCTGCGCCGCATCTTGGCCTATCTCGATCCGTGGCAGTTTCGCAGCAACTATGGCTACCAAATGGCGGCTTCGCTGATCGCGATTGGCTCGGGAGGTGTGTTTGGGCAGGGGCTGGGCGACAGCAAGCAGAAGCTGTTTCTGCCCGAGGCGTACACCGATTACATCCTGGCGATCATCGGCGAAGAGCTTGGCTTTGCCGGCATCTTGACCGTGCTGCTGCTGTTCGCGGTCTTGCTGTATCGCGGATATCGCGCGGCCGTGCGAGCGCACGATTCCTTTGGCTATTTTCTCGCCTGCGGCATCACGACCATGCTGGCGCTGCAGGCCATCGTGAACGCGGGCGTCGTCTTGGGTGTGCTGCCCACCAAGGGCCTGCCGCTGCCGCTCGTCTCGTTCGGAGGCTCGACGCTGGTTATCGATATGGCAGCCATCGGCATGCTGCTCAATATCTCGCGCGGCGATCCTGCACCGACCCCCGTTCGGACCGCGCGGCGGCGCAGCCGACAAGGGGGACTCGGCAAGACGCTGCTTAGCTTTTTCCCCAGTCCACGGCGGCGCATGGCCAAGCGCAGTCGCGCCGCTTCGCTGCGTCGAGGTCACACGGCATGAGCACGCCGCCGCACATTGTCATCGCAGGCGGCGGCACGGGCGGTCACCTGTTCCCTGGTGTTGCGCTTGCGGACGAGCTTGCAGCCCGCGGCTATGCCATCACGTTTGTTGGCACCGCGCGTGGCATCGAAGCGCGCGTCATTCCCACGACGCCGTATGCCCTGCGGCTAATCGATGTCGCGGGTCTGAAGCGTCAGGGCGTGCTGGCGACGCTGCGCAGCCTGTTTCGCGTGCCCTTGGCTCTGCTTTCGGCGCTGCGCATCTTGCGCCGCATTCGCCCCGTCGCGGTGGTTGGCGTGGGCGGCTATGCCTCGGGTCCGCTGGTCTTGTGCGCGGCCCTGAGCGGCATCCCCAGCATCGTTCTGGAACAAAACAGCATCCCTGGCTTGACCAATAAGATCCTCGGTCGCTTCGTGCGCAGCATCGTCACCGCGTTTCCGCAAGCGGCGGCATTTTTTCCGTCGCAAAAAGTGGTCGAGCTAGGCAACCCGATCCGCGCCACCATCGCCCAAAAAGCCGCGGCGCTGCCGACGTCACAAGACGCAGCGAAGATCTCTGCGCCAGCTCGCCCACTGTCTCTGCTGGTGCTGGGCGGCTCGCAAGGAGCGACCGCGGTCAACGATCTGGTCGTCGGTGCCGTCGAGACACTGGGCGCTGAAGCCTGCCGCGCGCTTCTGCGCATTCGCCATCAGACCGGAGAAAAAGATCAGGATCGTATCGCCGCCCGCTATCTAGCGCTGGGCCTGTCCAGCGAGGAAGCCAGCGCCACGGCTTTCATTTCCGATATGGGCAGCGCCTATGCCGACTGCGAGCTGATGGTGGGTCGAGCCGGCGCGACAACGATTGCTGAGCTGACGGCCATCGGGCGACCCGCGCTGTTGGTTCCATTTC
Organism: uncultured Myxococcales bacterium; assembly: GCA_964554495.1. Classification (GTDB taxonomy): domain Bacteria; phylum Myxococcota_A; class Polyangia; order Palsa-1104; family JAEUJZ01; genus JAEUJZ01. The sequence goes on from CAZKOY010000051.1 coordinate 23,230, forward strand.
TGCAGGCGGCCGACGATCACCAGACACACAACGCGCGCTTCATGGCCGACTCTGGCGCGGCAGAGCTTCTGCCGCAGACCACCACCACCGCAGCACAGCTTGCAGAGCGCTTGCGCGTGCTGGCGCAAGATCGCGGTGCTGTCTTGGCCATGGCGCAAAAGAGCAAGAGCCTGGGCCGACCTGATGCCGCGCAGCGGATTGCCGATCACCTGCTGCGCATCGCCGGCCAGTCACCGCTGCAAACCCCATAGGACGCGTCGCTCTTCTTGACGCAGCGCAGTCCACTTATCGGTTCGATCATGAGCGCTTCGGAATCCCAGTCTTCGTCGTCCACTTCTTCACAAAATTCGCTGCCGGGCAGCGTGCCCAACCAGCCAAGTCAGCACAGCCAGCGCTCGCCGCTGCCATCGGCACAGTCGGGGCGTCACATGCACGCCCGAAACGACACGCGCATCCACTTCGTCGGCATCGGCGGCATCGGCATGTCCGGCATCGCCGAGATCTTGCTGAGCTTGGGCTATCGCGTCTCGGGCAGCGACTTGAAAGAGTCAGACGGAACGCGCCGCTTGCAGGGCCTGGGCGGTCACATCGGCATCGGCCATCGCGCTGAAAACCTGAGCCTGTTTGCCGGCGATCCCCACGATGCGACGGGCCTTCCTGCGGGCCCAGATGTCGTCGTGGTTTCCAGTGCGGTGCGACCTGACAACCCGGAAGTGGTCGCGGCGCGCACGCAGCACATTCCGGTCATCCGCCGCGCCGAGATGCTGGCCGAGTTAATGCGCCTCAAGTTCAGCGTGGCAGTCGCTGGATCGCACGGTAAGACGACGACCAGCTCACTTCTGACCACGGTGCTCAAGCGCGCGGGCCTGGATCCGACAGCCGTGATTGGCGGCAAGCTCGCCGAGCTAGGTTCGAACGCGCGCCTGGGCCAGTCAGACTATTTGGTCGCGGAAGCGGACGAGTCCGATGGCTCATTCCTGCAGCTTCTGCCGTCGGTGGCCGTGATCACCAACATCGATCCAGAGCACATCGATCACTATGGCACTGTTGCCGCGCTGGAAGCAGCGTTCGTCGACTTCGCCAACAAAGTTCCGTTTTACGGGCGGGCCGTGCTGTGCATCGATCATCCGGTGGTGCGTCGGCTGCTGCCGCAGGTTCACAAGCGCTTGGTCACGTATGGTCTGTCGCCCGATGCCGACTATCGCGCGACGGACATTGCCATGCAGGGGCTGCACACGCGCTTTGTTGCGTGGCACAAGGACACGCGGCTTGGCGAGGTCACGGTGCGCATGCCGGGGGTCCACAGCGCGGTCAATGCGCTCGCCGTGCTGGCGGTCTGTGACTTTCTGGGCGTGCCATTTTCCGTCTATCAAGCGGCGCTTACCGACTTCCAGGGCGTGGGCCGGCGCTTTACGGTGCGTGGCCATGTTGCGCTGCCAAGCGCATCGAGTGCTAGCCCACACACCGCGCGAGCCGTCGCTGCTGATCTGCAGCCTAAGGCTGCGATAGCGGGAATCCCCGCCGATGCGGTCCTTTTGGTCGATGACTACGGTCATCACCCCGCCGAGATTCGCGCCACGCTGTCGGCGGCGCGAGCCGGCTTTCCCGAGCGTCGCATTCTGGTCGCGTTTCAGCCGCATCGCTTCACGCGTACGCGCGATCTGTTCGAGGAATTCGCCGAAGCCTTTTCTGATGCCGCGATCGTCTGCCTGTGTGACATCTACGCCGCGTCCGAGCCGCCCATCGCAGGCGTTCACTCGCAGAGCTTGGTGCAGCGCATTCGCGAGCGCGGCCATCCCGACGCTCGTTACATCGCTTCGCGCCACGATCTGCCGGCGCTGTTTGCCAGCTTGGCGCGACCAGGCGACTTGATCTTGACGCTGGGAGCAGGCGACATCTCGGCCAGCGGCGAAGATATCCTGGATGCGCTGCGTCGGCTCGCGTTCAGCGAGCCTTCATCAACGTGACGAAATAGCGGCCTTTTCACCGACGGGCTGCGTCGCGCGCAACGGATGGCACGCCACCAGCCATACCGCCAGCCAGGCCAAGCAGCACCCCATCGTTTCCCTCGGCCTTGTGTGATGCGTCGATCCTACGCGGCGGCGTGATGCGTCGATCGCGATCGACAGTGTGATGCGTCGAGCCTATTGGTCTGGCTGACCGCTGCGTTTGGCCAAGAGCAAGCGCAGCGAAGGGAAGCCCAACACCAACGTCTGCAGAGCCCAGCCGCTGCGCGTCGCATGCAGGCCCAGGCGCGTCGCGAGGGCAAAGGCATACAGCCCCTCTGCGATGTGCGCTGCGACGGCGCCAATCAGGATCAGACGCAGGAGCGACTGCGAAAAGAGCGTCGTTACCTGAGCCGCCCACAGCGCATATGCAGCCTGGCAGAGCGCGAGCACCGCAAGCAGCGACATGCCAAACAGGATGGAGATCCACCACGCAGCGTGCGGATGGTCAACGCGATCGTTCGCTCTTCGTTCGGGCCGTGCTGCGTTCGTCGACATGATGCACCGCATCCTAAACCCGATCCACCCCGCCGGGACAAGCGGTTTGGGGGCCGGCGCGGCGGGTCGCTGCTGGGCCGCCAATGGGCCGCCGCATGGCATGCGTGTGCAGGGCCTTCCGCGCAGCGCACCGCGCAGAAGAACAAAGAATGACAAGACTTCATGACCTGATGTAAAGCAAACGCGACATGAATGGCAGAGAACCCAGCGATCGTCCGCTGCGGCAGGCCCGCGAAGCGCGCAGTCTGTCCCAGGCGGACTTGGCCGCGGCCGTCGGTATCTCACGGCAGAGCCTGCATGCGATCGAGTCTGGTCGCGCCATGCCGCGCGTCGATGTTGCGCTGCGCATCGCCCGCGTCTTGGGCGCAGCGGCAGAGTCGTTGTTTGCGCCACGAGCCGAACGGGCTCGCCTGATCGCCGAAGGCAGCGAGCCCGATCTAGCCAAAGGAGAGCGCGTGGCCCTGTCGCGCATCGACGGGCGCTGGCTGGCGTATCCCCTGCGGCGGGCGCTGTGTGGCCAGGCCGCCGACGGCGTGGTGCGTCGTCTGGTCCAGTCCCGGTCGCAGTCCCGGTCGCAGTCCCGGTCGCAGTCCCGGTCGGCTGCCCATGTGGAAATCGATCTGCTCACCAGCGAGCAGGATGCGCAGAACAACATCGTGATCATGGGTTGCGCACCCGCGCTGGGGCTTCTGGCCGAGCGCCTGAACCAGCGCAGCACAGGCGGTCGTTTTTTGTGGCTGCCGACGTCGAGCACCTTCGCTCTGCAGGCGTTGGCCAAGAAGCAGACGCAGATCGCGGGCGTTCACCTGATCGATCCGCGCACGGGGCAGCAGAACCTGCCCGATGTGATGCGGCAGAGCGGCTCGGGTCGGCGCAGCCTGATCGCGCTCGCCGGCTGGGAAGTGGGCTTGGTGCTGCGGAAAGGCAACCCGCTGCGCATTTCCAGCTTGGCCGCGCTTATGCGTCCACGCCGAGGCACAACCCGACGCAGACCGTCTGTGCGATGGATCGCCCGCGAGCCAGGGGCCGGTGTGCAGCGCTATGTCGAGCAAGCGCTTGGCCAGGTTGGAAAGACGTCCGGCGGTGTCCTTTTGCCCATCGGTGTGGCGCGCAGCCACGTGGAGGTCGCGCAGGCCGTGGCAATGGGCGTCGCCGACGTCGGTCTGGCCAGCCAAGATGCAGCGCGGGCCTTGTGCCTTGACTTCGTGCCCATCGCAGAAGAGCGCTATGACCTGGCGCTGCCGAACGAAGCGCTCGCCGATCCGCGGATTGCGCGCGTGTTCGATACGCTCTGCTCGGTGGCGTTTCGGCGCGAGCTACGCGCGCTTGGATACGACATCCGTCCGACGGGAAATCGCGTCGGCGAAGTGCTGGCTGCCTAAGGCCCGGCAAAGGAAATCATGCGACGTTTGGTCCCTGCATCTGTTCTTTTTGTGTGCCTGTTGCGGGCGCCGCTGCTGCATGCCCAGCCCGCCTGCGACGATCCGCTGGACCTGCCGAACCCGGTGTATCTCAGCGTCGGCGATACCCAGATCAATCTGCTGAAAGAGCTAGGCGCCAAGCTGCGCGAATCCGAAGGGATCACGCTGGTGTGGCGAGCCGCTGGATCGTGTACGAACCTCGACGCGATCTACGGCGACTTAAAGCTGAGCGGCAGCCTGTCGTACATCCCGGCGGGCTATGACGCCAAGCGGATGCCAACGCCGCCTTCGTGCATCGCGGCCGCACCGGGCGTGACGCTGGACATCGCCAACTCGATCGTCTTTCTGCCCGAGTGTCCAGGGCAAAAGCTGGCCGATGTGAAGGACACCTTGGGTTCGGTGCAGTCGTTTGTCTTTGTGGTGCCGCGCAGCAGCACGCAGACCGCGATCACCGCCGAAGAAGCGTACTTTGCGCTGGGCTTTGGTCGAGCCGGCGGCGTGGTGCCATGGAACGATCCGCAGCGGCTGCTGATTCGTCCGGCGACCAAGGGCACCATCCTCAGTCTTGCCGCGTCGATTCGTGTGCCGGCAGGGCGCTGGCAGGGCACGCCGATCAATCTGTCGCAAGAGCTAGCCAGCCAGCTTGCAGCGTCGCCAGATCCTGAGCGCTCGCTGGGCATCTTGGGGTCCGAGGTCTATGACGGCTATCGTGGTTCGCTGAAAGCGCTGGCCTTCCGCGCCTTTGGGCAGCGGCGCGCGTACTGGCCGGACTCGACGGAAAACGGCTTTGACAAGGCAAATGTGCGCGATGGCCACTATCACGCGTGGTCGTATGCACACTGGCTGCTGCGGACCGATGGCGGTGGCATGCCGCGCAAGGCACGCGCCCAGCGCGTCGTCGATCTGCTGGTGGGCACGGCTGTCATGCCTGCCGCGCGGTTTGAGCCGCTGGACAGCAGCATCGACGTGGGCTTGGTGCCGCGCTGCGCCATGCGTGTGCAGCGTGAAAAAGAAGGCGGCGACTTTTCGCCATATCAGCCCGAAGAGTCCTGCGGCTGCTATTACGAAGCCCGCGCGGCCGGTTCGTCGGTCTGCAGTCGCTGCTCGCTCAGCCAACCCTGTGCCACTGGCACCTGTCGCCGCGGCTTCTGCGAGGAGCGCTAGCCATGCTCACAACCACGTGTCCACGATCTGCGCGCTATCGGGTTCGGCTGAGCGCCGCGCTGGCCCTGGCCCTGATCGGCTGCCCGAGCTCGGACGAAGAGCCATCGCCGCCCGTCGACATGGCTGCCCCAGATGATCTTGCGTGCTCGCTTTCGCCCAGGACGCACCTTGAATTCCTAAACGCCTGCACCACGGCGCAGTCGGTCGATAAGCGCCCGCTGTTGCCGCTTCTGCGCCGCGATGGAACGCTGCCCCCACTGCCTTAGCCGCGTGCGTCAACGCGCAGTGCGGACCCGGCGAATCCTGCGCGTCGCGCTGGGCTGTGTGCTGCTGCTTGCGTCTGCGGACAGCCACGGCGATGTGCCGCCGGTCTCGTTGCAGCTATCGGGCTTCGTGCAGGCCGATGTCTATGCCTTTCGCAAGGACTCAGAAGACGCGCAAGATCAGCTGGATCAAGCCACCGGCCAGCCGCTCAACGAAGCGCGCTTTCTGATCCGGCGGGCACGCCTGCGCGCCACGGCCGAGGCGCGCTATTTCGGCGGCTTGATCGAGCTCGATGGCTCGACGGTGCAAGGGGCGCAAGCGCGGCTGCTGGGGGCCGAGGCCTGGGCCGAGTGGCGGACCGCAGGCGCAGCGCTGCCCTTTGTGCAGCTAGGCATGGGTCTATTCAAGATCCCGTTTGGGCGCGAGGTTCAGCAGTACGATCCCGAGCGCGCGTTTCTGGAGCGCAGCCACATCATCCAGGCGCTGTTCCCCGGCGAGTATGATCTGGGACTGCGGCTGCACGGTGGCTTTCGCTTTCTGCGCTATGCCGTTGCCGTCATGAATGGCGCGCCTGCGGGGGATGTGATGTTCGCGCTGCGCGATCCCAACCGCAGCAAAGATGTCCTGGGTCGGCTGGGGATCGACGCTGCGCTGGGCCGCGCATTTCGCATTCGCGCGGGCGCCTCGGGTCTGTATGGCAGCGGCTTTAGCCCCGGCTCGCCAGCGACGAAGGACATGCTGTCGTGGCGCGACGACAACGAAGATGGCCTGGTGCAGCCGAGCGAGATCTTGGCGATCCGCGGTCGTGCCGAGGTGCCATCACAGACTTTCAGCCGCGATGCCTTGGGCGCGGATCTTGAGCTCATCGCCCGCGTGCCACACCTGGGAGAACTGCAGCTCAGCGGTGAGCTGATCTGGGCGCGCAACCTCGATCGCGGCCTGGTGCCCGCCGATCCGATTGGCGCCGGACGCACGCTGCGCGAGCTTGGGTATTACGTCGCGGTCTCGCAGCAGCTAACGCCTTACGCGCAGGTTGGGCTGCGCTATGACTTCTATGATCCCGATGCGGATCGTCAGGAACAGCTTGGCGCGCAGCGTGTGCCGGTGTCGGCGGCCTTCGCCAGCTTGACTGTCACGGCATCGGCGCTGCTGGGGCGAATGGGCCGGGTCAGCTGCGAGTATCAAAATCACCGCAATGCTCTGGGTCGCAGTGCAGCGGGCGTTCCGACGACGCTGGGGCGCGATGCGGTCCTCATTCGGGCCCAGGTGGTGTTCTGATGCGGCAGGCGCTTTCGTGTCTAGGCGTCTTGGGTCTTTTTGCCTGCGATGTCGCAGCCAACTCTGCGAGCAGCCTGGCCCTGCTGCGGGTCGAATCAGCGCAGCCAGTCCCCGGCATACCCGACGGACAGGCGGCAGGTCCAAGCGTGACCGGAGTCGGCCTGCTTGCGACCCGTATCTGGCCCAGTCAGGTAGGCAAGCCGATCTCGCTGGTGCTGTCCGAGGGCGCGACCGCTGCCGCCCTGCACCTGGTCGGTGACTCGCTGCACTACATCGTGCCGGCCGGCGCACCTGACGTGACCGCGCCCACGCTGCCGACGCTTTCCACCCGGCTGTCGTTCGCGCCGTGGCTGGATCAAGGCCCCCACACGCTGTTGATTGCCGCGGTCGACGCGTCGGGGCGCTATGGTCAGGGGGTCTTACATCGGCTAGATGCCGTCGCCGATCCGTTGGCGCAGCCCGAGCCCGAGAGCTTTCTGCTCATCACGCTGCGCTGGGATCGCGCCGCTGATCTCGATCTGCACGTCCAAGAACCAAGTGGTCGCGTCGTGTGGTCGCGCCACAAAGCCAGCGCTGCCAGTTTCGGCCTTGGGATCCTTGATTTCGACTCCAATGCGGGCTGCGTTCTCGACGGGCAGCAGCGTGAACAGGTGCGCTATCCGCAGGTTCCCGTGGCTGGTCGCTATCGTGTACGAGTCAGCACGTATTCTCTGTGTCGGCAGGCCACGGCGTACTGGTCTGTCGAGGCCTATCGTCTCGGTCAAGCGGCACCGCTGGCCATCGCCCGCGGCCAGAGTCTGCCCAGCGACACGCGCGCCGGACAGGGCGCCGAGTCCGGGACCCTGGCGCTTGAGCTCGATCTGCCGTGAGCCGCGCCGCGGGCATGATCCGTGCGCTGCTTTGGGCTCTGCTGGCGAGTCGCCCGGTGCAGGCACAGCCAGAGAGCTCGCCGTTTCAGACGGTGATTCGCGCCCCACGAAGCGATGCTCGGCCCGGCGAATGGACGCTGCGCAGCGAAGATGGAAAGAGCGTGGCCGGCGGGCTTGGGGATCCGCTGCGCGCTCTCGATACATCGGCTGCGGTCGCGCGGTCGGCGCTGGGCTCGGGCGCGGTCGTCGTGTGGGGCAGCGCGCCATCGGATACGCGCGTCGTGTACATGGGAATGGAGCTGCCCATGCTCTATCACCTGGGTGGGCTGCGCGGTGTGCTGCCGGCGTCGATGCTGCGGGACGTCACGCTGTCACCCGCCGCATTCGCCAGCGAGTACGGACGCGCGCAAGGCGGCTTGATCGTGATTTCGCCGCGCCCCATCGAAGACGGCCTGCACGGCGAGCTTGCCGCCGATCTGCTCGATGTCAGCGCGTCGCTTTCGGCGCAGCTTGGCTCGCGGCTGCGTGCCGCCTTCGCGTTCCGCTACAGCTATCTCGATCGCCTGCTCGCGGCGCTGTCGCGGCCTGATCTCGGCGATTTTTTTCCGCTGCCGCAGTACCTGGATGCGCAGCTTCGGCTGTCGGTGCGCGTGTCGGATCAAAGCTCGCTGGACGTCGTCGCGCTGGCCAGCTCAGACGCGCTGCGCCGGGCGCGGGCCAGCGGTGATGCCAGTCGAGCGCAGAGCGAGCTTTGGCAGCAGAGCTTCTATCGCCTGGGCCTTGCGTACGAGCGACGCGGAGCGGACGGCAGTCGACTGCAGCTTGTGCCCTGGCTGGGTCTCGATCGGACGCGCTACGAAGCGAGCTTTGGCGGCACGCCGGCTGCGCGCGATGAAGACGCGCTCTTGTACGGTCTGCGGACCAGCTATGGCGCACCGCTTGTGCTTGGTGCATTGGCTGCGTCGCTGCGCGTCGGGCTTGATCTTCTGGGACAGCGCAGTGAGCTATCGCGCAGCGGATCGCTGTCGCGGCCACCTCGCGAAGGTGACATCGCCGTGTTTGGGCAGCGGCCCGGCTTCGAACAAAGCGCCGACGCCTGGTCTGTACACAGCCTTGATCTGGCCTTGCACACCAGCTTGCCGCTGCGCGTTCGCTGGCTTTTCGTCGAGCCGGGTCTGCGCCTGTCGGGCACGCTCATCGATGCCAGTCGCTTGCTGCCACACGTCGGGGCCGCGCCGCCTATCGGTTCCCGCGACCTGAGCTTCGCGCTGGAGCCGCGCGTGTTGGCGCGCCTTTCGCTGCGACCGCAGCTTGCGCTGATCCTGGCCGCGGGCCTGCATCACCAGCCACCGGCCGCGTCGGACTTGAGCGCGGTCTTTGGCAACCCAACGCTGCGGCTGCAGCGCGCGGTTCATGGCAGCTTCTCGTTCGAATGGATGCTGCGCGAGCGGCTGCAGATCCACGCGACGGCGTATCTGCGTGTCCTCGATCAGCAGGTGGCGCGCAGTCCGCTTGCCACCCCCGCACTGGGTCGGGCGCTGACGCAAGACGGCAGCGGTCTTTCGTATGGCGGCCAGCTTGTGCTGCGCGTACCTGCGCTTCACATTTCTCGCTTCGCTCTGGCTGGCTGGGCGTCGTACACGCTGTCGCGCAGCGAGCGTCGAGATACGCCGCAAGCTGCCGTTCGTCCCTTCGCTTGGGATCAGACGCACGGCCTGCAAGCCGCGCTGCAGGCGCGCGTGCTTGGCCTGATGGGCTCACTGCGCCTGCGCTACGCGACGGGCCTTGTGCGGACGCCGGTCATCGGTAGCTATTACAACGCCTGGGCCGATCAGTACGAGCCGCTTTTGGGCCCGCTGTACA
>CAZKOY010000052.1:0-32081 GCA_964554495.1 uncultured Myxococcales bacterium
GCTAGTCGCTCTGCGACGACGTGATCGGTCCTCGCTCATCGCCCCAGCCATCCCCCATCTTTAAGTTCGCTCTGCCGACCTGCTTGATGCAGGCGGCCCGGCCCGCGCGAGGCACGGCGGGCTTGACTGCCGTCCGCGTGGTGGATGCACTTCGTCCGGGCGTTGTGTGATATGTTCATATTTGATTTCCAGTTAGGGGAACAGCCGCGGGCTCGCTGGGGGCGTCCGTCTTGTCTGTTTGGCTGTGCTGGCTGACTGACCGAAAATGAGCTGAGGAAATTATGCAGGAACGTATTTTTGTTGTTGAAGATGAGGCCATGGCGGTAATGGCTATTATGGATTATTTGAAATTGTTTGGTTATGTTGTATGTGGCCATTCAGCGCATGCTGAAAAGGCGCTACACATGATTCCTGAGCTTGCCCCAGATCTTGTGCTGATGGATATTCGATTGGCTGGCAAGATGGATGGCATTGAGTTGGCATCTGTTTTGACTTCTGAATATGGCGTTGGCGTAGTATTCATGACTGCTTATACTGATGAAGAAACATTAACTAAGACAGAGCAGGCTGGTGCATTTGCATATCTAACTAAACCTGTTGAGCCATCTTCGCTACGTGCTACGATTCGACTCGCATTGCAGAAACATAAGATCGAACGCGCCCTACGTCAGGCTCTTCGTAAAATTGAAGAACAGAGAGAGACGATACAGCGTAGTGAAGCGTTGTATCGTGGTATTGTTGAGTTTGCCAGTGATGCAATTATTACGATGGACAATACCAGCGTCGTGATTGCGTTCAATAATGCAGCAGAGAAACTATTTGGATACAGCAGTAGCGAGATCGTAGGGCAGCCTGTGGAGTGGCTGATTCCGGCCAAGCTGCGCACTCGACACGCGGCGGCAGTATCGGTGTTTTCAACTGAACCATGCTCGGGGCGATCGATGCGGCACCTGGGCAGCATGACCTGCCTGCGCAAGGATGGCTCGGTTTTTCCATCAGAAATTGCCATTTCCAGAGTGGATACCGCGGGGCGAACGCTGTATACAGCTATCGTGCGAGACATGACCGAGCGGCTTGCGACCGAGAGAAAACTCGTTCATCAAAATATATTGATCACGCATGCGCAGAAATTAGCAAAATTATCATCGTGGGAATGGGATCTTACGAACAACAGCATCACTATAACAGAGGGAATGAATCGCTTACCTGGAGCGATATCTGGAATATATAGCAAAGATCATGTTGATGCGTATATAAAAACGGTACACTCGGAGGATCGTGCAAATCTACTGGAAGCGGTACAGCGCTCTATGAAAGATGGAAATTCTCTGGATGTAGAATATCGGCATTATTTGCCAGATGGTGATCTGCAGTATTTACACGCTCTGGGAAGTGTGGTGTCTGATGACGCTGGGGTGCCTGTGCGAATATTTGGTAGTTTGCAGGATATTAGCGAGAGAAAACGAGCGGAACATGAGCTTCGCCAGCTTAATGAATTGCTGGAGGCACGCGTAACACAGAGAACCGGAGAATTAAAATCTGCAAAAGAAATGGCGGAGTCTGCAAATCAAGCGAAGACCCGTTTCTTGGCGAATATGTCACATGAACTTCGCAATCCACTAAGTGCCATTATGGGATTTGCCGATATGCTGGTTTCTTCGGGGCTTCCTGACGTGCCGCGCGGGCAGGCCGAGGACATTCGGCGCGCCGGTACGCACTTGATGGCGCTCATCGACGATCTGTTGGATCTAGCGCGCATTGAGGTGGGTCGGCCCAAGGTTGAGCTGACGTCGCTGCCTTTGGCTCGCGTGTTCGCTGAAGCTACGTCGCTGACATCGGCGGCGCTTTTGGCTCGGCGCATCCAGTACTCTTGCCACGCCGACGGTGGGCTGTTCGTGCAGGCCGACGGTGCGCGCCTGCGGCAAGTGCTGGTCAACCTCTTGTCCAATGCCGCCAAGTACACGCACGAAGGCGGACGCGTCACGCTGTCTGCGGGCCGCCCGAGCGAGGGCCATGTTCGCATTTCAGTGACGGATGACGGGGTCGGCATTCCGGCGCACAAGCTCAAGGACTTGTTTGTGCCATTCGAAAGGCTGGGCGCCGAGAAGACTCCCGTTGCAGGGGACGGCATTGGCTTGGCGCTTTCGCGCAAGCTGGTCGAGCTAATGGGCGGGCGTATCGGCGTCGAGTCCGTGCCGGGCCACGGCACGACGTTTTTTTTGGACCTGCCGGCCGGCAAGGACACGCCCGCAGCGCCGCCGCCCGCCGGCACACCGCTGGTCGATCCGCGACGAAGCCTGCGTGTGCTGTACATCGAAGACGATCCGATCAACCGCAGGCTGATGCAGGCAGCCCTGGCCAGGCACGCGGCGATGTCGCTGCGCTGCGCCGAGAGAGGCTCGGAAGGCCTGGCGATGGCCGAGGCTGATCCGCCGGATGTGATTCTGGTCGACATGCACCTGGGCGACATGGACGGCTATGGCGTGCTGCAGGCGCTGCGGCAGCACCCCCACTTGTCCGGGGTCCCGGCGATTGCCGTATCCGCGACGGCTCAGACTTCAGAAGTGCAGCGAGCGCTAGAGGCTGGCTATCGGCACTACCTGACCAAGCCGTTTTCGCTGGCCGAGCTAAGCGCGCTCCTTCTGCGTATTGGCTCGGTCGCATAGCGAAGACCGCCCGCAAGGAACCAGTTGGAAAACGGCGGCGCGCGGTGCCTGTTCGCGGGTCGTTCGAGAAGCGACGCGATGGCGCCACCTTGCGCATACAATGATCTGCGTGTGAATCCGGCAGCCATGCTGCCCGTCCTCTCTTGCGTACTTTGAACCCGCGGCGCTTGCCGACAGCTTTCATGGAGAGACCGATGCGCAACCTGACCATCACCGCCCTTTTGCTTTTGTCTGCCACGGCCGCCTTCGCGCAACCCAGGCCGGGTCGCGCCCGCCAGGCGGAGCTACACGGCGATCGCGCAGCGATCAACCGCGACGCCCGCCAAGTCCGTGACGATCAGCGAGACCTCGTTCGCTTTCAAACGACGCTGAATGCATTCGACGCTGCTGTGACTCGTCGAGATGCCGGGGCCGTGCGCGCCGCGCTGACGAGCTTTGTCGCCCAGGGCCGCGCCGAGATCGCGGAACAGACGCGAGAAGTCGGACAGGCCAATCGTGAGATGACTCGCTCGGCCGGCGAGCTTGCGCGTGACCGCAACGCCAAGGACGCCCGCGATCTGCGCGATGACCGCCGCGACGCCATCAAAGAGAGCGCTGCCCTCGTCGAAGAGCGCAACCTGCTGGCCGAGCTTGAGCGCACGGTTGCCGCAGAGTACGCGTGGGGACCGCAGGTGCCCATCTTGGTGCGCGCCCGTCAGATCATGGTGCGCTTCGTCGATCTGGCCCGAGCTGAGCTGCAGCGATCTCGCACCGAGCTGCGGGAAGATCGGCGCGAGCTACGCGAAGATCGCCGCGGCATCCGCTAGGCCCTGCTGCGGCTTCGTTGCGTTCGATTGCTTCGCTTCTTCTTTTCTAGGGCTGGGTAACTGGCCGTCCGCCATCGACCCACGGGATGACCACTGAGATGCCGGTGCCGCAAGCGGTGGGCACGCGCAGCAAGCTCGCATCAAGCTGCATCATCAGCGTACGAATGAGCTGCCAGCCGAAGTCTCCGGCGGTCTGCGGGTTGAAGTCGAGCGGCAGTCCAATGCCATCGTCCTGCACCAACAGTTCGATCCGGCCGACAGTCCATGTCGCGTTCACCTGCACCAGACCCGGTCGGCGAGCTGGAAAAGCGTGACGATAGGCATTGGTCAGAAGCTCGCACAAGATCATGCCGATAGGCTGCGCGCTTTCGATGGGCAGGTGCAGTGGCTGCACCGACAGCACGGTCTGCACATGCTCACTCGCAAGCATCGAGCGCTGCAGCGCATCCACGAGCGCGTGGATATAAGCCACCATGTCGATGCGCGAAAGATGCGTCGAGTGGTACAGGCGCTCATGCACAAGCAGCATGGCCTGCAGGCGCAAGCGTGCCTCTGCAAGAGCATCGCGCTCAGTGGCGCTGGCAGACTTTTTGGACTGGAAGTGCAAGAGCCCAGCGACCACCTGTAGGTTGTTTTTGACGCGGTGGTGGATCTCGCGCAGAAGCGTTTCTTTTTCGCGCAGAGAATCGGCCAAGCGCTGTGCCGCTAGGCGCTGATCAGTGACGTCTTGGTTGGCGCCAGCAAGGGATATGGGAATGCCTGCAGCATCGCGCATGACACGAGCGACCGAGTACAGAGTGCGCAGCTCACCATCGGGGCGGCGGATGCGGAAGTGACCTGCCCATTCCCCGGTGGCCAATGCGCCGGGAATGGCGAGGTTGGTAACGTGGCGATCCTCGTCGGGAACCAGGCGCCGACAGGACTCTATGCTGACCGGGCCTTCTTGCTTTTCGATGCCTGCGATGCGGTACATCTCGTCAGACCACCAGATAGACTGCGTCCGCAGATCGAGCTCCCACGCGCCGATATGGGCCAGTCGTTGCGCTTCTGCTAAGCGCTGCTCAGCGCGGCGCAGATCTTGTTCGCAGCGGATGCGCTCGGACACATCGCGTAGCGTCAACAGCCACAAGTCCAGATGGCGGGAGCCGTCGAGGATCGGCACAAGCTCTAGATCCCAGTACGTCGCTCCACCTTGCGAGCTTGGCCAGCTTGCAAGCGGAAACGCGCTTTTGCGCAGGGGCATCTGGGCGAGCTGAGCCTGTTCAAATTCGACGCGCAGCGTGTCCGGCAGGTACGCAAACAAGGATCTCTCAACGATGCGCTCGGGCAGTGTGCCGGCTGCGCGAGAAAAGGACTCGCTGGCTCGGACGACACGAAACGTTGTGTCGAGCACCGCCATCGGATCAGCAGTGTGCTGGAAGATGCGATCCAACAAGCGAGACTGAGCGCGAACGCGCGCCTCGGTGGCCCGCGGCTCCTCGATCGAAGTGGGGCGCGCCGGTAGCTCGCGCGCCGTGACTAAGCTGCTGCCGCCTTTCAGCGCGATGAAGCGCATGTCGACGCGCAGATAGTGCCCCTGCTTGTGTCGCAATTCGAAGTTCGAGCGGAACTCCACGCTGGGCGATGAGCTGCCTTCCTGTCGCCGCGACTCGCTGGGGCGGAACAGGCTGTCCAGTCGCAGGCCGACCAGCTCTGAAACGGAATACCCCAGAAGCTCGCCGCCGGTTCGATTGCAGTCGCGTACACGGCCATCGCGATCGAGCAGCAAGATTCCATGCCCGGCTTGATCAAGCAGCGACTGATAGCGCTGCTCCGTCTCGCGCAGTGCTGCCTCGGTGCGTCGCATATCCGAGACATCGGTCAGGGTGCCGATGTGACCCGCGAGCTGCCCGTGTTCGTCGTAAAGGGGCGTGCTCTGTCCGAGCACCCAGATGTATTCGCCGCGCGCATGACGCAAGCGGTACTCCAGGCGGAATAGCGAGTGTTCGTGGTGCGCTCGATCGAGCTCTGCCAAGACCGGGCCCACATCGTCGGGATGGATACGACCCAGAAGTCCGTCGTCCAAGGCTTCGCGCTGGGCAATGCCCAGGATGTCGCAATACCGCTGATTGGCGAACGAACAGCGACCTTGTGCATCGGCTCGATAGACTCCAACTGGGCTTGTCGAGATCAGCGCGCCATAGTGCTGCTCTAGTGCGGCAAGAGCCTGCTCGGTCTGTTGTCGAGCCGTCACATCGACGCCGATCGCGAACACTGCGCATGCGGCCCCGTTTGCATCGCGTAGCAGCGTGGTCCGCCACTCGATCGCTAGCTCTGGTCCGCTTTCGGTTTGCAGATGGTGCAGGATCGTGCGGTCCTTTGCCCCGCTCAGCACAGCTTGGAAGGCTTGTTGGACCCCTGCTTGTTCCTCGCGCGGGACGAACAGCGAACACCAACTTTGGCCCTTCAGCGACGATTTGTGTCGCCCTGAAAGTGCAGTAAGGCGTTGGTTTACGTGCAGAATGCGGCCTTCTGAGTCCACGCAAACCAGAAGGACCGGCGCTGCATCCAGAAGCTCTGGCAGCGGTAGCCCACCCCAAGGCAGATCAGACTGCATCGTAGCTGGAATGTTATCACTCAGGCGCGAGCCCTAGGCATCGCTCCGCGGCGGCGTGGGTCTACAGGTCCCGTTGCGCTTCGTGTGAACGACGCGTTCGCGCCAGGATGGCAAACAGACAGGGCAGGACAACTAGCGCGGACAAAAGACAAGCGGCTTCGCCCAAGTTGGCCAGGCGTCCAAACGACTGCAGCGCTCGGCTGCGCGAGAGCAACAGCGACCCATAGCCGAGGATCGTGGTCAGCGAGCACAACGACACCGCAGATCCGGTATCTGCAACGATGTGCGAGAGCTGATCGGCCAGAGGCTTGGGAGGACCGGACGATGCGGACGCGGCATCGTGCCGCAGGCGGGCCATTAGGTTGGCGGCGTAGTCGGCTCCGACGCCGATGGTGATCGGCAGGGCGGCAAAGTTGAGGAAGTTCAAGCGCCAGCCGAGCAGGCCAAGCAAGCCGAGCATCCAATAGAGGCCGAGAAAAAGCGGCAGTGCGACCCACAGCGCGGACCGTCTGCCGAAGGCGACCAAGAGCAGCAGGCCAACGCCGAGCAGCGCTGCGGCGATCATGCGTGGAGCATCTTGCATGATCAGGCTGAGCATGCTGGCAAACAGCGTCGATGTCGCCGCGGCAATCCACGTCTTGCCGGCGTGCTGCACACGCAGCGATCGATCGAGACGAATCAGATCGCGTCCGTCATCCTCATTGAAGCGGCGCGGGTCGGCATCGATGCCAATCAAGCGGCCGATGGTCCCATCGACTTCGGTGAAGTTGTCTCGCAGACGCCGGGGCAGATCGGGGATGCCCACGGCATGCAGATCGTCGGGGGGGCGGAAGTCCTTGAGGTCTTGCCACTCGCTGTCATCGATGTACGGACGATAGCGATCAAGGGTGTGGCGCAGGCGATCGAGGATGGCAAGCTTGGCCGCTTGGTCGCGCGGCAGGATCTTGTTCAGGGTCCGCACTTCTTCGAGCACGCGTCGTTCGCCCAGAGCCTGATCCTGGGTCCACAGCGCATCGGCCACAGCGTCGGCTTGCTCGGGAGTGTCGACCAGAATTACGCCGTCGCGGGCGATGTGTCCGGCGCCCAGGTTGCCCATGCCGAGGTCGTACATGACGCCCCACAGGCGATTGACTTCGGGGTTATCGGTGCGCAGGGCGCTGGGGCTGTAATCGAGCGGTTCGCGGGCCCAGCGCAGCGCAGGACGAGACAACGCTGCGACGCTGATCATGCATAGGACAGCCACGGTCCAGGGGCGGTGCGCGATGGCACGTCCCAGCCAAGCAAAGGGCAGACGCCAGGGCGGCGGGGCGGCGGTCATGGCATCGGGAAACCGTCGCTCAATCCATGCCACCAGCGCGGGCACGACGACAAAGGTAGTCAGCCACACCAGCAGCATGCCGATGCCTCCAATCAAGCCGAACTGACTGAGCCCGCGCAGGCTGGTCAGCATCAGGCTGCCGTAGGCAATGCTCGCTGCGGCCATGGCCGTGAGCGTGCCGAGCATCGTCGCTGAGCATGCCGTTCGCATGGCTGCGCGCCGGTCGGAAGTGAAGCGGCGCTGTTCTCCATACCGGGCGAGAAGGACGATGGGGGCGTTGATGCCATTGCCCAAGATGATCGAAATCAGGAAGGCCGAGTTGGCGTTCAGCGAACCCACGGCGTAGCGTGCGACAGCGAGCGCAAAGACCAGCCCCAGGATCGCCGGTACGCCAACGGCCAGCAGAACAGCCAGGCGACGGAAGAAGACATAGATCGACAGCAGCACCAGGAACACGCAGACCGTGCTCGCAAGCGATAGGTCGTCGACCACTGCGCGCTGCTCGGCGAGGGCCATGGCGATGGCTCCGCTGTATTCGACGTGCATCGCCGGGTGAAAGCGCTGCGGCTGCAGGCGACTTACGAGAGCGCGTACGGCGTCGAGCGTCGCCTGATCGCCGAGTGTGGCCAGCCCATCGCTGCGCCGCCAGAGCAGGATACCCAGATAGTGCGTCGGAGAGCCCGGTGGGTGGTGCTCGAAATACGGGGGGGGCGCGCTGCCTTCGGCTCGGATCGGAGTTACTGCAGGCAAGGCTTTGGGAGCGAAGCGCTGTCGCAGCGCGTGTAGCTCGACTTCAGGATCGCCTTCGAGATCGACCAGCAAGGGAGAGCTTCGAACGGCGAGCAAGCGGCTGAGTAGCACCTCGGCCGCTTCGAGATCGCCGCGCTCGGCGTACAGAAAACGCGTGCGAAACAGGAATGCACCGACTTCGTAGTCCGGCTTCCACTGCACTTCTGAAAAGACGCGACCGACTAGCGCCGTTAGCTCGGGGCGCAGCGCTTCGGCTAGCCGGCGATTGGCCTGCCCATCCGGGCTTTCAAGAATCACGACCAGGTTGGTCGAGCTGATTTGTCGAGGGACGACATGGCGCAGCGCAGCGACGGCAGGATGCTCGGCCGGCAGCAGATCCACGACATCGGTCTGCAGGTTGCCGAGCAGCTCAACCGCTGGCCACAAGGACAGCGCAGCGAGCACGACAAAGCCGAGAACAATGGCTCCGGCTCGACGCTGGGCGAAGTCGACATAGGCAGCGAGGACCCGATCGATGCGTCGCGCGGTCGATGCAGAGCGCGCTGCGTGCGGCTCGTGAGAAAGGCAGGGCACCTGGGCAGTGTAGGAGATTCTGGAGCCGCCGCGGGCCCACAATCCAAGGCGCAAGATGGGCAAGACTGAGCCCAAAACACAGTAAAAAAATCAGAGGTTTGGCGGGCTTTCACCATGTTTCTATGGATGAGTTCGCCGTCGCTGCCAGGGGTGTTTCAGAGCAAAAAATTTGGCGGGGCACGTTATAGTGCGCCCGCTGTCGGCTCATGCCCTCTTCGGGCCAGTAGCCCAGTGAACTCAATACAACAGCAAGAGGCGCGCATGATACCGAGTCTGGACAAGGACGAGATCCCCTGGGAGCAGCAGGCACTGAACCTGGTGATCGCGACCGTTCAGGAAGCCATGCAAGAAAAGCCGGCGGATCAGCAGCAGCCGCTGCAGATGGCGCTGATGACCCTGCGTGGGTTCTTGGCGGCGTCCCGCTCGACGGCAGAGGAGCGGGGGTCCAGCCCAGAGCCCTTCCTGGAAGAGATTCGGGCGAGCGAACTTTCGCGCATCCAGCACTGGAGTGCGCTCCTGCGGGCGCGGCGTGAGTCATCGGGCCTGTCGCGCAAGATGCTCTCTGAGCTATCGGGTGTGCCCGAGGCGGCGCTGCAGCGCTTGGAGGAGGGGACGTACGCCCCAAGTCAGATGGCGCTGCTTCACCTGCTCTCGGTGCCGCAGCTCAAGCTAGAGACCTCGGACCTGCCGTGGGAAGCGAGCGCGATCGATCCGAATCTGGCGCTGAACTGCTGGCTGGCCCCAGGCTTTGACCCCGTAAAGATGGTCAAAGAGCTGTCGCTGCAAGTAAACGGCAATGGCGGTCACATCGAACAGAGCTATCTGTACATGGACCACATGAGCGCCGCGCACTGGTGCGCGATTGCTGAACAGAAGGACTACGACGCGATGCAGTCGAGCATGCCGCTCGATCGCTGTGCGGCGCGTATCTTGCGGTACGTCGGCAACACGGGCATCGACATGATCGCGCTGGGGCCTGGCAGTGCGCGCAACGAGGTCTGGTTGGTAAAGCAGCTCTTGGTGCAGGCGGGGCACGCAGACCTGCGGCTATACCTTCTCGATATCAGCCAGCCTCTGCTCTCTGTTGCGTATCGCCATGCGGCCGAGGTCCTGGCCGACTATGGCGGGGCGGTGTTTGCCATCCAGGGCAACTTCCATCACCTGCCGCGCTATGGGCAGCTTTTGTACTCGCCGCGACGCGCGCACCGACGGCGCTTGATCACGATGCTGGGGCACACCTTCAGCAACCTGGAAAACGAGCTGCGCTTCATGCGCAACAGCTTGGTCGGCTTTGCCGCCGGGGATCTGCTGCTGATTGACTGCCGAATGGTCTATGCCCCGGCCGACCGGCCCGACGAGATCATGGCGAAAGATCCGACGCTCGCTGGACGTCGATCCTCGGATCTGCGCAGCCGCTGGGATGAATTCTTGGCGGGGCCATTCCGCCGCTATGGATCCGACAAGTGCGAGGTCGACATCGTACCGACGCTGGACATGAGCTGCGCCATCCCTGGCAGCTATGGTGTCGATCTGCGAGCGGTCGTGCGCTCGGGGGGGGGCGAGCGTGAGTTTTCGGTGTACTACGGGCGCCGCTATGAGCCAACGCTGCTCATCCAGGCCCTGCGTCGAGAAGGCTGGGATCTCGTCGACCAGTTCCACTATGGCGGCGATTCGAGCCCGTGCAACTTGCTGCTGTTGCGCAAGCGCGGCTAGTAGCGCGGGACGGTGGGATCGACTTCGGTCGACCAGGCGTCGATGCCGCCGCGCAGGTTGTACACGTTGCGAAAGCCGCGCTGCAGGATCTGCTCGGCGGCGGTTTGGCTGCGCAGTCCATGATGGCAAATGAAGACGAGCGGCGTGTCCTTCGGAAGCCCTTCTAGCTCGGCGAGCGCTCGCGCATCAAATGGACGCGCGACGGCCAAGCTGGCCAGGGCGCGCTCTTGATCGCCGCGGACGTCGTACACGCGAATCGGCATCTTTTGGTCGAGCTTGGCCTTAAGCTCGCCTGGGCCTAGCTGACGAACGCGAGCGGGCAGGTTGGGGTTATCGATCTTGAAACCGCCCTGCGGTCCGTCGACGAAGTCGATGGCTATGCCGTTGGCCAAGCGCGCGGAGGCACGGTCGAAAAGCAGCGTCAGCCCACCGCGCTCGACGCGGAAGTCCGTAGGCTGCGGCTTATCGAAGTACATATCAATCGTGCGGCCGCTCTGCTTCAGCTCCATGCGCAGGTGCTGGCCTGGCTCGGCTTCCTGGCTTGCCTCGCGAATGGCTGCGATAGCGCCGCTGCTTATTGTGATATCGGGTGCCTTGATCTCGACGGACTGCATGCCGAGCGTGGGCAGGAGCTCGCCGCTTTCATCGAGCTGCTTCACGATGTCACTGCCGCCAATCAGCGAACCTTGATAGTAAAGCTGCGGGATCGTGGGCCAGCTGCCGAACTCTTTGATGCCTTCGCGCAGCGCAGGGTCGGACAAGACATCGACAGCGTGATACTCGACGCTGTAGCCATCGAGTATCGAGACCACTTGCGCGGAAAAACCGCAGCGCGGCATGTGCCGGCTGCCTTTCATGAACAGAACGACTTTGTGTTGAGCGAGCGTACGCTCAATCTGAGCGCGTAGTTCGGATGATAAACCCATGATGGGCTCCTTGAGCTGTTCGTATTGCGGGCGATGTTGGGGGTGATGGAGCGGAGGCCTAGCTGCCTAGAAACCGAGGCCCGCGCTCTTGAGAATGCCAGACAAGCGCGTAATCAGATCATCAAGCTGCTGCTCGGTCATGCGCAGATCGAAAACGACCGTGTTTTTCTTGCTGGCGAAGCGAACGGTCTCTAGGAAGCTGGTCAAGCCAAACATCTGCACGCGTCCATCTTGTTTGAGCGACGCTAGCTGCTGGTTGGCCATCGACGTAATGGTGGTGGCATCCAGCTCGGTGGCCAAGTCGAGATCCGCATGCACAGCCAAGCCCTTTCCGATGTCGACGGAACCCGAGGTGCTCTGCAGTGAGCCAGCAGCGCCCAATAGGGGCCAGCTTCGCAGGCGCTCTTGCATGGCGGCAGATGTTCGGCCCGCCCAAAAGAACGCGTCGCCTGTGCGTGTGCGGTTGAACAGCGCTTGCAGGTTTGGGTTATCGCGTGCGCTGGTATCGACACTCGCCTTGCCGAGGTGCAGGTCAATAATTCGGCGGATCCACGTCGGGCCGGCGATGGCCACGGCTCTCTTGCCGAGCACCGCGACGGCGGGACCGGGGCTCTGCAACGACCAGAGCTTGATGCCGTTGTATTCGCTCTCGGTGAGCGGCTTGCCCGATTCCTGCGAGATGCGCTGGGCACAGGTGGGGATCTGCTCGGGGCGATAGCGGCCACGCAAAAGGACGGCGTACTCTCGACTCTCTTGCGCGTTCTCGGGCAGGGCCAGAAACACGCTGTCGACTTCCTGCAGGGGATCAAATCCACACTTGCCGATGAAGTCCTGATACTCCTTCTTAGCCGCAGGGTCTTTCTCTCGCTGCTCCATCAGTCGCTGCCAGATGCGAGTGCCGCGCGCCTGCTTGACGTTGAGCATGAACACGCCGGCTGTTTCGCGTGGCACCAGGGCCAGATCATCGCGGGCTCCGAGGGTGCCGGAGCGGAAGCGGCTACAGCCGGTCACAAGACAAAGCAGCAAGGCAGCGGGAAGCAGAGCTCGTGCAATGCACGAAGCCCTCCCGCGGTGGAACGTAGCCATGGAAAACCTCATGAGTGGGGTCAGCTTGAGAGCGGGTCAGGCCGTCTTGCGGACGCGCTTTTTCGGCGCTTTGCTCGCATCGGAATCGGTAAGCACAGACGCCCGCGTGGCCGCATCGAGCGTTGTTGCCGCGACGTGCTCAGCAGCGGCTGGCTCGGTGGTCTTCTTTCGTGCTGACTTCGACTTCCCCTCTGCTTGGGGGGCGAGGGGGGCTGCCTCAGGTACTCGCTCGGTGGCGGGCTCGGCAATACCCCGTGGCTTCTTGCCTTTGGCTGGCGGCCGACTGGCGCTAGATTCGCGGGCCGCTGGGGTCTCAGACGCCGGAGGCAAGACGGAGGCGGCATCGCTGGCGGTGATCTTGCGCTTGCTCGCCGTCTTCTTTTTCGGCTCTGGATCTAGGTCGACTGGTGCGTCGAGGATGGCTGCAGCAAGTTCGGCGGGTGTTGGGGTTTTCTTGCTACGCGAGGCACGCTTCTTCGTCGCTGCAGTGCCCGCATCAAGGGCGGCTTTGGCCGCTTCTTGTTGCGCTTGTTGAGCCGCTATGGCGGCTTGCTCTGCTGCTTGCCGAGCAGCCTCTGCGGCTTGTGCAGCTTCGGCCTGTTCTTGCTCGGCAGCGATGCGCAAGGACAACCGAACTCGCCCCTCAGAATCGACGCTCTGAATAGCCGCGACGTATTCCTTGCCGATGGGGAACAGGCGCTTGATATCGCTGCCGCGTGGCACGTTGAGCTCGCCATTCGGCATAAGTCCCCGAGGGTAGGAACTCTCGGGAACGCCGTCGACAATGACGCGAACGATGGCTCCATTGGGCTCAATCCGTTCGACTCGGACCCGATTGCGCGAGCCCAGGACCAGCGAGTTCGCCACGGCTGCCTGCGCCGCACGAATTTCTTCGATCAGGGACAGACCGATGCGCCGTCGCTCGCGATCCAGGTTGATGACCGTCGCTGTGATTTCTTGCCCCAGCGTCAGGATTTCACGCGGATGGGTGATATGACGCTCGCTCATGGCCGAGACGTGGATCAGCCCTTCCACGGTTGGCTGAAGCTCGACGAATGCACCAAACGGCTCAAGACGCACGATGCGCCCCGTGACGCGTTCGCCTTCGGAGAGCTTACCGAGCATCTCATCCAGCGGGTCAGCGAGGAGCGAGCGCAGCGCCAAAAACACGCGGACACTACCTTGCAGGCTGCTCAGATAGGGGTCATTGCGCGCCTGCTGGTCCAGACGCGTGACCTCAACTTCCACACGCTGTCCCAACTTGATGGTGTCTTCGGTGCGACCCACGGCGCGCAGCGCGTTCTGTATGTCGGCCGTTGCGACCCAGCCATCGATGCCGCCCAAGTCAACGACGGCGTTGGGCTCTTGGATTGCAACCAAGGTGCCGTTGAATACGGCGCCCACGCGTAGCCTTGACTTCGTGTCTTCGGCCAACGAGCGCAGGTCCACTTCCAGGATGGCTCGACGCGACACAATGACCGTGCGCGACTCCTCATCGAAACGAATGACTCGCAAGGTTAGAGCGCGGCCAATGTATGTCGTGTGATCTTGGCAATAGCGAAGGTCAATTTGCGACGAGGGGAGGAACGCTCGAACGCCACCGAGATCGATGTCGAGGCCCCCTTTGTTTGCGCCAGTGACCAGGCCCTGCACCGGGGCTCCCTGCTGGAACGCTTGGCGAAGCTGATCGCTGAGACCGGTGCCCTTCTGCAGGCGGCCGCTGATCAGCAATCCGCCCTCTTTCCCGCTGACCGAGATGACGTGCCCTTCGAGCTTGTCTCCGATGCGGGCTGTCAGCTCTCCTGACTCGTTTCGTAGCTCGTCGAGCGAGATCATCGCTTCCGACTTCCCGCCGATATCCAGAAACGCGAACTCTGCGCCGATTTGGACGATTTCGCCTTGTACAAGATCCCCAAGCTCTGGATCTCGACGGGCAACTGCCTTGCGAGGGGAATTTAAGGAGGCCGCAAAGAGGTCAGCGAATGATTCATCACCTTCGAGGATGGCGCTGCCGTCATCGCTCCTGGCGCTGTAATAGCCGTGCAGAGACACTGGGTATGCAGCGTTCTGGCGAGCGTTGCGGAGCGGAGGCTTGCGCATGTGGGCGGGGCTCCTTGGTTCCCTTAGGGCATTGAGTCAGGTCAGAAAGAGATGCCGAAACGAAGACGGACGCTAGCACGGGTAGATAGTGCCAGCCAGTTCTTGAGCCGCAACATCGAGCTCTCAGCGGGAAATGCGCGGTCCGTCGAGGACCGGGTTGTCTCGTGATGCGAAACTGGCCAACGCGACAACCAGATCGCTCAGGGGCTCGGGGCCGCGGCCTCGCCATGTGCTGAGCATCGAGCGCAGAAGGCGGCCCTGTGTGACGCGCAATGGCTCTTGCCCATGATTGCCCCAACACGCGGGCTGCGAGGTCGCGGCCGCTTTTCCGAGTCGGTCTTCTTGTGCAACGGCAATGGCGCAGTGGCCTAGCAAGTGGAAGCGAGCGCGTAGACGCACCGCAGGGACGGCGCTCTCTGCTAGAGCCGCTAGCTCGCGTAGATCGGGTTGGGTCATCGTGGCTGGCTGTGTAGCCAGGTCATTGAAGGGCAGTGCGCTCGCCGAGCGCAAGCGTCGCCATTCGGAGGACTCTGCGTCTTCGCCAGCGGCCAAAGACGGCTCTGTTGGAGCTACGACTGCCACAGAGATAGCCACCGGGGCGGCTGGTATAGGACTTGCCGGGGCCGCATGTGTCGGTGGCGCCACCGAGGCTGGTGCCTGGGCTTCTGCGGAACTGCTGCCCTGCGGAGCCGTGGTGGCCTGAGCTTGAGCTTGGGCACTGGCCGCGGGCGTGTCAGGGGTAGGAACAGCTGGCGGCTGGGGTTCGCTGGCCGTAGCTACCGTTGTGCTCGTCGAAGCGCTCGTTGCCAAAGTCGCCCGGACCGCCGGGAAGGGGGACGAAGCGGAGCCACCTGACGCGACACAGGCCGCCGGTAGAGGGTGGCGGGCCACGGCGGCTGGCAGCTCGTCGATGGCTGCCATCAAGCCGGCGGTTTCCGCGCTCATGCGAAATGCCCTTGGAAAGTAGCGCGCACTGGCGAGGTCATACGTCATGCGCTGCCATCCCTGGCAGGCTTGACGCACGGTGTCCGAGTGAGGGTCGGGAGCGTGGGCGGCAATTTCTGCGTACCGCGATAGAGCCCAGTCCAGCTGCAGAGCGTTGGTGTAGCGAGAGATTCGCGGCAGTCCATTCCGCTGCGTTGCCGGTGACAAGGTGCAGCCAGTCTGTAGGCTCGCTGCCAAGAACGAGAGGCCAACTGCCCATGTTCGCACGACTGGAAAATGCATACCCATGACCCTGCCACCTAGCGCTTCCCATCGTCAAGTATTGAAAATCTCGGAAGAAAACGCCGTTTGCACTCTGCACGCAACGATCATGATACGCTCTAATTGTGAGAAAGAAGACCATTTTTTCTTGTTGTGTATTGGCGCCTTTTGCCTTGGGCGGCCTCGTTGCTTGCCAAGGTGAGCTCAAGCTCAACGACGGGGTGGGAGCGAGCCCGGTCGACATGAAAGGTGGAGGCGTCGTCCTTCCAGCCAACATCGGCTTTGCCGACATCTACAAAGACTTGGATGTCGGCACAGGCTTGAGTTGCACGAACCAAGTCTCCCCCTGTCACGGCGGAACCAATCCTACGGGGCTGATGGCGCTGCAGGATATGGCGGCGCAGGACATGGCGAAGCTGATGGCGAACTACACGCAGGTCGTCGCTCGCGTCGATATGAACAACCCTAGCAACAGCAAGCTGCTAACGAAGCCTTTGGATCTAGAGCAGGGGGGAACGCCGCATGTTGGGGGCAATTCCTACTTCCCCGACAAGAGCAACCCCATGTACCAGCGCTGGCTAGTCTGGGTGCAGCTTGGAGCCAAGTTTGAATCGGTGCCGACGGGCGCTGGTGGGGGCAACTGATGCGCACACTGCATTGCTGGGGGGCGCTCTTGGGCGCGGCGCTGTGGCTCGTTCCCGTAGCGGACGGTGTCGCGCGGAAGAAGGAAACGCCCGCAGAGACCGATACAAGCAAGGCCACGGCGGCTAAGCCTGTCACGGTGGTGACCAAGGACAAGACAGACCTTCGCGCCGAGGGTGATGACTTGGCCAAGGTGCTCAAGCACCTGAAGAAGAAAGACAAGCTTGAGTATGTGAGCAGCTCAGCGGACGGCAAGTGGGTGCAGGTTCGCAAGGGCAAGGTAGAAGGCTGGGTCTCGGCCAGTGTTCTGGATGGGGTGCCCGCGACGGAAGCCAACGCGACGATGACTGCGGTCGGCGCTGGCGGCGACAAGCCAGCTCCCGATGCGAAGGCACCTGCGGCGGACACGGCCAAGCCGGCTGCTGGAGATACCAAGACCGCGGCTGCCAAGCCCCCCGAAAAGGCGCCAGCACCTGCTAGCACGCCAACTGCACCGCCGCCATCATCGCCACCGTCACCACCGCCAGTCGTTGAGCCACCGGCAGCGGTTGCAGCGGCTCCGCCCGTCGCAGCGCCACCCGTGAAAGACGTGCCGACGGAACCGGCTGTGGTTGCTCCGCCCCGCGATGGTCTGCGCGGCTTCAGTCTGAGCATTGGCGGAGGTGCCGCCCTGCTCAACTCGGCGATGCGCGGCACAACTAGCTCGGGCTTGGTTCCCGAACTCTACAACTACCATGTCGATGCGCTTCCTGGCCTGTCTCTGCAGGCGCGGGTTGGGTATACGTATGGCCACAAGTGGCTGCGCGTTGGCGTCGATGCGGGGTACCGCTTCGCGGGTGGCAGCACCATCGTCATTCAGCTTCCAGATCGCGACTCGATCCCTGGTCAAGGGCAAGGCGGGGCGGCAACGACGGTGCCGTTGCACACGGCTCGCCAAGAGCTTGCAGTGACGACCCACGATGCGGATGCAGGACTGAGCTTTGGCGGTTACTTCCGTCTGCCGAAGCGCCTAGAGATGTCAATCCGGGCACGCGGGGGCCTGCAGGTCCTCGGCTTCATTCCTGAGTTCAACGCGGTCACGTCGCTGCCTCAGGAGATCTTTTATGGCCCATCCGTGGGCGGCATCATCGATTTCCAGATGCAGTCCGTGCCGGGCGTTGGCGTTCGGCTCGACGGAGGCTATATCCCGTACGCGCTCCGGCTGCAGAACTCGGGCTTGCGCGATGCCGAGCACAAGCAGTCCACCGGCTACTACGTGGGCGCTGGCGTCTCGGGCCGCATTCTGCCGGGGTTCGAGGTCGAGCTGACGTACCGCCTGCTGTCGACGACGACGACATACCAGGAAGGCAGCACGCCCGAGCGCCTAGGGCGTGACCGCGATCCCGAGATACAGCGCTTGGTCAAAAGCGGCATGGAGACCCTGGCTTCAGGGACCCGCGAGACCGGCCAGCATTCCATCAATGTGAACCTGGTGTTCTTCCGACGCTGAATCCAATACAGCCTCGGAAGATCGCCCTGCTTTGCATAACCCATCACCTAGGAATATCAAGATGGCCCTTAGCAGAAGAGATCTGTTGTGTAAGTCCGCTGCGGGTGGCGCGAGCTTCGCTGCAGCGGGTTTGATGGCGAACTGTGGCTCAAACGAACCGATGATGGTTGAGCCTCCGACGGAAATTCCAGCGTCGATCGATGCCAATGCATCCTCGTCGACGTATGGCCAGGTCACGGTCTCGTTGACTCAGAACAGCTTCCTGACGAGGACCGGCGCCGCGGTACTGCTGCGTTACAACGTACCTGGCTCATTGCCGTTTTCGGTGCCGTCGACGGGCCTTTTGCTTGTGCATCGCGGCAGCCCCACCGACCAGCCCGAGTGGATCGCCGTCAGTGCGGTGTGTACGCACGCGGCCTGCTTCGTCAACTATGACGAAGTCGCAAAGAACATCGCTTGCCCCTGCCACGACGGACGCTACGCTGCCAAGACCGAAGGCCAGCGCTGCTTGGGCGACGTGATGTCTGGGCCTCAGCCTTCGCCGTTGCCGGCGTATACGGTCAAGGTCGACACTGCGAAGCAGATCGTGTCGGTCGACTTGCGCACGCCACCTGCCTGCGGCGAAGGGCCGATGATGAAATTCCAGGCCAAGGTGGTCAACAACATGATCGAGCTGCCCTTCGCTGCCGACGCCGCAGTGGCTGAGCTACAGAAGGTCGGTGGGCAGTGGCACGGCGGTGTCGTGGGTCTGGGCGACACGTTGGTTGTGGCGCGCGTTGACCAAACGACCGTGATCGCGCAGAGCACGATCTGCACTCACGCTGGCTGCATCACGCAGTACCAGACCGCGAACAAGAACTTCCGCTGTCCGTGTCATGGGTCGGTATTTGGCTTGGATGGCAGAGTCGTCGCTGGCCCCGCGGGGCGCGCGGTGAAGGTCTATGCCGCTACACTCAGCGCCGACAAGGTCACGATCACGGTCGCCTAGGTCTCCTTCCGCACTGGATGCCGGCTCTGCCTTTGACGCGAGCCGCCAATTCTATCGCTGGGCGCTCGCGGTCCTCGTCTGTTGCCGATAGCTCTGCACATCCTGTCCGCTGCCCCGAAAATGAGCGTGTCGGCTGCGCAGAACATTCGGCTTGCGATCCCAGCACCACGGCTCGTCGCGCGGAACGCAAAGACACTCCTACCCGCAGCCTTGTCTTGCCACGCGGCAGCATGCTCGCTGTCCGAAAGACCCCAGCACCGCCTGCGCCGCGGCGGCGTCGAAGTCGCTACGCACGTCGCTGCGCAAACAGCCATGGGCGCAGATCGGGATGCGAGAAGGCGGTGTTCCATGCATCGTGTGCGACCTCGGGGAGCTCGGTGTAGCGCGGCTGACCGCCCAGCGAGCGCAGCCGTTGAATCATTTGGCGCGAGCGCTCGACGGAAACCACCGGGTCTTGGGCCCCGTGGAAGGCCCAAAGCGGCAAGTGTACAAGCCCGCTCGCTTGGCTGGGATCGCCGCCGCCGCAGATCGGCACCGCTGCTGCGAAGCGCTGCGGCAAGCGGCTGATCAGGTCCCAGGTTCCGTAGCCTCCCATCGACAGGCCCACCACGTACAGGCGGCGCGGGTCGATGGGCTGGGTCGCAAGCAGCTCATCGAGCAGCGTCTGTACTAGCGAAAGCGGCTGCGACGGCGACAAAGGCATGTCGTGTCGCGCTGCCGACCAGTCAACTTCGACCCAGCGAGCGCTCGCCGGGCACTGCGGCAGCACAAAGACGCAGGGAAAATCGCGCTGCGCATCGTCGCTTCCTAGCCACTCGGCCGCCCCGTTGCCAAGCTGCGCGACGTTGTCCTCGCCGCGCTCGCCGGCCCCGTGCAGCAACAAAACCAAGGGCAGTGGCGCCTCGACCGATCTTGGCAACAGCATGCGATACGGCAGCGAACGCCCGTCAGGGCCAGAGTGCAGGCGGGCGGCGAAGCGATTGGCCAGCTCAGATAAGGGGCTCGACATGAGTCGACGATACACGGGCTGGTGCGAGGCGCGGCAACGATCCATGCCGGCGATGCCGCCTGGGTCGCGGCGCTGCGTGCCGCAAGAACGGGAGCACGCGGCCAGCAGTACGGACACCGGGCGAGCTTGTGCCTAAATCAATAATGCGAATTGTAATTGCAATAAATAGGAATCATCATTCATGAATGATCATTTGTCCGCTAATGCATTGGATGATGCAAGGATGTCACCTAGCAAGATCTGCAACACTCGTTGAGGTTCTTCAAAAATCGGAGAATGCGCAGAATTCTCAAATGTATAGAAACCTTTAAGCGGTGCTTTTAGGATTTTAAAGTAATTCATAGCCAAAGTGTAAGCACATGTATAGTCCATTTTTCCGTGCAGAAAATAGACAGGTACAGCGAGCTGTGGCACTCGCTGAGTCATGTCCGTGGCCAGCATTGTCTGCCATAGGCCAAAGCGCTGTGAACGAGAATAGATCTTGCCACGCCAGAGGTTGATTTTTTCTGTCAAAGAGTACTCACGAAACTGCCAAGAAGGTAAAAAGATACCCGCAACAACTGATCTCATAGAGTGAGTCGTGCCAATACCCTGGTCATGCATATATTCATCGCGAATTGCCTCGTAGCCCACTGGCAGGGGAAGCGTCATGGTGGGCGGGGCTGACGACAGCTTGCGCAGTATGCGGGTGTTGTTATTGAGTTTGTATTGCGCAAGAGCGTATTTGTATGCGACGTGCTCAGATTCGAGTTGATATGAGATTTGTCCAATGGCAATATATGCGTGATATAAGTCTGGTTCTTTGGCTGCGGCTTGAATGCCGATATAACTTCCCCATGAATGACCCATAAGGTAGATTTTTCTGTGACCGAAACGATTAATTAAGTAATGCGTCACTGTCAATGTGTCGGACACAAACTGTGAGTGGTCATGGTGTCTGGTGGAATATCAGAATAATAAGACAACCCAGCACCGCGCTGCTCCCACCAGACAATAGTAAAATGATCTTCTAGGTGAGTTGGGTAACGCTGCGTCAACCAGTATTCCGGCATTCCCGGACCACCGTGTACGAAGAGAAGTACCGGATTCCGCGAATCCTTGCTTTTAATGAACATACCTTGATAGATGCCATTGATTGGAACATGAATTTTTTCAGACAGACTGCCATCGAGGATCTTCCCATGTTCATCCAAGAAGGGCTGTGGTCGACCGGGGCTCCAGGCGACAAGCAAGGCAAACAGACGGAGGCCCATTCCCAGAAACCCGAGGGCCAGGATCCAGATCACGCGGCGGGCCTTTCGTCGATGGGCCAAAGACATGACGGCTTCACTTGGGCGGGTTGTGCAGGACAAAGAAGTGGATCGCTGAGGTGGCATCGACGGCGACAGCACCCGTTTTTGTCTCGGCGATGGCGCGACGATAGCGGGTGACTGTCGACAGCGGGCAGTCGCTGCCGGCGCAGATCTCCCAGCGGTACGTCGACGGAAAGGCGGCGATGAGCGACCTGGCGATGATCACTTCGCCACGCGCGTCGTCGACGTCGCACTCGATGATCCCTTGGTACGGGGCGCCATGGCCGCGGTTGTTGGCGTTCAGCGAAAGGCGCAGGCGCGAGCCCGGTACAGCCTCGGGGGTGAAGCGAAACGTGAAGTCCTCGCTGTCTTTAAGTGCGATTTCAAAGTTCACCAGCGAGCCGGTCTTTAGCGCGCTGACGCCGCTTGTGGTGACGCTGAACGCAGCGAACTCGCCGCCGCTGGCCGTCACGCGAACCTGTGCTGCATCCGGCACCACGTTCGGCGTAACGGGAACGGCCGGCTCGTACATCAGGTAGGGATTCGTGGTCATGCGCAAAGTTGGCTGGGTGCCTGTCACGTCGATCACACCGGCCGAGATGCGTACGCCAAAGGGCTCACAGACACCGTCGGCAACACAGACGCCATCGCAGCGATCGCAGAACGCGGGCTTGTAGCTGAGCAAGCGGCAGTCCCCCTGACGCGCCACCTCGCGCTGGAAGCGTGGGCGTGGCGCTTTGTAGATCTCTCCTCCTGCGACACCGACGGCACCGTAGGGCGTCACGCGAGCCCCAAAGGTCAACTGGCCGTGTAGGCCGTCGTCGAAGCGCGGCCCCGGTCCAGGCGCAAGATCGACGGGCGCGGCCATGTCGGTCGGCATCGTCGACAGGTCTTGCCTTGCGGGATCGCTCCCATCGCCGGGGCTGGAGCAGGCGGAAAGAAACGCGAGCAGAAGCAGCATCCGTGTCGTGTGCATGGGATCCCTTGTCATAAGCCGCGCCCAGGGTAAGGGCGGGCCTGCTTGATCTCGATGTGGTGATCGGGCGTCAGCTTGAACTCGACGTCCATCGGCTGACGGTAACGGGTCGCGAAGTGGCCGCGGATGGCATCGAGCGCGCTGCCAAGATCGAAAAGCTCGCGCCGCGACAGCACGGTGGATCCGACGGGCACCAGGTTAGAGTGGCGGTAGTACGTCGTTGGCTGCCCGCTGTGAAAATAGAAGTACACGAGCTGATCGGCGACTACGCCGGGGGCGGGGCTGACGACATCCTCTTCGCCAAGTTGAGCGTTTATGTAAAAGCCGTCTTCGATCGCATCGAAGGGATTTGCAGTGATGGCCACGCCGTTCGCAAGCTCGTCGGTGTAGGCGGGGTGGACGAGCACCGCCATGGCCACCTGCAGCGAGTCGATGCCGACATACTCGCGCTCGGCGAAGGCGCGGGGGTTCCACAAGCTGGCCCAGACGGTACGCAGGGCGCGCTCGATCGTTCGCGTGGGATCGCCGGGCTGCGCCGAGGTCGAGCTGTACAGGCCGGCGCCGCTGTGCCCTTCGAGATCCTCGGCCGTGGTCGACGATCGGAAGCGCATGCGCCGCCCCGGAAAGTCGCGGGCCAGACGCGCTTCGATCGTCTGCAGCAGCGTCACGTCGACGGGCGCGGCCAGCATCGTGGCTTGCAGCGCTTCCAGGCGCTGGCGCTGATACAGGTCATCGCTGCGAAAGCGCTCGTCGGCAAGCAGGGTGACAAGGCCGCTATCGATCCCGTTTTCGTGTACGAACTGCCGGTAATAGTGAACCGGGATGGCAAAGCCACTCGGTACGCGCACTAGGTCGGGCTGCTGTCGGGAAAGCGAGCGCAGCTCGCCAAAGTGCGCGGCTTTGCCACCGATGGCAGGCAGATGCGAAAGGCCGACCTCATCGAGCGAGGGCAGCGCCACTAGCGCATAGTCGGGCGGCGGTGGCGTGACCTGCTTGGGGCGATGCTCGCGCCAGAACGCCTCGGCTTCGTCGGCGCTGACCGGCTCGACGCTGTAGTCGAAGGGACCCACGCGCAGACGCACCCAGCGGCGATCGTGCGGACCAAACACCGATGGTGCATCGCGCAGGGCCATGTTGGGCGTGCCGCGCTGCTGGCTGAGCACGTTGACATGCGAGAGCGGCGTCTGCGGTTCGGCTGTCACAATTCCCGCGACCACTGAGATGTCAAACGGCGCGCGATCGAGCACGACAAGCTCTCGTGGGCCGATGGCTTCGCTGGGCAGCGCTTGCGCAGTGGTCAGGCGGACCTGCGCGACGGTCGTGCCGAGGTTTAGCGGCTGGTAGCTCGTACCGGCGTAGATCGCGTCGCTGGTCACGATGGGAATGTCGCTAGCGAGGCCAGTCAGACGCTGCTGCTGCTCGGGCGAGGTCACGTGCAAGCGAAGCAGCCGCCCAAAGTACGCGGCCTGCTGGATGGCGCGAAAGGCTTGCGCGACTTGCTCGGGCGAGGCGGTGTCATAGGGGGCCAGCTCATACGCCCAGATGTCCGGTCCTTCGTAGCGCGTCACTGCTCCGAGCAGCAAGCGGCGCTGCGGCTGCAGGTACTCGTCGACAAACGGCATGCCGCGCGGATAGCCAAGCTGCGCCACGGCGAAGTCGCGATGGGTGAGGTAGGTCGCGCTGTCTTGGAAGTACAGGCGTCCCTCGGTGAGAACGGTCTTTACGGTCAAGGCCAAAGGCAGCGCCGTGTCCTGCGGTCTTCCAGCCTGGCCGGCGAACTGTTCGGAGCATGCCAGCGTGTCGCGGTATGGCTGGCGGCTTCCATCGCACGGCGGCGGACTGCAGGCCGTAAAGTGCAGCAGCAAGAAGCAGAGGCGGCGCATGATGCAGACGAAGCAGACGCAAGCTGCATGCCAGGGATGCCTGTGCTGTTCTGCCGTCGCGGTGACGCGGAATGCGCGTTGAAAATCTGAGGCGCGCTCCAAACAACCATTCATGGCGCAGAAGTCCCGAGCGGTCGATGGGGGCTCGCGGGGAAAATACTCCCTGCGCAGGCTCGGCGGAGCAGGGCGATCAATACCGTCCGCTCACGGTCGCATACAGCGAGCGGCCCGGCAGCGGGTAATCGTACAGGTCCGAGAGCGGAACAGGCCTGGCTTGCTGTCCGGCCAACGGCAACACAATGTCGACGCTGCGCGTATCGGCGAGGTTGCGCAGCTCTAGCGCCAGACTCAAGCGTGCAGTCGTGTACGGGCCCGCCGAAAGGGACAGCGCGTGCAGCAGTCGGGGGGGGCGCTCGCGTGCATTTGCCGGATCCAAGAAGACAGAAGAGCGCAGATCGAGCTCGTAGGTGATGCGAAACACGCGATAGCTCGCTTCCAGCCGAGCAAACAAGGCATGCGCGGGGCGAGCGGGCAGGGTGTTGCCGTGGCGTCCAGGGACATCGGACTCATCGCGGGTGTGCAAAAAGCTGTAGTTCAACTGCATCCGCAGCACATCCGCCAGGCTGGCGCGTAGCTCTGCTTCTGTGCCGGCCGCAAGAGCCCGTCCGACGTTGCGCGCTCGCAGGGCAGGCCCATCGCGGATCACATCGATCAGATCGTCGATCGGACGGGCGAATGCATGGACCTCGACCTCCAGCGAAAACAGCGGGTGAGGCTGCACATGCAGGCGGCTGCCGAATTCGAAGGCCCAGGCCGACTCGGGGCGAAGCTCTAGGTTGGGGCGGAAAAAGGCGCGGTCGCCGAACAGCTCAAGAAATGTCGGCAGACGAACGAAGCGGCCGCCTCCCAGGCGCACGAGCAGACCGCGACGCAGGTGCAGACGGGCCGCCAGCCGTGGGGCGGCAAACAGCGCATCGCCATCAATCACTTGGTCTGCCGTCGGCAATCCCGATAGCGGCTGCAGGTGGCTGCGTGCGGCCAGGAAATGCACGCTAGGTTGTACAAGAAGCGCACCGTCGCCGAATCGCAGGTCGCCACCCACGGCAAGCTGCAGTCGCATACGCTGGCTCGCAGTGGGGGCGGCTTGGCCGCAGCTGGTGCGCGGGGCCGGGCAGAGGTCGTAGCTCAGGAAACGCTCGTAGCGACCGTCGAGCACGAGCTGCCAGCGACGCACGGGCAGCTGCCGGCTAGTCTCGCCCACGCTGGCAAAGCTTGCGACCACGCGGACCCCCGTCTGGATGCCAAGCTGTTCATAGTTGGCCGCTGGCACGATGGCGAGGTCCTGCAGGGCAGATCCCTCAGTCAGGGCATGGGCATCGCCGCTCAGTCGGATACGACCTGCGCCCCAAAGACGATGCCCCCCGGCGGCCCAAAGCGCGCGTCCGATGCGCAGCCGTGGCTGCCCCGGTTGAGCTGCGGCCTGCCCAATACCCGCGACGCCTTGCATCTTAAGCAGCCCATTGCCCGAGACGAAAAAGCCTCCTTGCGGACCGTCGTGGCTCACCCGGACATCGCCGCTTAGCTGATCGAAGTCATCGTTGCGTCGGATGAGCTCGACCAAGCGCCCTGCATACAGCAAGCCCCCGTCGCTAAGATAGGGAAAGTCGCCGCTGCTTCCCTGGTAGCCAATCGTCGCGGTGGTGCGCAGCCCATCGCGTCCTTGTCCTGTGAGTCCCACCGACAGCTTGCGCAGGCCGAAGCTACCGGTACCGAGCACGCCCCAGGCTGATAGCCCGCCCCGCCCGCGGCGCGAGATCAAGTTGATGGCGCCACCGAGTGTGTCGATGCCGAACTCAATGGGCGGCAGGCTGCGATAGACGTCGATTCGCTCGATGCCATCCACGGGAAGCTGGGACAGATCGACGGCCGCCTGGCCTCCACGCTGCAAGGGCACACCGTCTAGGAAAATGGCCACCTGTGATGCGTCGGCGCCGCGCAGGATGGCGCCGCTCCACTGACCTAGGCCGCCTGCGGCGCGCACCTGCAGACCGGGCTGGCCCTGCAGCACCTCGGCGACCGAGGTCTTGTAGGCACTCGGGGCGTCGCGTTCGCCGGGCAGGCCCAGCTCAACATGTGTCAGGGCGCCAGTACCATCGCGCAGCGGGGACGCTCGTACGGTCGTGGCATAGCCATCGGCCTGCGCGCGTGCCGGCACAAATAGGACAAATACGAGCGCGTAGAGCGATCGTCCGGCGCAACCGGGCACTGCGACCTCGTCCGTCGCTAGTCCTGATAATCGGCGCGCGTGTCGAGGCCGTACTTGCGCAGAAGCTCGCGCAAGTGCTTGCGATCGATCTGCGCTTCCCGCGCCGCGGCTGACAGGTTCATGCGGTGCCGCTTCATCAGGTCGATGATGTACTCGCGCTCGAACTGCTCGACGAGCTGCCCCTTGGCTTCTTTGAACGGCAGGCTGGTGCGAAATCCGACGGGAGCCGCATGCTGCAGCTGATCACCCAGCGCGTCTTCGATGAGCAGTGAGTCGCCCTTGGACAACACACAGGCACGTTCGATGACGTTGCGTAGCTCGCGGACATTGCCCGGCCAGCCGTAGCTGCGCAAGCGCTGCATCTCGTTTGGCGGGATGGCGAGCTTGCGGCTGGGCGAGAACTGCCGAACGAAATGATCGGCGAGTACATCGATGTCGCGCCCACGCTCGCGCAGCGCTGGCAGATGCACCCGAATGACCGCCAGGCGATAGAAGAGATCCTCGCGAAAGTTGCGCCTTGCCACTTCTTCGCGCAGGTCGCGGTTGGTGGCAGCGACGACGCGGACATCGACCTGCTCGTACGCGTTGGCGCCGACTCGCCGCACAGCTCGCTTATCGAGAGCGCGCAAGAGCGCGGGCTGCAGATCCAAGGCGAGCTCGCCAATCTCATCCAAGAAAATGGTGCCGCCATGTGCCTCGGCGAACGCGCCGCGCCGGTCGGCGATGGCGCCAGTAAAGGCGCCTTTGACATGGCCAAACAGCGTCGACTCGATAAGCTCGCGCGGGACCGCGCCGCAGTCAAAGACCACAAACGGTCCGTTGGCTCGGCGTGAGTGACGGTGAATCTCTTCGGCGATCAGCTCTTTCCCCGTGCCGGTTTCGCCCTCGATGAGCACGGTGGTATCGCTCTGCGCGATATCCCGCAAAAGCCCGAACAAGCGGCGCATCTTGGGATCGTGACCGATTAGCTCGCCAAAGCTGCCTTCGCTACACTCCTCGGGCTCTAAGGTCTCTTCGCGCGGAACGAACTTGAGGACGGTCTTGCCCAGCGTGACTTCGGCACCATGGCCGATGACAATTTCTTTGAACCGCGAGCCATGAGTGAAGCTGCCGTTCGTCGAATCGAGATCGCGAACGACGACTTGCCCGTCCTCTAGCCCGACGGTGCAGTGGCGACGAGAGACCGTGCGATCGGACAGGACCAGATCGGCGCCAGGGGCCGAGCCGATGGTGATCTGCCGCTGGCTGTCGTCGAGCACAACCTGCTCGCCGCGATCGGCTCCGGTCAACACGACGAACACACCACCGGGACGCTGCCGCGTAAATGCGGCCGGACTTTCAATCAGACTGGTGGCGTTGGGATCGCGTGTCTTCGTCGCGGGCGCGAGGTGTGTCGCGTCCTTTTTTGCCGCCTCTTCCTCCGCCTCAGCCCGATGACCCATAGCAGCGGGCATCTTATTGACACTTGTTTCGCCGTGCAAGCGCTCGCAGCCGACGATTCCAAACAAGCGCGTGGCGGACAGAAGCGGACAGGTGTTGCTTCGCCGCAGCGGGGCGATACACTGCCGCCGGCCGCATGCCGGAAGCTTATGTCGCACTCGTCTGATCCGTCTTCGTCTCCTTCTTCTCCCGATAGCGCTTCGTCCAGCGAAGAAAGCGATGCGCTGCCTGGGCGAGCACATCGCCACCGCTTCGAAGGGCCGTTTTTCCGACGCCTGATGTTGGGAGGCATTCGTCACCTTCCTCCCGAGGTCAAGCGCCTGTCCATGCCGCTTTGGGCTGGCATCTTCTATGCGCTGCTGCCTCAGGCTCGGCGCGCGGTTGAAAAGAACCTGGCACGCGTGCTTTCTGACGGGCCGCCGGACGCTGTGTCATCGCGGCTGCAGGAGCATCTGCGCTTTCGCAAGAAGTGCTTTGAGCTGTTTGTGAACTACGCTCAGATGCTGGCCGACAGCTATTCGCTGTTGCTGGGGATTCCGATTGGGTACAAGCCGACGACCGTGGGGCTCGAAAACATGGTCGGCGCAGTTCGCGGAGGCAAAGGGGTAATCGCGGCCACTGGGCACCTGGGAATGTGGCAGATTGCGCCGAGCCTGGCCCAGCTTCGCGGCTTGGCGCGCTTCTGTCTGGCCATGGCCGAAGAGCCCAACCGTCGAGTGCAAGCGTTTGAGAAGCAGTTCCGCGACCGCTTCGAGATCATCTATACAACCGAGTCGCCGTTTGCCAGCCTGCGCCTTGCCCAAGTCCTGCGCGAGGGCGCCATGCTCGGCATGCAGATCGATCGCAACATCGGGGGCCAGGTTGTGGACGTGCCCTTTTTTGGTGTGCCCGTCGCATTCCCGGCCGGACCGGCCATGCTCGCACGGATTACTGGGGCTCCCATCGTGCCGCACTTCTTCGTGATCGACGAGCACGATGGCGAGCGCAAAGTTGTTCACTACATCGAGCCACCGATTGTTGTTTCGCACTCGCGAGAGCGGGCGCGCGATATTCATGACGCGACGGTCGCTCTTGTCGGCGTGTACGAGCGCTTTGTTCGTCGTTACCCGACGCAGTGGTATCACTTCTACGATTTCTTCAGCGCTCGCCCGCCGGGCCATTCCGCTGCAGCCACGGCCGAGCAAAGAAAATCATGACCGCTGCCGTCGCGATTACTGGTCTGGGGGCCGTGTCTGGCTTGGGTCTGGGTGTCGATGCGCTGTGGCAACGGCTTGTCCAGGGGCAGACGGCGCTAAGGGCCCGCGCCGAGGGCCATGCCCTGGGAATTGGCGAGCTGCCGTTGTCTCTTGTGCCGCTGCCGACCGAGGCTGGTGAGCTGGCTGAGGACGTTTCTGCCCAGGTGCTGTGCAGCCCCGCGCCGCGGGCCACCCACATGAGCGTTTGGGCCGCCAGCGAGGCATGGCGCGATGCGGGGCTCGGCAGCTTCGGAGGGCCGGATGTGGCCCAGGCCAATGGCCGCATCGGAGTCTGTTTGGGCACCACGCACGGCGAGAAAGCGCCTTGGTTGGCTGCCCTGCGCTGCGCATCCATTGCGCAGTCGACTCAGGCGCATGGTCCGGCGATCCCAGCACACGTCTTGGCCACGGCCATCGGAGCGGGGCGCGTCTTGGTTCCTGTGGCAGCTTGTGCCTCGGGAAATGTCGCCATCGCGG
This sequence comes from uncultured Myxococcales bacterium, assembly GCA_964554495.1. Taxonomy (GTDB): domain Bacteria; phylum Myxococcota_A; class Polyangia; order Palsa-1104; family JAEUJZ01; genus JAEUJZ01. The sequence continues at coordinate 29,438 of CAZKOY010000052.1, forward strand.
CGGCGCTGGACTGGATCCGCAGCGGGCGCTGTGATGTGGTCCTGTGCGGTGGCTGCGATGCCTTGTCCGACTTCGTGCTGCGGGGATTTCAGTCGCTGCGTGCGCTGTCGCCCGTTGCGTGCAGGCCCTTTGATGCCACGCGAAGCGGGCTGAGCCTCGGCGAGGGGGCGGCGTTTCTGGTGCTTGAGTCGCCCCAACACGCCCAAGCCCGCGGAGCCCGCGTGCGCGCCCTTCTTTCTGGGGCCGGACAGTCCTGCGACGCCAACCATATGACTGGACCGGATCGCGAAGGCCGCGGCGCAGCGCGAGCGATGTGCGCCGCTCTGCTCGATGCCGGTGTCACGTCTGCCAAGATCGACTTCATTTCGGCACACGGCACAGCGACGCTGTTTAACGATCAGATGGAAGGACGAGCCATTGCCTCGGTCTTCGCGGATCGCGCGACGAGTGTACCGGTTCACTCGGTAAAAGGTGCGCTCGGGCACAGCATGGGGGCTGCTTCGGCGCTGGAAGCCGTCGTGTGTGTACGCGCGCTGGAAGAAGATCGCGTGCCGGCTACGATTGGCCTTCAGCACCCGGACCCGGCCATCCCGCTGTGCTTCGTCCAAGGATCCGCCTTGTCGCTGCCGCTGCGCCACATCCTATCGACGGCCTCGGGTTTCGGCGGGCTGAATGCGGCGGTGGTTTTTTCCTCGGCGACGCGGACCCATCGGAGCGCTGCACGCGACGTCGCGCAGAAGGTGCAGGCATGAGCTCCGCGACCCTGCCGACGCTGGCTGCTGCGATCGCTCTGCTTCCAAGCAGCGACGCGCCGCTGGCTGCGCTTTTGCCCACAGGCGCAAAGACAGCGACGGAACAGCTTGCTCGCCTGGATCGTCTGTGTGGCCTGGCTGTGGTCGGCAGCGAGGGCTGCCTGGCACGGCTTGAGCCCACGTGGCGCGATCAGGCGGCGCAGACCGCCGTACTCTGCGGCAGCCGGGATGGCTGTCTGGCGACGGACACTGCGTTCTTTCGCGGCGCGCAAAACGGAGAGGCCAGCCCGCGCTTGTTTGCCTATACCTTGCACTCGGCTCCCGTCGGAGCGGTGTCCATACAACACGGGCTGCTGGGACCGGGAGCCACCGTAGTTGGCAGCCAGGTTGCGGGCCTGCAGGCACTGGAAGAAGCCACGCTGCTCTTGTCATCTGGACGGGCGCGGGCCTGCTTGGTGTTGTCCTGCGATCTTTCGTGGTCGCCTGGAGTCGATGCTGTCGCCGCGCTGTACCTGACATCGCAGCCCGCGTCTTCTTTAGGTTTTTCTATGTGGAGAATTCGGGATATTCACTCAGTTTTCGTGGCTGGGCAGCCGGACTTGGCTTTGTCGCAGACGCTCGCTGCCTTGCACCAGCGCGTTCCACAGTGCGCCTCTGCCTTGGCTGTGGCGAGCACGGGGCCGCCGCTTGCGACGCTGGCTGCGCTGCTCGATGAGCCCAGCGCGCTGCATCCCCAGCTAAACGACCCGTCGCAGAGCTGTGTCGTCATCACCAGCCAGGATGCGCAGGGCTACGCCGCGGCTGCCGTGATTTGTCGCGACCACCGCGTTCCATGATGGGCTCGCTTCCGACACGCTGACTTTCGACGGGCTTCCGCTGGCTGCCTAGCTGGGCCGCGTCGTCTGCAGCAGGCCCGCCGTACTCAGGATCTCGTGCTCGACCTTGTGGTAGCTCACGTCGATGGAGAGCTGGGCCAAGACCGAGTAGAAGCCAAACTGCAGGCGGTTCATGAACAGGATGCCTTCGGGCAACGGCACGAAGCCGCTATCGCGAACCAAGATGTGCTGCTTCATGGCCATCACGCCTTCGACCAGCGACTTCACATAGTCGCGCGTGATCTGGTAGCTCTCGCGAAAGATCGGCTCGAAGCAGCGTCGAGTATAGGCAAGCGAGTCGACCTCGAACGGCCCGCCTTTGGTCTGCAGCAAGCGGCGGGCGGTATCGGCGAACCACGCCTCGTCGCCGGCCAGCGCCGCGCAGTGCGCCGTCCGCGCGAGGTCTAGGTTGCCTGGAGGGATCGGCTGGATGCAGCCGAAGTCCAAGAACACGATTCGCCCCTGGTCCCCAAACAGATAGTTGCCGGGGTGTGGATCGGCATTAAACAACCCGCCCACCAAATTTCCCTTGAACACGAAGCGCCACAGCACCTCAGCGTAGTGGCGGCGGATGTCTTCGCTGGCCGTGGCCGCTTCGTCGAGGCTGACGCCCTTTTTCAGCGCACTGGTCAGCACGCGCGTGGCGCTGCGTTCTGAGATCACCTGCGGAATATCGATGTGCGGATCGCCAGCATGCAGCGACGCGAAAATCTGCTGTCGCTCGGCTTCCAGTCGGTAGTCCAGCTCTTCGCGAAAGCGCTGCTGAATTTCGGCGAATGCGCGCTTGCTGTTCAAGTTGCGCGGGCCCAAGGCTTCGACAAACTGACGCAGCACGGCAGCGTTCTGCAGGTCATTTTCGACGGCGATCGCGATGCCTGGATGCTGCACCTTGACCGCCACTTCCAGCCCGGACTGCGCTGCGTTTTCGGGCAGGCGGGCGCGATGCACCTGACCGATCGATGCGCTGGCAAATGGCACATCGTCCCATTCGACAAACAGGCGGTCGATCGGGGCGCC
>CAZKOY010000053.1:0-31960 GCA_964554495.1 uncultured Myxococcales bacterium
GATCGTCGCGGAAACCGCCGGTAGCCAGGACCGGAATAAGATATCCCATCTTACCCGCGAAACCCAAGGTGCAGGGCGGGAAGGTCTGTCGAAAATCGATGGTGTACCGCAGGCTCTCGTTGCCGAGCGGCGTCGCCGTACCGGAATACAGGAAGCGCGCGATGTTCACGTCATCGATGTTTAGATCGCAGCAGTCGCCGCTGAGCTGGGCGTACAGGCGTCCGGCGACATTGGGACTGGAGCTGATGACATCGATCTGAAAGTTGTATCCGTCGAGGGTCTGCGTCGGGTGGATGGTCCCGAATGGCGGCTGCGCACCCTTGACGATCAGCAGGGTTCCTCCGTCGGTGCCGCTCTCTTCAAACAGGCTCTGTGGCACCAGGCAGCCGGCTGAGCCAAGCAGGTTCGAAACAAGCAGCGCCGCAAGGCCCAGGGCAGGGGACACGCGTCGTCGGCCACGCAGTCGCAAGAGCACCAACAGGGCGACGCCGGTACCCAGGAAGGCCCAGGCCACCATGTGCCAGCGCGGCTGCTTGAGGCTGGCTCGGCGCAGGCCGGCCTTGGCTTCGCTGTGCTGCGGATCGCTCGCCACGGCCTGCTGGAAGTCGCTCGTGCCATCGGCTCCTGCTCGTCGAGCTTGCACGCCGTCGAGCGTGTGAATACGAGCCCGCAGGGTGGCCGCGCTGGGCTGCGCCGGATCCAAGAGCAGGGCCACCCGCAGCAGACCGACACCACGCCCCAAAAGAGCCGGGTCCGTGTCCGTTCGTTCAGCCTGCTGGATCAGCGCCTCGCCGTGGCGGGCGAAAATGGGCGCCATCTCGGCTCGCTTGGCGTGGTCGGGTTCGTTGGCCAGGATGAAGCTGTACTCATCGATGGCGCGACCCAAGTCACCGCGCTCGACAGCGGCCTGGGCAGCAGCAAAGCCGTTCGCGAACTGGGCTTCGCGCTGGCGATCAGAATGGGCAAAAAGCTGCTCACTCTGCGCGCGGGGCGACAGCTTGGCGTCGGGCGCGTGGCCGAAGAGCGCTTCGTAGGCCTTGGCCAGCGTCAGCACCGCCATATCGCGGTAGTTCAGATAGTCCTCTTTTTCCTCGGCCTCTTCCTTGCCACCGGGCAGCTTGCGCTTGCGCTTGGGGGCGGGCGGTGGCGGCGGCCCGTCGACGTAGCGCAGCCAGGCCCAGCGTGCTTCGCGTCGCACGCGATGCGACGAAGCACCGACCTGATCCAGAACTGCCTCGATTGCGTCGATGGCCAGCACTTCGCCATAGGTGTGCAAGATCTCGGCCCGGATGCGATCGTCGGCAGCGGCGGCGACCGCTTTGCGCGGCAGCATGCGATCCATGCGATCCAGCTGATACGCCGCATAGCGCCGCATGCGAAAGCCATAGTGCGCGCGATCGTTGTAGATGCGAACCAGCGTCGGTACCGCTGCACCTCCGACCGAGCGCAGCATGCGACCGCACTCATCGCGCAACAGGCCGTCGGCGACAAAGGCCAGCTGAAAGATCGCCAGCACTGCATCGCGACACGCATCGCCATGCTCGGCCGCAGCCAGGCGACCCAGCGCCCGCAGGATCGCCACGCGCAGTACGAGCTCGGCTCGCGCCGCTTGCAGCTCTGCCGTCGGCAGATCGGCAAGATAGGGATCGGAAGCCGGGCCGCTCAGCTCTAGCTGAGCCAGGGCAACCAGCCAGTCGGCAGCCTCGGGATCGTGAGGCTTCGGGCGCTTGCTCTTGGGAGTTCCCGGCGGAATAGGCGGCTCGGCACGGGAAAGCCACATCGGCGGGTCTTTGCCCGGACCCTTGGGATAGTCGGGGTTGGGGTACTGCCCCCAGATCGCGTGGATCAAGCGCCGCAGCTGCGGCACGGCGCTGGAAAGCGGCAGGCCAAGGTATTCTTCGAGCACGGGCAGGCTCTCGGAATCGGCAGCGGCGATGCGCTGGGCGATGCTCAAGCGCTGCGGGCCGGGGGCTTCACGCAGGCTGATTTCGCTGCTTTTCAGCTCGGCCAGCGACAGCGGGGCTGCAGACACCGTCGAGCCCGCGACACACAAGCAGGCCCAGAGCCATCCGATAAGCTGCACAGCCCAGCCACTGCGAACCACGGCCCCCCACCGCGGTTTCTTCCTGCGCGCCAACGAAGACACTCCCGATGCGTCGACCTCTGCGACTGTCAACGCTGTTAGGCCGGCGTCGGAGCGACTGGCGGGATAAGGATGATGACATCGCGCGAGTCCAGGTTGGCGCAGCCGCCGGCTCGCACGCGGATCGTGGCGTGGAACACCTGGGGCCGCGTGGTCTCGCGCACGATTTCGTTTTTCGCTTCGACCATGAAGCGCACCAAGCTGCCCGGAGTCACCTTCTTGAAGCCCTGATCCGTGATCAGCGGCGGCGGAATGAAGGGCGGCGGCGGCGGCGGCAGCGCGTCCAGCGGGATGATGCTGGCGATGAAGTCAGCGGTCGTCTTGCCAGGCGGCAGAACCTCGCCTTTTTCGCCCATGGTCTGTCCTTGTACGTCGGTGACCACGTCGAAGCTGGCGAAGCGGGCGAGCTGCGAGATGCCGGTTGTGACCTGATCGCCGACGCCAGTTCCGTCCGATGGAATCTTAAAGACCAGCGGGCACAGACCATCGGAATCGGGCGGCTCACCCGCGCCGCGCTGTCCGGTGCAGCACTGGCCCATGGCGCAGTTCGAAGGCCGCATGCCGACATCCCAGGCCTCTGGGGGAACGACCGCGCCCGTGGCCTTGGCAAACATCGTCAGATCTTTGGTGGCGATGCAGCCTTCTTCGCTGCCCGTGATGGCCGAGACACCGACGGACTTGGCGCAGATCTTGTTTAGCGCATCTTCGGTCTGCTTGCGGCTGTGAGCCAGGGACGAGACGTCGCTGCCCCAAGCCACGCTGGAACCGAAGCAGGTAAGCGGCGTGGCGTCGCCCTTGCTGTGGAATGACGCATCGCTGATCGACACGACGACCGGCAGCGCGCCATCGCGGAACTCAACACCGCCGATGCCTTTTTTGTTGGCGGGAATGTTGGCGCCCATGCCCATCAGCGCATCCCCCGTCGCAATGGCATACAGGCCTTCCATCTGGCCTTCCGGCGTATCGGCACCGCAGCCGCGCGGGCTGGATCCGCGCAAAAGCTGCTGCACACCGTTCTGCGCCTTCATGACGTCATCGGTCATCGACTGCAGCAGGATAAAGGGCTGATCGTCAGGACCGCCACCGCAGCCAGGGCTGCCATATGAGCCCGTCGGCCAGTCGTCGACGGCGCCAACGCCGAACCAGGCATCCTTGGCCGCCGCGGCTTTGACGCCAGGGATGATCGTTGACTGCAAGCTGCGCGCAAGCTGGTTGATCTCGCCGCCCATGCTGCCGGTAGTGTCGACGGCGAAGAACACGTCGAGCGACTGCACTTCGGTGGTGAAGGTCAGCGGCTTCTTCTGCGGCTCGATCATGTACGGCAGGTTGAAGAAGAAGTCCTGCGAGTTGCCGGTCGTGCGCAGCCAGACCACGGTCAGGTTGGCGACGCTGGCTAGCTCGCGCTCGGGCGTCTTGATCTTGGCGAAGATGCGCGTGAAGTCGACCTTGTTCTGCGATAGCACCGCGCTCTTAAACGTCGAGCCCTGGAACTTTCCCAGCGAGGTGTTGTCGAGCGACCACTTGACCTTGCGCGTGAAGTCAGCGCTCGACCCGTCGGAAAACAGGCCGCGCACGGTGAACATCTTGCTGGCTTCAGTGTTCAGGTCGACCAGCAGGATGTCGTTGTTCGGCTTGATCGTCAGCGACACAAGCTGAGCAGCGGTGTTGTCTCCGCCTTCTTCGGACTCAAGCTCTTCGTCGTTGCGGCCGTAGCCGCAGGTCGAAAGAAGCGACAGGCCACCTAAGGCCAGCGAGGTGAAAAAGAGGAACCGTAGGCTTGGGGCGGACCGACGCGACAGCAACATGACAGCCTCCTCTTACAGCGCAGATACCGTCGGTCGTCGACGTCATGCGGGCCAGTCGACTCGCGGCGGCAGCGGGAAATGAAGTTCGCGGGACAGCGGGGACAGACGAGTGGAGGGAACCTAGTACGAGAGGAAGCGGAAGATCAACAAAGTCTTCGAGTTCTGCCTGTGCGCATGCCGGGGCGAGCCAACGTGCTTGGCGTCTTACAGAAGCTAGCTGACCGAGTCCGATGGTGATTCGTGGTCAGCGAGGGGGCCCCGCGAGAAGCGCGCGAACCCCTTGCTGCAGTGTGGCAAACGTTGGGACGCTGCTCAGCGACTGTCCAGTCTGTACTAGCTCTTTGGCGAGCTTGCCGCGGATGCCGCTTAGAAACAGCATCGCGCCCAGCAGACCTACGGCCGATACGATTTGGCCAATCATTTGAGTGACCCAGGTGTCTGCGGTGAGCAGGCCCGTCAAGTCCAGCAGCACCGCCCGCACGCGGTGCTGCGTCACATAGTGCAGCAGCGTCGCCAGCGCGTGCTGGCCGCGGACCTGATCAAAGCGGCCGATGAGCGGCAGGATGACGACGCCGTCGGCAATGGGGATGCAAGGGGTCGACAGCGACAGCAGATCGTCGGCAAGCTGCCGCGTCCGTTCTTCCGCGTGTCGCAGCGCGGTGATGTCTGTAAAGGTCGAAACGACTTGCTTCACACCGCCTTGTGCATCCAGTTGCGGCACTGCGTTGACCAATAGCCAGACCCAGTCGCTCTTGCGTGGGCGATAGACGGACATGACAACATTGCGCACTTCTCGCCCTGTCGAAAGAACGCGGGCCACGGGCCTGCGCTCTGCTTCGAAGGGAGCGCCCTGTTCATCCTGGATCTGCCAGCGCGGATCAAACGAGCTGCGGCCGAGATACTCAGCCTCTGTGAGCCCCAAGAGCTCCAGCGAGACCGCGTTGCAGAGCAGGATCTCTGCCTTGCTGCCCTGTACGACGACACCGACCTGCAGGCTTGAGATCAGAGCGCGGAAGCGCTGCTCGCTGTCGTTCAGCGATTTCTGCAGATCGTGCTGCGCTTGAAGCTGGCAACGCAGCTCGGCGACCTCTGCCTGCAGGGCGGCAAGGGGCTGGGTATCCGATGAAGGCTTGAGTGCCTGCGCATCGGCCGGCATCTCTGTCGGCAGATCAGCCATAGGCGGCGCGACCCATCACACCACGGCGTCCCAGAGGTGAGTCAACGTGCCGACGGGTTCGAGATCGACGCGGCAAGCTCTGCCAAGCGGCTTGCCACGGTGTCGGGCACGATGACCATGGCGTCGTGAGCGCTTTCGATCTCGATGATCGGCCAGCCTTCAGCACGCACCCGATCGACAAACGGGGCCAGTGGGTCGGCGCCGAAGGCCGCGACCAGACCTTGTCGTTGCGTACAGCGGATGTAGACATGCGGGATGCGCGCCGCGAGGGGATTCTGGACCGCGACGGGCTGGCTAAGCGTCGCTAGCGGGTGCGGGGTTCGGCGCGGATCGGCCCAGGTCACGGTCTTGGGATCGGTGACGCCGTACACAGCAAGCGGGATGGGGGGAAGCTGCCAGTCGGTCTGTGCCGACATCGCCTGCAACACATCGCCCGTTCCCTGCGCGAAGCCCCCGGTCGCCGTCTGTCCGTCGGTGGGAGCCGCCGCATCCAGATAGACTAGCTGAGCGATGCGCTCGGGGACTTGTTCGGCAACGCCGGTAATCACCATGCCGCCATAGCTGTGTCCGACCAAGATGACCTGCGACAGATCTTCATAGTGAAGCACCTGAACAATGTCTGTGACGTGCGTCTTGAGGCTGATGCTCGGCGACAGCAGATGGGACCGCTCTCCTGCACCGGTAAGCGTTGGCGTGTAGACGATATGGCCGGCGCTCTGCAAGCGCTGCCGGACATCCCGCCAATAAAAGCCCCCCACAAACGCGCCGTGTACCAGTACGAACGTCGCCATCGATCTGCCCTCCTGTCCGCGGAACGAAGCGCGGGCAAGTCAGCATATCACGCAGGGTTGGCTCTATGCGTCGAGCAGGCTCACGGAAGAAAGGGACACTTCGCCGTTTGCAGCGAAGAGACAGAGCGGCGAAACGGCGGGCTATAGCGGTGAGAAAGCGATGCCCGACAGTGCGTCGGCCATGCGGTCATAGACGACGTCGAGGATCAGGAAGCGGCCGCTGTTGCTGACGGCTTGTGGATAGAAGCCGCGGCTCTTGCCCGGCGTCATGCTCAGGCTCTGGCGCGTCCAGCCGGACATGCCGCGGCGTGCCGCATCCAGCGCGTTCGCAGTCTGGTCTTGATAGACCACCACCGGCTGATCTCCGTCGAGAAATAGCTGCACGCCAGCCCCAACATAGTGAACATCTTGCACGCCGCCGACATCGCGTACACCGCTGTCGATCACTTCGACCTTGCCGCCCATGCCATCCTTCCAGGCGCGGTACAAAAGCTGGCCGTCCTTGTTGCCGTACGCGATGTGCAGCGTGCCATCAGCCGCCGCTGCTGCACCGATGTAGTCTCCGACTCGCACCTTGCCATCGCCGCCATCGACGGTTGCCACTTTCCAATCGGGTGCGGCGGCGAGCTTGACGGCGCCTGTGTTGGCGTTGTGGAACAGCAGCACCGGGCCGCTGCTCGAACGGATCAGCCGGGCATAAAGGCCCGTGCCTTCCGGCTTGCTTGCGGGGGGCGTGCCGAGCGCGTCGACGCACTTGCCGGCGAAGCAGCCCTGCGTGTTCTTGCAGCCGGGCATGCAGCCGGACTCGGTCTTTTTGCACTGCGTGGCCAGGCGATCTTTTTTCATGGGATCGCTGTACACGCAGGCTTCGCCCATGTCGCACAGGCCAGCGCAGGACACCGGAGCCTCTTCGATGATGCTCTTTTGCCAGCCTTCGCTGCCCGTCGGATCTGCGCTGCCCGCCTTGGCTACGACAAGCTGCGAAACAAACTTGCCTTCGTCCTTGCGCAGCGCCGCGATCATGTACGCCACCGTCGGCACGTCGGCGTCATCCAGCACCAGGCTGTTAAAGAAGCCAGCCTTGCCATCGGTCATCGTCGAGATCGTCGAGGTCTGCCAGGGCTTGCCCTTGTCGGGGCGCGCTGCCAGCTTCACGGTGCTGTTGGTGACATCTTGATACGCGACGATGGGTGTGCCCTTGCTGGTCAAGGCCAGCGCGGTAAAGCGCCCGACGTCGTCGCCCGGATCGTCGTAGCCGCCGCGGAAGCCATCCTTGGACTTGTTGTTGGGTTCGCCACTTGGCAGGCCGTCGGCGGGATACCACTCGACCTTGGCGGTCTGCGCCTCGTCGAACCCGACCTCGGCATAGGCCAGATCGCCATAGTTCGAGTTATAGGCCGCGATGTAGATCTTGCCGTCGCGGGCCACCGCGCTTTGATACCGCCCCACCTCGTCGATGTTGCTGTAGTAGCCCTTGGGACCGTCGCCGCCCATGCCGTTGTCGCCGATCTTGTTGCCTTGGCAGGCGATATTGCCGCCCGCGCCCAGCACGGCACCACTCGCCGCCGCCAGGCCAAACAGCGTAAAGCGCGAAGGGCGTCCCCGTCGAGCCAAGCCCCACAGCGCGAGCAGACCGACCAGCAGGCCGCCCAGGCCTAGCTGACCGGAACGCGACATGCCTGCCGCGCCCATGCTGCAGCCGCCGCGCGGCACATCGACACTGCCCGCCTCGCTCGCCTTGCCTAGCGTCGTCGCATCGTCGCTGCCATCGATTGCTGGGGCCACCGACAGCGTCACGCGGGCCGGCGTCGCATCCAGGCTGTCATAGACGCCCTCAAGACGGGCGCGCACGTCGATCGTGTGCGTACCCGGCAAGCGCAGGACCGCGTCATCCAGCGTCAAATAAGGCTGGCTGTCGAACGTCTGCCACAGACCGCCGTCGATGCGTACCTGCCACTCGTGCCGACCGGGCTGCGCGTTCTTGGCATCCAGCTTCAGCGTCGCTCGCACGTTTGCGCCGTGGCGCAGCGCGCTCAGCGACGGAACACTCAGCTCGACAAGGTCGGCAAAGGTCTCGGACGGGCTGGCCGCTGCCACCGGCTGCGTCGCGCCTGGCTCGACGCTCATCAGGTCGGGCACGAGCGGCATCATCGCGGGCTTGATGCCCAAAAAGAGGCCCAGGTATTCCAGCTTGCCGGCCTTGTCGGGGGCGGATGTGATTTGCACGGGCTCTAGCTTCATGCCCATCAGATCGGGCAGTTCGAACTCGCCCAGCGTCGGACCAACGGCGCCCAGGACCAGCGGCAAGAGGCCCGGCAAGAGGCCGGCAAGCTGAGCCGGTGTCTCTTTTAGAAGCGCGCTGTCGCTGACTCGGACGTTGCTAAAGCCCATCGTTAGGTCGCCGAGCATCGGGATGATCTTGCCCTTGCCGTCGACATCCAAGGCCAGCGGCACGTCTAGATCCAGCGTCTGACGCATAAAGCGCACCGGCCGCTCGTCGATATAGACATAAAAGTCGAGCGCGAGATCTTTGACCTTCAAGTGCAAGAGCGGATCGTCGATGACGCGCTTGCCCATTTCGGTCTTGAACGTGCCTTTGCCCATGACAAAGGTCGGCGCGTACTGCGGTCGCACCGCGATCTTCAGCGCTGATGGCACACCGCGCGTCAGATCGGCCAGCGACGGGATCAAGACGCCAAGCGTGGCCGTCGACAGAAGCTCGACCTGCTCGGTGCCGATGGCCAAGCACAGGCCGCCCGACTCATAGAAGCCGTGGCCCAAAAGATCCAGCTCTAGCGTCGAAAGACCGGCGCCGACGTGATAGGCCTTGCCGTTGGGCGCGGTGTTGCCTGCGAACGAGGGCGCCTTGGCCTGCGAGCCCGGCGGTCGCGTCGGGGCTGGCCGCATCGGCGCGCAGACGCTGCGGCTCGTTGCCGCGGCTCCGCCCAGCATGCCCATGGACAGACCACTCGTCGGGGCTGCTTCGACTTCGGCATAGCCACCAGCGACGGCATAGATATCCATGCCGCCGGAGCCGCCGGGCAGCGAGGCGCTTAGATCGATGCGGCCTTCGACGCCAAGCTGCTGCATGCAGGTGCCCTTGCGCATGCACTTATTGCTCATGCAGCCTTGGTCAGCCAGCGACGAGCAGTCGTCCTTGTTCATGCACTTTTGGCAGAACACACCGGCCAGCGGCTTGGCGAGCTGATCTTTCAGCAGGTCGCGGATGCGGCCCATAAATAGGCCTTTGAAGAAGTCGGCCGTGTCGCACAGAAAGCCGCCGCGGATCTCGATGTCGTCGTTGTCGAGATCCTGGATGTCGAGGCCGCCGGTATCAAAGTCGATGTTGGCGAGCTTGGTCTCGCCGTTGGTGCGGGCCAAGACCGGCAGCACCAGGCCGATATCCGGCCGGCCCTTGCGCGTTGTGTCGAAGCGTAGATCGCACTTGCCGACGACGGGGATCTTGACCTTGAAGTCTGGCTCGGCCTTGAGCTTGGTGCGGATGGTGACGCGCAAGGTCGAAGGCGGCGCCGGATCGATCTTGAGCTGCGAGAAGCCGAACAACACCTTGCACATCTGGCCGCAGCAGATCTCGGTGTCGCCACCACACGACGAGGGCACCGGAATACCCGTCGGCGGCAGCAGGGCATCGATGATGCCTTTGGCATTGGCCTCGATGAAGTCAAATAGGCCCTTGGTCAGGCGCAGCTGTACCGCCCCCTCTGCGCGCTTGTCGACGGGAAACCCGCCTTTGATCTTGCCCAGACCGCCGCTGCCGCAGCCGCCACCACCACCGCTGCAGGCGGCGAACAGCATCATGCTGACGCCCAATATCGAGCCAAGCCGGAACCACGCACGCATGGGAACCTCCGCCCGTTGCCGTTTAAGCACCCGTCAGAAAAGGCTTTTTGAGGACCAAAAAGACGACGGGAACGTAGTGCAAACCGGCAACCGCGCTCAACAGGTTTCCGCGCGACCTGCGACAGACTTCGTGGTGTGTGGTCAGACCGGCTCGCCTGCGCTGCCTCGCGCCGGTCGCCAAAGCCACCCCCAACCGCCTGTATTCGCCCTATTATCGTAAGCAAGTCTGGATAGGTCTGAGGTCCGTCATGCAGGTATGGGAGCCGAGTGTCTCGTCGCGCAAGGGCCGCCAAGGGTGGCTGTCGCTGTGGATCGCTCTTTGCGGCATCTTGCTGTGCCGTCCGGCGCTGGCCGATGAGGTGCGCGTGCTGCTAGAGGGCGCGAACACCGAGAAGCTGCCCTTTCTGAAGACCTATGTGACCTTGGTCGACAGCGACGGCAAGCCCATGCGATCCAAGAGCGGCTACAAGCTGTTTCTGGACACCGTCGAGCAGAAAGAGCTTCAGGTCACGTACACGCCGGTCAGCGAGGCCAAAGAGCCCATCGACATGATCGCGGTGGTGCAGCTTTCGTCGGTGATGGAGCCGGCGATCAAGAGTGTGCGCAGCGGTATCGAGAAGCTGGCCAAGGCGATCTTGAAGCACCACGCCGAAAGCAGGCTGGCGATCATCGGCTTTGCCACCGAGGTCAAGCGCCTGGAAGACTTCGGGCATCCCAACGCCATTGCTCGCGACTTGGACAAGCTTGCGGTGGATGGCGACGCCACCGAGTCGCGGCTGGTCGATGCGCTGCGCGTGGCCATTGATCTGGCCCGCGAAAAACCCGAGCGCCGTCGCCGTATCGTGCTGTTTTCCGATGGCATCGACACAGGCGCCGGCAAAGAGGCCTTCGCCGAAGTGGCGCGCCGCGCCCGCGAGGCCGGAGCCGTCATCGACAGCATCGGCTTCACCCAGTTTGAAGCTGGGCGCCTGCGCTCGCTGATCGACATCTCGAAGACCACCGCCGGCACGGCCCGTCGCTGCAAGGCCGCTGAAGACATCCCGGCGCGCTTTGCCGAGGTCGGCGACACGCTGTTTTCCGCCGGCATCATCAGCTTTGGCCTGACGCAGGGCGGCGACAACGCCATGCACGCCGTTCAGGTCGCGTTTCACAAAAGCAACGAAGACACGCTGTCCGAGCCGCTGCAGGTTCAGCTTCCACCCTTTGAGCCCGCTGAGACCGCCGGCCGCGGCTGGCAGTTCTGGGTCTTGGTTGTCGTGGGTGGACTGTTTGGTCTACTGATCCTGCTCTACATCCTTGGCCGCATCTTGGAAAAGTAGCGGCTATCGTCGGATCCTTCCTTCAGATACCTTGGCTCGGCGGGTGGACCAAGCGGACTAGTTTCCGCAGCCGAGACGAGATATGCACCCTGTTTTGATCATCGACGATGATCGCGCCGGCCTCGGGGATGGACTCGATCAGGGCAAGACCGCGCTGGGCGCCCATGATCAGGATCGCGTCGTCCAGACCGTCGGCCAAGGTGGCGTCTTTGGCATAGACCGTGACCGAGCGAGCCCCTCGCGCTGGATAGCCGGTGCGCGGATCGAGGATGTGGTGATAGCGCTTGCCATCCTTTGAATAAAGGAACGCTCGCTCATAGTCTCCGGCGGTTGAGAACGCGTGATCGACGATGGGGCAGACCGCGAAGTAGTCCGAGGGATCTGGGCTGCGCGGATCGCGGACGCCGGCCATAAACGGCTGCCCGCCTTTGCTGCCAAAGATCATCAAGTCGCCACCGGCTTGCACCAGGCCGCTTGTCAAGCCCGCTTGCTTCAGCACGCGCACCGCTGCGTCGACGGCATAGCCCTTGCCAATGCCGCCCAGGTTGATGGCCATGCCGGGCTTGCCCAGGCGCACGGTGCCGGCTGTGCGGTCGACCGCAATCTGTCGCCAGTTGATCAGCGGCAGGCGGCGCTTGACCTCGGCCGGGTCGGGCAGCGTCGGGGACAGATCGTCGTCAAAGCGCCACAGGCCCTTCAGTGCATAAAACGAGATATCGAACGCACCGCCTGAGATGCGCGCGAAGTGCAGCGAGCGCTCGACGACATCCAGCACCTCGGGCGCGACCTTCACGGCTGCCTTGCCGGCGGCGGCGTTGATGCGCGAGATGTCGCTTTCGGGCTGCCAGGTTGTCATCAGCGCTTCCAAGCGGCGGATCTCGGCGAAAGCGGCTTCGATGTGCGCGCCGACGGAGGCTTCTTTTTCTGCGCTGTGTGTGTCTTCGGGCTCGTCGACGAAGACGCGGATCTGCACCACGGTCCCCATCGCCGTGCCGCTGCGCGTGATGTAATAGCCGCGCGCTGCTGGCGTCGGCGCGGTCCGCGGTGTTGGCTGCGCCAGCGCTGGGACAGCGCCTGTGGCGGGTGCCGCTTTGGCCGGCTGCGCTGTGGCCTGCTTCGTCGCTGTTGGGCCCTGTGCCAAGCCGGACGCCGTGGTCAGCAGCAGCCCCCCCGCAAGCAGCCAGCCCACGGCAGAGAATCGATGGAACCTGTCTTTTCCCAACACGCCCAACACGCCCATGACTTGTGGCTAACCCGGTGGCCGCGAACAGCCCGCGTTGGGCATGTGGGCCAGATCGTTGCCGCTCTTGCACTGACCAAATGGCCGCGACGCACCATCGTCGTTGACGCGCAGCCACAGGTCATACGGACCCAGCGTGGGATCCATCCACTCGCAGAAGATGGTCTGACAGGTGCCGACTTTGACCTCTGCCATCGTGCGGGCGGTACAGATCTTCATCGCGCCAGGCTTGCGCGGATCACCCAAATAAAACGTACTGGGCAGGCCTGAAGGAAGCGGTGCGGTGCCGCGATTGCACACGCTGCCCGACGGGCGATAGACCTTGATGCAGTCTCCCGAATCTGGCGCGATGCCGATCTTGCCGGTGGCGTCACCAAGCGGCGTGCGCATGCCTGCCACCGCGCCCTGCACATTCTGACGATAGTTGTTATAGGTCAGGAAGTTCGACGCCTCGACGGTGGGGATGCTGCCGTCATCGGCGATGTTGGTGATGTGATAGCTGTGCTGGTTCCAGATGCTGCGCGACGGCATCCAGCGATCCATTGGATCTTTGTATACCTTGATGCCCTGCGTCGGCGGGCCGTGCGGCATGCCTAGCTCGGTGGCCGAGATCGGGCCGCGACAGTTGTCGCCCTGCACGCTGTCGCTGGGCACCACGATGTCAGCGTGACCGTCGCCGTCGGTGTCGGCGATGACCGGCATTTCCAGATCAGTACCGGATGAGACCGGCGCCGCGAACAGCTTTTTCCCGTCGGGACCGCTGTATACACGCAGCCAGCACTCATCGCGATAGACGACCTCGGCCACTTTGTCGCCGTTGAAGTCGAACACCGAGGACCCCGTCGAGCCCGACGAGCTATCTTGCGTGCGCGACTGCCACAGCACACCGGGATCCATGCCCATGCACTTGGCCGGCTTCGGCGATGCCAAGCAGTCCGGGCTGTAGACGTAGTAATAGTTGGCGCTGGCCGTGGCGAATTCCGGGCGGCCGTCGCCATCGAAGTCTGCGACGGTGGGCGCGCCCCCCCAGCCGTTTGTTGCTGCCGTGAGCGGCATCAGGAAGCGGTCGTTAAAGTAGTCGACGATCGATACGCGCTGGGCCCCACTCTGCGAAGACACCATCACGATGTCGGGGTGACCGTCGCCGTTGAAGTCTCCGATGGCGGGATAGCCGGGAGGAACGCTGCGCAGCGTCGTCTTGCTCTTGTCGGTGCCGCTGGTTCCATCGAAGACGCGGTTGCCGGTGATGACTTCCAGCTTGCCGTCAGCATCCAGGTCTTCGGCGATGGCGATGATGCCCCATGTTCCGCCGGCTGCAGTCTGGTTCCACAGAACGTCGATCCTGGGTGTGGCGCCGCCGGTATAGCGGCTGACCTGGGCCCCGGTGATGATCTCGGGCGGGCCTGCGCCGTCGACGTTGGCGATGGCGGGCGGGAAGTCCTGCGTGCATGCGCCTGTGCCGGGCGTGCTGATGATGGCCTTGACATTGCCCTGGTAGTCAAAGACCGTGACCCCCGGTGCCAACGCGACGATCTCGGGCTTGCCGTCGCCGTCGAGATCGCCGGCCGCGATATGCGTACAGCCGCTGATGTTGGTGGTCTTGTCGAACTTGACCGAGCAGTCGGCGCCTGACATGGCGATCAAGTGCGTCTGACCGGGATAGCCGGTGGCAAAGACGATCTCGGCCTGGCCATCGCGATCGAGGTCGATGACCAGCGGCGTCGAGATGACGTTGGCATAGCCGTTGTTTGCCCCACCGGGCGGCCACTGACACTTGAGGACGGGGTTTTTGAACTCACCGGGTGCGAAGGCTTCGCCGCTGCACATCTCGTCGTGGGTACCGCGCGGCTTGGTGCCCCAGGGAATGCAGACGCAGCCGCTGGACTTCACCTCGGGCGGGCACGCGCAATAGGCATCGGCCTGACACTCGTCTTCGCCGTTGGGCTGCGGTCGACAGGTCCCGCCGTCGGGGATGCAGCGGTTGTCGACGCAGCGACGGCCGCTGCCGCAGTCCATGTCCAGCTTGCAGGCCTGCATGGGACGGCCCGGCGTCATCATGTCCGAGCCGTCGTCCGTCTCATCCTCGTCGAGCCCATCGAAACGGTTGGGCGCGCAGGACGACGCGCAGGCCAAAAACAGGCCCACGCCCAGCCAGCAAAGGGAAGACCGCAGGAAAGCATCCGTTGAGCAGAAAAGTTCCCGACGCCGCATACTGCAGTCGTCGCGCGGCTGGCCATTTCTGTCAAGGCGCTGTGTGCTTTACGCGGGTCGACAGCCGATTGGACGCGCGGCCGCTGCCGGCTTGCTGGACATGCGGCGACGATCCCCCTGGCCGGACTGTGGGTCGACAAGGGTAGAATCGCTGCATGTCAGAACCGCGGGTACGACGGATTGAAGCGCGGCCGGCGACGCCGGAGGTCGAAGAATACCGAGCCCTGTCGAGCGTGGCGATGACGCCCGTTCCCGACAGCCCCGAGCAGGCCGCACGCGAGCTAGTGCGGCTGTGTCGCTTTCGCGGTCGCCCGGCGCTCTTGCGCAGCAACCTGCGCTTTGGTCGCGGGCTTTTGCTCATCCGCGTCGCCGATCTCGACGGTGATGGCCAGAACGAGATGCTGGTGGTCGACGCCGACCACAACGTGCATACGCCGCGTCGCTTTCGCGATCCCAACGAAGTCGACGGCCCCGCCACGTGGCTGATCGGCAGCCATCGCTTTCGTGGCAAGCCGCTTGGGGTCTCGTTCGCAACGTTTGGGGTGTTCAACCGCAAGGAAGCCATCGTCACCTCGCTGGAAGAGCACGCCGACGGCAGCGTGTATCGCGAGCTGAAGCTGACCTGCGATGGGCAGAACTGGGACGTCGCCGAGCTTGAGCATCGCAACACCGCTCGCGCTGCGGGCATCGGCAGCACATCCGGGGGTGAGATCCGCCTGATCGGCGACAGCAGCGAGCCCGGTCGCGTGCCCGTACTGCGCGCTCGCCCCGAAGATGGCCGACTGTGGGTCGAGATCCTCGACGATCGTCAGCTACGTCGACCGTATGAAGGACGCGATGGCCGCGGCCTGACGTTCCTGCCCGGCGAGGTCGCCGATCTTGTGCTGTGTGAAGACGAGCTAGTGGTTGCGTACACGCGCGGTGGGCTGCAGCGCATCGATCGCGAAGGTAAGCTGCGCGATCTGCTGTTCCCTGAGTGGCGCTTCGTCTGCTTGGCGCATGCCTCGGCGCGCAAGCTGGGCTCGCAGAGTCCGCTGCCGGGAAGCGGTCTGCTGCTGGGCGGCACAACGTTTGGCTATGTGTTCGCCATGGACACGCTGCACGGCAACGTGCTGTGGCGCATGGATGCCGGCTTTCTGTTTTCGTCGATGACCTTGGCCGATGCCGAAAACACCGGCCGTGTCGACTTGGTGCTGGGTGGCATCGACGGCAGCATGCGCGTGTATGAGCTGACCGATCTGCCCCTTATCGATCAGCGCTGCCGCAAGCTGTACAGCGCGTTGGGCACAAGTGCCGTCGATCGCTTGGTGGGGATGGCGCCAGCCATGCACGAGGCGCACGCGGCGGTGCAGCTCTACCTTTTGTCGCGCGTGCTCGAAAGCGGCGGACCGGCAGGCCAAGCGGTCGTCGATCTGGTGCGCTGGTTCACACCGGGGCAGCCGGGCTGGCATCAGCTGCCCGAGCGGGCGCAGCGCGAAGCGGTCGTGACGCTTGAACACTTCCTGCTTCTGCACCTGCCGCAGCTTGCCCGCGACGAGATCCGCGCGACGCGCACGGGGCCTCTGCCGCTGCTTTCGCTAAAGCAGATGCACAACACGCTGCACGCCGAAAATCACCACTTGGGCGATCAGGAAACCCGGCTGCTTCTGGCCCGCACGGTCCTGGCTGAGCTGGTCGAGATCTATCTGGGGGCACCGCGTCTGGTGCGGCATCAGATCGATCGCATCTCGCGCCGCTTGCTTGAGCAGTACTGGCTGCATGCGCAGGGCACTGGCGTCGACGAAGCGGCGACGGGTGACTCGCCACCGCCAGAGCTGAAGCGCTTGCTTTCGGTGCGCAGCCTGCGGGCCCGCGAGTACGCCCAGACCCTGCGCTTTGAAGCCGAGCAGCGCCTGCGTCATTTGGCCGAGCGCGCCGATCGCGGCGAGCCCAACAGCGCATCAGTACACGAAGAACACGACGCCGTTGTGCTGCGCGTGCTGCGCGCCATCGGCTTGATGGAAGAGCTGCGCAGCGATCGCTTTTCCGTCGAGACCGAGAGGCTGGACTTTGCGTCGACGGCCATCGATCCGCTGCCAGGGCCGCTGGCTGGCGCGCTGCAGCAGACCGGGCCCGCGTCGGCCAGTGCCGCGACGGCGTGGCCCCGCGGCTGCTGGGTGGTTGGCGTCGATCGCACCGGCACCTTGCGCGTCGAGCCCCTGGATGGCGCAGCGGCTCGCGATGCCGAAAGCGGTCTGGGCGAAGCGCCGTCCAGCAGCAGCCATCCGCAGAGCAGCCCAGATGGCGCGCAGCCTGTGCAGCCGTCCCAGCGCAGCCCACGCAGCGAGCCTTGGCCGTGGCAGCAGCGACGGGCAGGCCCAGCGGTCCGTCTGCCCAGCCGCGGCAGCGTTCGTTTTGTTGAAGTGCGTCGCCTGTGGCAACAGGGCGGCGTGATCTCGCCAGCCGTGATTGTCGGGGTCGATGAAGGCAACGACACCCGTGTCTGCTTTTATGTGGTGCGACCTGACGGCG
Source organism: uncultured Myxococcales bacterium (assembly GCA_964554495.1). Taxonomy (GTDB): domain Bacteria; phylum Myxococcota_A; class Polyangia; order Palsa-1104; family JAEUJZ01; genus JAEUJZ01. Next base: position 17,059 of record CAZKOY010000053.1, read on the forward strand.
GCATCGAGCTTCGCGCCGAGGCGCGCTGCGGCGGACCGGGCGCAGAGCCCATCGGCTATGAGGTCGATCCCAGCGGTCGCGAGGCCTTGGTCTTGCGCGTGCCACCGACCAGCGAGCGCGGCCGAACCCTGGTGCTGTCGGTGGAAGTCGTCGATGGGCAAGTGCGGGCGCAGGCGCTGCCCAACGAGCTGCTTTCGGTGAGTGCCAACGCGAGCGGCTCGCTGCACGTCACGACGTCGCGGATCACGCTGCGCAAGCCGGGTCGCACGGCGGTCTCGGCTCCGGCGCCCGTCGGTGCCTGCAGTGGCGCGCTCAACGAAAGCGGCGATCTTCTGGCGGTTGGGACGACGACGGGACAAGTGCAGCTGTTCACCATCGACGGCGATTCGCTGCGCTTGGTGGCCCAGCACCTGTTTAGCAAGGGCATCTCGACCCTGTGCTTTTTGCCCGAGGGTGTGTTCGGCTCATCTGCCCTGGCCATCGGCACGGAAGACGAGCAGATCCACATCATCGCCATCGATTACCTGCATGACGGGCAAGAGCTTGTGCGCCTGGCGGTAGGTGGAACACCGCAAAGACTATTGTGTAGACCCTTGGTCAACGAGGCGGGTGCGAGCGATGGCTATCGCCTGTTGATCCTCTTGCAGGGCGGCGTCCTGGCGAGCTGGGAAGCGCATCCGCAGGATGGTCACCGCGAGCTGATCGAGCGGCTGCTGGACTTGGGATCGCGCGCCGCAGGATCGCGAGCCAACGTCCTGCGCGCCGCCCTGCGAGGCTATGGTCCGCACATCCGCGCCGTCGCTGTGCGCGAGCTTCTACACAGCGCACGCGAAGGACGCATCGCCGGATCGATTTTGACCTCGGGCATGACCTCCGGTGCGGCGGCGGGGGCAGGTGGCTCGGCTGCTGGCGCGGGCGCCGGCAGTCCGCAGAGCCTCGTGGGAGCCTCCAATGCGCTGGCCAAGAGCGCGATAAGCGGTCCGCGACCGACCGTGCCGCCACCGGCTCGCACGTCGACGCCGCCATCGGTGCCCAAAGCGCTGTCGGCTGGGCTGGGTCCAGCTTCAAGCAGCGCACCTGGGGCCGTCGCCCGCACAGCGCTTGAGCGCGGCACGCCCGCGGTTTCCAGCGTGCTGCATATCTGTCGCTTGATGTGTCAGCCGGATCCGTCGCTGGACTCGTGGCTCAGCGGTGGCACCCGCCCGGCTCTGACGCCCCCCGGTGGGCTGCCCGCGTCGTCGCAGGGCACGCGCAACGAGCTGCATGATCTGTCGACCTGGCCGCTGCCGCGCCCACCGCGTCACCGCTTGGTCATTGTGCAGATGTTGGAAGCGCTGGTGCCCATCGCGCTTTCCGGCTCGGGCAGTGGGGCCGATCAGCAGCAGGCCCGCCTGGCGCGTGAGCTGTGCGCCCGCTTGGTCCAGCTATGTGAAGAGCCGCTTTCGATCCGCGGCGATCTTCTGCAGATCGTCGAACGCAACATCCGCCCCGAGCACATCGACGATCTGTTCGGCTGGCTGCCTTCGCTGATCTTGCAGGACTCGCGCTCGGCCGCGTGGCCGTTTGCCACCGATGCGGCGGCCGCGCTGTTCTTGCGACACCTGCAGCGGCTCGATCGCGCCAAGATCTTCGACCTGAACGAGCCGCTGTTTTTCAAGAATATGGTGGCGGTTTTGGAAGCGGTCTCACCGACGCAGCCGAGCCGCTTCTTGCTGACCAATATCGCGCTGCTTTTGCGGTCGGCGCTGTCCTGGGAACGACCGTATCTGGCCGGCGACTTGGCCCGCACGCGCTTGTATCTGCCACACGCTGTCATCGAAGCGATGTGCCAGTCCGAGATCCTGCCCGACCCGGACTCGCGCGCCTTTCTTTTGGGCTTGTCGCGACGCTGGGGCCCGCGCCTGCCCACCGTTGGATCGGAAGATCTGGAAGACGCGCTGGGCGATGCCGGAAGTGGCAGCGAAAGCGAGCTGTATTGGCGCTTTGAAGCTGCCGTCGATAACGGCTTTGATCAGATGTATTACGAGCGCCTCGGGGATGAGCTATCGCGCAGCGGCTTGGGGGTCACAGCCGACGGAGTCTCGCCAGATGCCTGGGCCTTGGCCGACATCGTGCGCGGCATTCAGCGGCTGTTTGATGTGTCGAACTTGGCTGAGCTTTTGGCATCGCTGCAGCCGGCAGCGATCGACAAAGCGCTGGGCCCGCTGCGGGCACAGCGCAGCCTGTCCGGTCAGCACTTGTCGTATCGCTATCGCGATGTCGCCTGGGGCTTCTTCGACGAAGCGGCGTACAGCGCCGAGCAGTCTTTCTTGGTACACGCGCTGCAAGATGTCGATCGCAAGACCAACAAAGCGCAGATTGCGCACAGCCTGGACGAGGTCGCTGCAAACCTAGAACAGCGACGGAGTGCCCTGCGTCAGAAGCTGCTTGAACAGCTCACCTCGGGCCCGGCGCTGTCGCATCCGGGGGCCTTTATTGCCCGCATGCTGGCCGTGCGCTCGACCGCGACCGTGGTCGCCGTGCTGTCGATGTGGTGGCAGGTCCTTTTAGAGGAAGCGACGCGCCTTCGCACCGAGCCCGATTTTGAAGTGCGCTTGGTGTCAGATCTTGGGGTCTCGGAAGGTCGACGCGTGCATCGCCATGCGGTGATCTTGGCCTCGGATGCGGCGCGCACTGCGCACGGCGTCATTTTGTCGGTGCGAACCACCGATCCCAAAGAGGTCCGCGCCAGGGCCCTGGAAAATGAGCCGCTGGATCTAGAGCCCGGACAAGAGCTGGGCCTGGTGGTCGACAGTCCGGCCGGCATCGCCGCTGAAGGCCTGCGCTATCGCGTCGAGGTCGAGCTGATCCACGACGGGGACAAGCGCACCGTCCGCCTGGTCGAGGGGCAGTTTCGTCGCGAGCAAAGACAGACAGCGCGGGCTCTGTTCGACAGCTTTTCCGAGCGCTTGCCGACGCTGTTTCAGGCTCGCCGCGATCAGTTGCTAGAGCTGCTGAAGCCAACCTCGGCCGCTGTCGCGGTGGTCACGGCATTTCCGGCCCATGCCTATGAGTTATTTGCCGAAGCCATTTCGCTGGACTGGCCCGAGCGCCCCGTCGACACGCTAGAGCAGTGGCGCATGATCAACGTCGCGGCCCGAGCGGTCACGCCGGGATCGGGCGGCGGGCAGTCTGGTCCGGTGCTGGCGCGGGCGACCCATCCATCGCTGCGCGACCTGATCCAGCAGATCGCGCTGCGCTTGGGCAACGTGCTGAACCTGCCGAGCGCCGAGCGCCTGGACACCAGCGAAGCGCTCTTGCGCGCGATCGCAGAATCGCCGGTCGCAGCCGCCAGCGCTCGCGGCTTGATCCTCTTGGGCTTGCCTGAACTCGCAGAGCGGGCCCGCCTGGATGAAGCCGACGCGCGGCAGCTTTTGCAGCTTGGGGCGCGCATCTGCTTGGCGTATCGCGGTCGCTCGCTGGTGCTGCTGTCACCACAGGCCGCTGCGCTGTCGCTGATGATGCCGCCTGCACCGGGCGCGATGGTCGGTCTGGGGCAGGCCGGCGCGTCGCTGGCCGAGAGCAGTGGCGCACGGCACATCGAGCTTCTCGATCTGGATCACGTGGCCGACCCGTACAGCATGCATCGCACCGACGATCGCATGCGCAGCGAGTTGGAACAGTCACTGAGCTATCAGCTGCAGGCGCGGGAAGAAAAGTCGCTATCCCCCAGCTCGTCGGCACCACCCGGAGCAAGCGCGCTGCCGATCACCGCGGCACAGACCTCGATGCGCACGCTGATCGACTCGGCGGGAACCGACCTGCGCTTGATCGCCGAGTGTCTGCCGGTCGTCGAGCAAGCCCTGCGCGAGCGCTCGCGGGCGCCGCTTTCACCCAGCGCCTTTGAGACGCGCGTCGGCACGTATCTGCAGCCCGTGTGGAGCGCGCTGCCGCTGCCGCACAAGCTGTACCTGGCAGCGCTGTGCAGCGACGCCGTTGACTTGGATGTCAGCGATCTGCGGCCGGGCATGGTGGTCGACTCGCCCGTGTATTCGATCTCGGGCAAGGACCGCTTGCCGACAAGCAAGATCATCGCTGCCGCGGGTCTGCGCTTGGATCAGCGCACCATCGACGACTTGAGCAAGGTGATGTGGCTCAAGAAAGTTCGCGTGCGCGGCAGCGTTCACGAGACGCGCAGCGTGCTGTGGACGTACCTAAAGCAGCCGCGTCCGCGCGTGCGCAGCCGGGCTGGAGACGAGACCGCCCGCAGCGCGGATCGCTGGCTAGAACCGACCGTAAACGACCTGCGTCGCCTGGGCTTGGTGCGCACGCTGCGCCTGGGGGGGGACAAAGCGTTTAATGCCCTGACCAGCTCGGCCGTGCGCGAATGGCTGCGCAGCTTGCTCGGTGTCACCGACGGAGAAACCGGCCTGCCCAACACCATCGACGGCCGCAACTTGGTGCGCCAGCTGCCGCTGTGGGATGCCGCTGCGGTTGATCGCGCACTTGGCGGCAATTCGGCACAGCTACGCGCGGTGCTGGGCTGGAATCGACCCGGTGTGCAGGGTCTGCAGAACCGCTGGCAGGACTTCTTGGATCTGTCGCGCGCCTGCCGCAAGTGGATGGACGCGCAGGACGAGCATCGCTTCGTCGAAGCCTTGGCGCGTTACTTCCGCTTGGATCTGGTCGACGGCACGCAAGTGGACGAGGTGCCGCACAGCGCGATTCCGATGCGCAGCGTGCAGATTCGCTTTCGCGAGAAACGCCAGCTGCCCTGGCTGAAGCGCGTGGTGCTGTACCTGCCGGCTTCGCAGCCAGAGCGCTCGACGCTGGAACAGGTGCAGATCGATCTGCGGGCGCGCCTGCCGATGCTCAGCTCGGGAAGCTCAGGTCCCAGCTTGATGCCGCGGTCCGAGCCGAGCTACAGCGGTCTTGGCGGGGGCGATGGCACGATCAGCGATACGTCGCTGTCCGCCATCGTCGTCGTGCCCGAGCTGTCCGCCGAAGTCCTGGGGTGGAGCCGAAACCTGTTCCACGTCGCGGCCATTGATGTCGCCGACCTGCAGCACGCGGCGCTTCACGATCATCCCGTCGAGGAGCTCATCCGTCGCTTGGCCGCAGCCGCCAGCTATGCCGCGCTGTCGCCATTCCGCAGCAAGATGGGCTTGGCCAACCAAGAGCTGATCGAAGAGATGTTCTATGGCCGACGGGCGCTGCTGGAAGAGATTCGCGGGCAGCGGCAGGAGAACTTCCTCATCGTCGGGCCGCGCAAGATCGGCAAGACCTCGCTTCTGCAGCGCGTGCGCTTCGAACTAGAACGCCAGGGCTATCGCGTCATCCCGCGCGGCATGGATTACACGACGTCTCCGTCGAGCCGCGAGCTGCTTAAGGCGATGATCAGCGAGCTGTGGGAGGACATCGATCCCGCCCGCGCCGCGGCGGGCTTTGCGCTGGGCGAGGCGCTGCCACCCTTGCGATCTGTCGTCGATCAGTGGGCCTATCGTAACCCGGATCGCAGCCTTGCCATCGTGCTCGATGAGATCGACACCATCCTGCGCACTGAGCGCCGCGCATACCTGCTTGGCGAGTGGCGCGAGGCGTGGACGCTGGGACAAGCGCTGGCCACGCTGCTGCCGATCACGGCGCCGGCCTGCAGCGAAGATCAGCTGACGACGTTGGCAAAGTCCCTGCGCCAAGTCGGCTGGTCGCCCGACGTCATCGACGGCGTCCTCGAAGGCATCCGCACGCCCGCCGAAGAGCGTCGGCAGTCGCCGCTGCTGGAAGAGCTGCGCAGTGTCGCGGCGCTGCTTCTGCAAGGGGGCGCGGTCTGTCGCGTCATCTTGGCGGGCCACGCCGAGATGGTCGAAGCGCGCTGGGACTTGTTTGGTCCGCTGCTCAACTTCGCCAAGCTGCGCATGCTGGGCCCGCTCGATGAATCAAGCGCCGAGCGCATGGTGCGCGAGCCGTTCGCCCGCTTGGGTCTGCGCTTTGAATCTGCGACGGCGGAACAGCTGCTTTTGGACAAGACCTTCCGCGTGCCGGCGTGGATCCAGCACTGTGGCGCCTTGATCATCCAAAGCATCGACGAGCGTCTGCGCGTGTCGCGCCGCGAAGAGCAGAAGATCACCGAGCGCGATGTCAGCGCCGCGCTTGAGAAAGTCCACGCCGAAGAGCGCGCCGCGCTGCAGAGCGAAAACGGCATGTACATGCTCGGCCCCGAGTGCAGCTTTGTGCTGCTGTCGCTGGTCGACGAGCCGTGGTTCACCATCGACGGAGCCATCGACTTTCTGCATGTCTTCTTCCAAACCTTGGATCCGGCGGACCGACGCAAGATCACCAGCAATGAAGAAGACTACTTCGCTGCGTTTTCGCACGAGCCGGTGCGGCGCATCGTGCGCGATCTGACGAACACGTTCTATCTGTTCTCAGACGAGGCGGAATACCTGACGACAGAAGGCCGCGTATCGTCGAGCGCGCCCAGCCTGATGCCGATCAGCCTGGATGCGCTGGCCGCTGGCGTGCCGGGCGATCCCAACCGCGATCGCTTGCGCAAAAGCTACAAGGTCAACCGCAGCATGGTGTCGACGGTGTTCCACGACGAGCTAGCGCTGCCCAAGCGCATCGAGCTAGCGCGGCGTGCCATGGGACTTTGGCGCGAACGCCGCGGTGTCTGGGGCCGCAGCGCCGGCAAATAGATCCGTCGATCCGCCCCCGCTTCAAACCCAATCAAACCGCTGTGTGGTGTGTCCGGCGCGAGCTACGGCTGCGGCAGCTTGCGACCTTCGGGGTTGAAGATGTTTGGGCTTAGAAGTCCCAGCTTGGTGGCGCGATACTGCAGCGTCGTGCCCACGACTCCCAGGCCGTACACCACGCTGCGCTGGAAGTTGATCGACGATGAATCGGCTTCGTAGCGCGTCGGGCACGAGATCTCGCCGATGCGATACCCGAAATAGATGCACTGAGCCAGCATCTGCGCATCGAACACGAAGTCATCGCTGTTTTCTTCCAGCGGCAGCGTGCGCAGAACGTCGGCGGAAAACGCGCGATAGCCCGTGTGGTACTCAGAGAGCTTGGCGCCCGTGATCACGTTTTCAAACGCCGTCAGCGCGCGGTTGGCGATGTACTTGTAGATCGGCATTCCGCCCGACAGCGCGCCACCCGACAAGATGCGCGAACCCAGGACCACGTCGAACTGCCCCACCGCGATCAGCGATGCCATCGCCGTAAGCAGCTTGGGCGTGTACTGGTAGTCGGGGTGCAACATCACAACGACTTCAGCCCCGGTGCGCAGCGCCTCGGTGTAGCAGGTCTTTTGGTTGCCGCCATAGCCGCGGTTCTGTTCGTGAACCAGCGTGCGCAGACCCAGCTCGCGCGCGACCTGTGCGGTGTTGTCTTTGCTGCAGTCGTCGACCAGGATGATGTCATCGACCACCGTGCGGTCGATCTCGGCCAGGGTGCGGTGCAGCGTGGCGGCCGCGTTGTACGCCGGCATGACCACGGTGATCTTCTTGCCATTCAGCATGGCGGGCTACTTTGCAGAGCTTGTCCGCCGCTGTCAAACCTCGTGTCCGCGGGGCTGTGGACCCGCCACATGGCTGCGACTGTTCGTCTTCCACAGGTCGCAAAATCGAGCCGATCTGCGGCATGCTGAACGCCTTATGTCGAATCCACCGCGTCCGCTTCATACACCCCTCGCCGCGATCCACGTCCGCAGCGAGATCCCACAGAATGCTGAGGATGCTGCGGCGGTGCGCTTCGTGCAGCGTGCTGCCTTTCCCACCCAGGCCGAGGCCCGACTGCTGGATGCGCTGCAGCGGATCGGCGCTTATGACCCGACGTGGTCGCTACTCGCCGAAGTCGTCGACACCGCCGACGATCGCCCCGCGTCATCAAGCGCGCCCACGATGGTGGGGCACTGCTTGCTTACGGCGGCGACGCTTGTGCGCTCCGATGGATCGACGCGTGGCGGGCGCATCATGGCACTCGGCCCGATCGCGGTGCTGCCAGCTTGGCAGCGGCGGGGCGTTGGCTCAGCCCTGATGCGCGCGGCCCTTGCCAAGGCCGAGGCAGCCGGCCTTTCCGCCGTCGTGTTGCTCGGCCACAAAGAGTACTACCCGCGCTTTGGCTTTCAGCCGGCGCGAGCCCAAGGTCTGCATCCGCCTGCAGCCTGGAGCGATGCAGCCTGGATGGCCATTCGCTTGTCGGCTTGGACGCCCGACGAGACGGGCACGGTTCAATACGCGCCGCCTTTTATGACGATGGGCGACGACGCGCACTGACGCATCACGGTGCCGACACCCAGGCTGAAGCGCTGTCCGCGTGGTTCGCACGAGGTGCTCATCGCCTGCGCTGTGCCGCGCTATAGTCCGCGTATGACGGTGCTGGGCAGCCAAGGATCCATCGGATGCGCCGCGGCAGGACCGGCGCTGTTCACCGCGTTTCCGCGGCTTGCTGAGCACATCGCGCATCTGCCGCTGGGCGATTTTCCGACGGCGATCGAGCGCGTTCCCGGCCTCTTGCCGGGCGGCTGCGAGCTGTGGGTCAAGCGCGAGGATCGAGCCGGCCTGCGCTATGGCGGCAACAAAGTGCGCAAGCTGGAGTTCCTGTTGGCCAACGCCAAGCGGCGAGGCGCAGGCAGCCTGCTTACCATCGGCGGGCTGGGGTCCAATCACGTGCTTGCGACGGCAATCTATGGTGCCGAGCAGGGCCTTTCGGTCGACGCTGTGTTGTTTCCACAGCCCCTGACAGACCCCGGCCGAGCACACATTCGGCAGAACCTGTCGGCCGGTCTGGCAGCGGGTCTGCGGCCGCACGTCTGTCGCTCGTATGCCGGGCTTTCGTGGACGTTTCCGACGACGTATCTGCGACTCTGGCGCTCTGCGAAGGCGCAAGCCAGTGCGCTTACGTATATAAGCGGAGGAGGCTCTAACGCCCTAGGGACTCTTGGCTGGTGGTCTGGCGGGGTTGAGATCACGCAGCAAGTCGAGCGCGGCGAGTCGCCACGCTTCGATGCGATCTATCTGGCCTTGGGCTCGGGCGGTACGACGGCGGGCCTGCTCTTGGGCTTGGGTGGGCTTGTGCCCGTCTGTTCCGAGATCGTCGCGGTGCGCGTCGTGCCCTGGCCGCTTTCGACGCAGGCCGCGGTGCAGCGCTTGGCCGGTGCGGCGCTTCAGCACGTCGGCGCGGCGCTGGATGTGCGCTTTTCGTTGGCTGCTTTTCCGCGGCTGCGCATCGAATCGCGCTACTTGGGACGAGGCTATGGCCACAGCACACCCGAGGCGCAGCAAGCCCTTTGCCGTGCCGCCGATTTGGGTCTGCGCTTGGATCCGACGTATACGGCCAAGGCCTTTTCTGCGCTGTGGGCAGATGACCAAGCGGGTCGGCTGCGCGGCAAGCGCGTGCTGTTTCTGCACACGTACAGCAGCCAGCCGCTTGCGGTCGCTGGGGATGCGGCGCAGGGCCTCAGGTCTTTGCCGGCATGGCTCGCGGCCGCGCTCGATCGCGCATAGCGCGGATCATGTCGCGCGCTGCCTCGACAAGGGATGCGAGCCGCGGGTCTCGTCGCGCAGGCTGAGACGGCTGCCCAGCGTGGCACTTGACGCGGTGGGTCGTTCCTGCGGACCATGCAGAGATGGGCAGATTGGGCGCTCGACTTCTCGTGCTGGGCTGGTCGCGGCTCGCGTTGGCTGCAGGTTCCTTGGGGCTCTCGGTCGCGGCCGTCGGCTGTGCCCCGGACAATCGGCTGGGGCCGAGCCTGGGGCAAGCGCTGGTCGATGGGCCGATTCGCGCATACGCCAGCGAGCAAGCCATGCTGATCGCGCGGGCCTCGCTGCCATTGGCTGCATCCACGCAAATAAGCATGGGAACCCCCCGCGATCTGATGGCGGCGCGGGCTGGCTGGCGCTCGGTGCGCTTGGCCTACGATCGCGGAGCGGCGTTCTTTTTTGTCGCGACGCCCGCGCTCAACCAAGCGCTCGATGGGCGCTTCGACGATCCGCTGGCCACGACCGGGCTGCGCCAGCTTGAGCCCGCGCTGTTTTCGAGCGCAGCCCTAGATGCCGCTCGCATCGAGAGACTCGGCCAGGCGCTCGCCACGTCGGCGGTCGCGCTGTCGAACGCGACGCCAGATCCGACAAACGCCGTTACGCTGTCGGCACTGCTTGGCAGCCTGTCTGCGCAGGCCGCCGTGGTGGCAACCAAGCTCGATGGCTCAGACAGCCCCTACGCCGGAGCTTCGCATCTATCGATCGAGCACAACCTGGTGGGCTTGCAGGCCATGTATCAAGCGCTGGCCCCCGCCGTCGAGAGAGCCGATCCCGTCTTGCATCAGCGGGCTACAGACTTATTGGCTGCGCTGCTGGCGCAGGTACAAGGTCTGCCCAGCGTCGATGCAGTGCGCAACAAAGTCGCATTTCTGCGGGACTGTGGCGAGCTAAGCACGGCGTTCTTGGCGATGGGTACCGCGCTTGGCCTGTCGGTCTCTGCGCCCGTTGATGTCACGTGACAGCGACGGAAAATAGCCCCTTCTTCCTCTTACCGGTCCACTTCGTGAGCCTTCCATGTCACAGCAAATCTGTCGGTCGCTGGCGTCTTTCTGCGCTGCCTGCTTGCTGACGGTCATCGCACCGCCTGCGCAGGCCCAAAGCCCGTCTGGGCCGGTGATCGTCCTTGCTCCTGAGCAAGAAAGCCCACCCGCCGCGACGTCGACCGTCGCTGCTTCACCGCCGAATACCGCAGCAGCACCTGCGGCACCGGCATCGACATCGGACGAAGAGGTGCCGATTCAGTCGCCGATCGTCTTGTCCGATCAGCCGCCTGCCGCTGTGAAAAAGAGCGGCTTTTTGGCCCTGCCTCGGCAGAGCCAGATCGACGTCGCGCTGGATCCGCGAACCAACAAGCTGCGCGGAGCTGCCGTCGGAGGCTATGGCGAAGCGGTGGTGAATGCGCCGTTTGGACCGGGGGCGGGGCCAGCGATCGCGGACCTGCGTCGCACCATCTTGTACTTCGGCTTCAACTTCACCGACCGCATCCGTTTCTTTTCCGAGATCGAGTTCGAACACGCGCTGACCACGTCGGGCAAGCAGGGCGAAGTCGCCGTCGAGCAAGCGCTGCTCGACTTCATGATCGTGCGCTGGCTAAACCTGCGCGCCGGCATGAGCTTGGTACCGCTTAGCTTGGTGAACCTGTATCACGAGCCGTCGACGTTCAACGGCGTCGAGCGCCCCGATGCCGACCTGTTCATCATCCCCAGCACATGGAAGCAACTGGTCGCTGGGCTGTTCGGTGCGGTGGGGCCGCTGCGCTATCAGGTGTACGTGACGCCCGGTCTGCGCGCCGAGGACTTTCGCGGTGATGTCGGCATTCGCCTGGGCGTGCAAGACAACTTGGTGCGCACGCGGGACTGGGGGCTCACCGGACGCGTCGACTATGCCCCGCTTCTGGGACTGAACCTGGGCCTGGGCGGCTTCTTTACGCACGCCGGCCAGGGCGATCCCAACCTGGGCAATGTGCCCGTCGGTATCGTTGCGCTTGATGTGAAGTTTTCGCGCTGGGGTCTTTCGCTGCGCGGGCAGGCTTCGTACATCCACATCGGCGATACCGATCGCTTGAACTATGCGCTGTCGCTGGCCCGGCCGCAGCAAGGGCCCGTCGCGCGTCAGCTAGCCGGCGGCTATGTCGAGCTGGGCTATGACGTCCTGCGTCCGTTCAAGCTGCACAGCGGCTTTCAGCTTGTGGCGTTCGGTCGCTATGAGCGCAGCGATACCCAACTCGACGTGCCGCAGACGGGACTTTTGCTGTCGCGACAGCCGGGCAACGATCGCAGCGTGTGGACGCTGGGCCTGACCTTCCGTCCGATCTTTGAGATCGCCGTCAAGCTCGACTATCAGCACCGCCATACCGAGGTCGCAGGCAGTGCGACAAATCAGATCAATGCCGGCATCGCGTATCAGTTTTGACGTGTCACATTCGGCGCTTGCCGTGTGCTGAAGCCGCCGAAGAAAGCCGACGGTCCAGCGTGCCCTGGCTGTAAAATCGCCAAGATGGCCGAATTGCAAAGCAGCGAGCGGCGCTCTGCGCTGCGAGTCGTCGGTGGCATCCTTCTTTCTGCGCTGGGCTTGGCCTTGGCCATTCCCGCGGCTCTGTTTGCCACAAGTCCAGTGCGCAGGCGGCGTGGATCCACGAGCGACGCCAAGCAGCCTGGTAGCGAGGAAGACCGCGCGACCTCGGTCCCGATTGCATCGCTGAGCGAGGTGCCCGATCTCGATCAAGGGGGCGAGCCGCTGCGCGCTGCGGTGGTGGCGAGCGGCCTACGCGATGCATGGAATCGCCTCGATCAGACCAAGCTCGGCTCGGTGTTCGTCGGCAAGCGGGCGGGCGCCCTGACGGCCTTGTCCGCCACGTGTCCGCACGCTGGCTGCGGCATCGATTACGACGGAAGCCGGCGCCAGTTTGTCTGTCCGTGTCACAACAGCGCGTTTTCTATCGACGGACAGCGCATAAGCGGCCCGGCTCCACGCGATATGGATCGGCTGGATGTGTCGGAAAAAGGCGGCACGGTCTTCTGTCAGTTCCAGCGCTTCCGCTTGGCCTTGAAGAACAAGGTGCCCGTCTGATGGCCGCCGTCGAGACGCCTGAATCGAAGTCGGCGAGCGCGCCGGAATCCAAGTCGGCGAGCGCGCCCGAGTCGTCGCACGCGGCCTCTGTTGACGCGGCCGATGGCTCAGATTCCGACGACGGCTGGCTGCAGCAGCGCACAGGGTATCGCGCACTGCTGCGCTCGTTGCTCGATCATCCAGTTTGTGGTGGGCCGCGCTTTGCGTATGTCTTTGGCTCGCTGCTTTTGATCGCGCTGTGCAACCAAGTGCTGACCGGCGCGCTGCTGATGGCGTTTTATGCCCCGTCGGCAACCGACGCCTGGGCCTCGGTCGCGTACATCCAAGATCAGCTGTGGCTGGGCTGGCTCGTGCGCGGGCTGCACTCGTCGGGAGCCAGCCTGCTGATCATCGGCGTCGTGCTGCACATGGTGCAGGTCGCGATCTATGGCGCGTATCGCGCGCCGCGCGAAGTCAACTGGTGGACAGGCCTGCTGCTTGTGCTGCTGCTGTTTGGCTTCGCCCTGACGGGATACCTTCTGCCGTGGGATCAAAAAGGCTACTGGGCGACGCAGGTGGCGACGACGCTTTTGGGGGCGACGCCGCTTATTGGCTTGACGCTGCAGCAGCTTGTGCAGGGCGGCAAGGCCTACGGCAACCTGACGCTGACGCACTTCTATTCGCTGCACGTCTTTGTGCTGCCGGTGTGTTTGCTGGCCTTGGTCTTTTTGCATCTGGCGCTGTTTCGTCGGCACGGCGTGACCCCGCTTTGGCGGCGCAGCGCCGACGAGCTAGCGCGAACGACCGAGCCATTTTGGCCGCGGCAGGCCGTGTACGATCTGGCCGCCGGCACGCTGATGATCGCGGCGCTGTTCGTCTCGGTCGTGCGTACGCATGGCGCCGAGCTTGGCGCTCCCGCCGATCCGTCGGTTGCCTACGACGCGCGGCCCGAGTGGTACTTCCTGCCATTATTTCAATTATTGAAGTATTTCCCCGGCTCGCTTGAGATCGTCGCGGCCTTGGGCGCACCGCTTGTGTTTCTGGGGGCGCTGAGTCTGATGCCATGGCTGGATCGCGGACCGGCAGCGCTTGGGCCCGCCGGACTGTCGGCCGCGCAGCGCGTGCGCTCGCTGGCAGTCTTTGCGCTGTGCCTGGGCGGCGTCGCGCTGCTTTCGGGGCTGGCTCGACGGGACGATGCGCGCAACGCAAGCTTCCAGCGTCATCAAGCCGATGCCCACGCGCAGGCGATGCGCGCTCGCAAGCTGGCCCTGCAAGGTGTGCCGGTGGCCGGGGGCATCGCGGTCTATGAAAACGATCCGCTGGAACAGGGACGCAAGCTGTTTGCCGAGCACTGCGCCGGCTGTCATCGCCTCGATCGCATGGGGCCTTCCGACGAGGATCAGAAGGGTCCGACGCTGAATCGGCTGTTTTCGCGTGGCTATATCGAGGCGTTTCTGCGCGCTCCCGACAGCCCGGTGTTTTACGGCAAGAGTCCACTGCGCGGCGGTATGAAGCCCGTCGAGCTTGTGGGTCCAGAGCTGACCGACTTGGTCGAATATGTGTACTCGCTCGCCGGCAGCAAAGATGTCGACGCGGCCAAGGTGGCGCGCGGCCAGGTCTTGTTTGAAGACAAGAACTGCGACCTGTGCCACGAGCGCGACGGCAAGACCGGTGGTCAAGGACCGAATCTGCTGGGCTATGGCAGCGAAGCGTGGCTGCGGGGCTTTCTGCTGGCTCCAGCGAGCATCACGTACTACGGCGATAAGAATGACATGCCCGCCTTTGGCAAGAAGCTCAGCGACGGAGAGATGTCGCGTCTGCTTATGTTCTTGCTAGCGCAGCGAGCCGCGAGCAATAGCGCGCACTGATGCAAAACTGCCACAGGCTCTAGGTACCAACGCGCCTCACGCCAGGCGTGTTTTTGTTGGCGGCGTGGGCTAAGTGGTCGTGATCGCGTCGACGTGCGAAGTGACATGCCGTGGCATGCAGGATGCTGAGGATTCATGCTGCGGAGCCGAACATGCTCTGCGGCAAGCGCGATGAGGCGCTTGCGCTCAAGAACCCGCTAGCTGGGAGAACCACCATGAACAAGTTGCTGCTTGGTCTGACCGCCGTGTTCGCGCTGTCCGTTGCCGCCCCCGCCTTCGCCGCCGAAGAGAAGAAGGACGACAAGGCCGAGAAGGCTGAGAAGCCCGCGAAGAAGGGCAAGAAGAAGGCCGAAAAGGAAGAGAAGTAGTCTCTACTTCTCTCTGGCTTTGTGATTGAAGCGCGCACGTCAGACCGCGCGCAGCAGCCCCGGCAGGCCCAGCCCGCCGGGGCTCATTTTTTTT
>CAZKOY010000054.1:0-31588 GCA_964554495.1 uncultured Myxococcales bacterium
TCCTGATGCAGTCGGTGCCCAAGCTCATCATCGGCGCTGGTGTCGCCGACATCATCCCCACCTTCGGCATGATCAACATGATCGGCGGCGAGTGCGACCGCTGACGGAGCCAGAGAATCCGATGTCCCAGGACTTGAGGAACGCCCCCACCACCAAGCCGGCCATTGCCGAAGCGCTGCGTGATATTGCCGCCCCTGCTGCGGGCGCAGCCGCAGCGACACCGGTCGCCCCCGCGCCGTCCGATATGGTCACGATCAAAGTCGATGGACGCGAGGTCCAGGTCAAAAAGGGGACGAATGTTCTTGAGGCGTGTCTGCAGAATGGCGTCGACGTCAGCTATTTCTGCTATCACCCCGGCCTGAGCTCTCCGGCGGTTTGTCGTCAGTGCTTGGTCGAAGTCGTCGGCCAGCCCAAGCTGGTGCCTTCGTGCTACACGCCAGTCGCCGACAAGATGGAAGTGGTGACGAACAGCGCACGCGTCGTGCAAGCGCGCCAGCAGATGCTGGAATTCACGCTGGTCAATCACCCCGTTGACTGCCCGATTTGCGACAAGGCGGGCGAGTGTACGCTGCAGAAGCTGTACGACGACTGGGATCACAAGGGCTCGCGTACAGAGTTCGACAAGGTCCACAAGCCGAAGATGGCGGATATCGGTCCGCACATCGTGCTTGATGCCGAACGTTGCATTCTGTGCAGCCGCTGCGTTCGCGTCTGCGACGAGGTGGCCGGCGTGCATCAGCTAGGCATGGCCTGGCGCGGCGATCGCGAGCAACTCACGGTTGCGCCTGGACAGCGCCTTGACAATCCATATTCGTTGAACACCGTCGATGTCTGCCCCGTCGGTGCGCTGACCAGCAAGGACTTCCGCTTCACCCTGCGCGCTTGGGAGCTGTACACGGTGCCGTCGGTCTGCCCAGGCTGCGCCACCGGCTGCAACGTCGAGATTCACCACGGCCAAGGCGAAGTGTGGCGCTTGGTCCCGCGCGAGAACCTGTCGGTCAATAAGTACTGGATGTGCGACGACGGGCGCTTCACATACAAAGAGATCCGCAGCCGCCGTCAGAGCGGCGCACGCATCGGATCAGGTCGCGGCCTGCCAGCGCAGGCGGTCAGCATCGACAAAGCCACGGGTTTTGCCGCCGAGCGCCTAAGTGGCACGGTTCAAAAAGGCGGAACGATCGGCCTTGTGTTCAACGCCCAGGCCGAAAACGAGGCCCTGTTTGGCTTGTCGCAGGTGGCTGCCAAGCTGGAAGCCGCTGGCGCCACGGTCCGTCGCTATATCGTCGGCCGGAAGAGCCTCCCCGAGCGCGCCGACAAGATCCTGCGCCACGCCGACATGAACCCCAACACCCGCGGTGCCGAGGTCTTCGCCGGGGCCGGAGCTGGGGACGCAAATACCTTGCGCTCTGACTTGGGCAAAGGCGCGCTCAAAGCGCTTTGGATGGTCGGCGAGGATCTGCCGTTTGATGACGCGGCCTTGGCCGAGCTAGCGCCCACGTTCGATGCCCTTGAGACCTTCGTCGTGCAGGCTGTGCATGACACACCGCTGGTTCGTCGCGCCCACGTGCAGCTTCCCGCTTGCTCCTGGGCCGAAGTCGACGGCAGCTTCACCAACGCCAAGAGCATGGTGCAGCGCATCCGGCGCTCTATCAGCCCGGCAGGCGACGCGCGGAGTCACATGGAGCTTGTGTCGATGATTGCCAAGAAGGCCCGCTGGGTCGAAGGCGAAGCCTGGCAGAAGTCGCCGCGCCAGGCCTTCCTGCAGCTCACGGCTGCGGTGCAGCCACAAGACGGCAGCGCGGGGCCGTTTGCATCGGCGGACTGGGGCCGCGAGCTGCCACCGGTTCAGCTGCGCTTCGCAAACTCCAGAGGCTAGGGCTACCGGGGAACCTACAACATGCTTGAATTTCTCGCCGATCACTCTGCCATCGCGGCCCTGCTGAAGGTCTTCTTCCTGCTGATGGCCTTTGTCATGCCGCTCGCTTCGCTGAGCACCTGGGCCGAGCGCCGACAGTCCGCCATGATGCAGGACCGCTTGGGCCCCAACCGCGCCGAGATCACCATTCCCGGTCTGGGCTGGACCCTGCGCCTGTGGGGCATCACGCACTTCGTCGCGGACGCACTCAAGATGGCGTTCAAAGAAGATCTGGTGCCGTCCAAGGTGGACCGTGTCCTTTACGGCATCGCGCCGATCATGGCCATTGCGCCGGTTCTGATCACGTTCGCCATCGTGCCCTTTGGCAGCGACCTGTGCGTCGGGAAGATGACCGAGATCATCACCAGCTTGGAAGGCTGCCGCGCAACGATTCCGCTTCAGGTCGTGCGTCTCGACATCGGCATGCTGTTCTACTTTGCGCTGGCCTCTTTGGCCGTGTACGGAACGACGCTGGCGGGCTGGTCTTCGTACAACAAGTGGTCGCTGCTCGGCGGTCTGCGCGCTTCGTCGCAGATGATGTCGTACGAAGTGACGATGGGCCTGTCTTTGATGGGCGCATTCCTGTACTACGGGACGCTGGAGCCCAACGCCATGGTGCTGGCTCAGGGGGATAACCCACTGAACTGGGGCCTGTTCTATCAGCCGCTGGGCTTCATCCTGTTTATGACCGCGGCCATCGCCGAGACGAAGCGCGCTCCGTTCGACCTGCCGGAAGGCGAGCCTGAGCTCATCGGCTACTTCGTCGAGTACTCGGGCATGCGCTTCGGCATCTTCTTCCTGGCCGAGTTCATCGAGACCATCTTCTTGGCCGCCATCGTCACCACCGTGTTCCTGGGCGGCTGGCACGTGCCGGGTCTGCACGAGGACGGCTTCAGTTTCCTCAAGCTGCCGCACATCGCGGTCGTGCTTCTGCGCAGCGCTGTCTGGGGCGGCAAGATCCTGTTCCTGTGCTGGTTGCAGCTTCTGATTCGCTGGACGCTGCCGCGCTTCCGCCCCGATCAGCTAATGCGCATGGGCTGGAAGCAGCTTCTGCCGCTGTCGCTGCTCAACATCGTATTGACCGCTGCCTGGGTGCTTTGGCGCTCGGCTCACTAGTAGGCTCTCTGGAGGGAATCACCCGTGGCTGCATCGCACGCTGAAAAAACGCACGCGGCTCCGGCTGCCCCGCAGGGCGGCGGACCGCGCAAAGGCACGGTGGCTGTTCGCGTCGTCGGGCGTCCCGACTCGCTGGAACAGCGCATCTATTTGCCGGAAGTGGTGAAGGGCTTGGGCGTCACTGCCAAGCACTTCTTCGCCAACCTATTTTCACGCAAGTACACCGTCACCGTCGAGTACCCCGAGCAGAAGGTGAAGTACCCGCCGCGCAACCGTGGCTTGCACCGTCTGATGCATCGCGAAGATGGCGAGGTGCGCTGCGTTGCCTGCATGCTGTGCCCGACGGTGTGCCCGGCGCACTGCATCACCATCGTCCCGGAAGAGACCGGCAACGGCAACGAGAAGCGCCCCAAGGTCTTCGAGATCGATGAGCTTCGCTGCGTGGTCTGCGGACTGTGCGTCGAGGCCTGTCCCTGCGATGCCATTCGCATGGACACGGGCGAGCACGCGACCGCCGTCGACTTTCGGGCCGATGCCATCTTGGGCAAGCTCGATCTGCTCAAGCGCGGCGCCGCATCGACGGCGGTGCAGGGGGGCGTGGGCGGCGACTGGCGCGCCAAGGCCGACAAGACGCGCGACAAGACGCCGTAATCGCGTCTCTGCTGTTGTTGAATCCGGGCGCCTTCGCCCTCGTCAGACACCGCGTTCTCAACGCAACGCAACCCATCCAGCAAAAAGAATCTCCATGACGCTGCGAACCTCTGCTCTTGGTGTAGTCACTGCATTGACGCTGGCTTCTGCGCTGCCCGCTGCCTTCGCACAGGGAGGCGTGGACCCGCTCGGCGGCAAGTTCCCCATCGACGAAGCGACACGAGGTGTGCCCGGTCAAGGAACGCTGACCGCCGTGATCGACACCTCGATGGGCTCGTTTACTTGCGAGCTTTTTGAAAAGGACGCGCCCAATACCGTCGCCAACTTCGTCGGCTTGGCCCGCGGCCTGCGTCCCTTCCGCGACCCGACGTCCGGTGAGTGGAAGAAGAAGCCATTTTACGACGGGCTCATCTTCCACCGCGTCATTCCCGGCTTCATGATTCAGGGCGGCGATGTCACGGGGCGTGGCAGCGGCAATGTTGGCTACAGCATCCTCGACGAGAAAAACGCGCCGCACAGCTTTGCAGCCGGCGGCATGATGGCCATGGCCAACCGCGGTCCCAACACGGGCGACTCGCAGTTCTTCATTACCGAAGGGCCCACGACGGCTCTTGATGACGGCGGGCGCGCAGGTGGTCACTACCAGATCTTTGGCCAGTGCAAAGAGATCGCGCTGGTCAAGTCGATCGCCCGCGTGCCGCGCGACAGCATGGATCGACCGATGCAAGAGGTTCGCATTAAGCGCGTCGTCATCGAGCGTCGCCGCGGCGAGCCGGCTCCAGCGGTCACTCCCGGTAGTCCTCCCGCTGCTCCCAAGGGGCGCCCGCTGATCAAGATGGGCAAGCGCGACGGGGGCAAGGCCTCGTAAGCAGCGCAGCGGCGGTCCCAAAGCATGGGAACCGAGCGCGGGGAACGGGACCGATGGCGGATGCGGCGCGCCGCGGTCGTCTGGGCTCTGCGCTATAGATCCTGCAAGCTGCCGGGCACGATCTTGGGCTCGGGCTTGGGCAGCGGGGTCGGCGAAATCGTCAACGACAGCAGGCGCGCAGCGTTCCGGTAGTAGATCTTTTCCAGCACGGCGCGCGGCAGGCCAATGCCGGCGATGTTCCAGCGTCCTTGGATCGGCGTTGGGCTGGGGATGTCGCTGTCCATTGTTTCAAAGTATCGCCAGGTCGCCTCAAAGAAGCGGTCGCCGTCCGCTTCGCTGGGTGCATCTTTTCCCGTCGAGCCGAACATCAGCGCGTCTGGCGCGCGTCCCACCGCGGTGTCGCTACCGAACAGGATGCGGTCTTGGTACTTCAGAAAAAACGCGCGCATTCTTTCGGGCGAGTGGCTCGCATCGCGCCGACCGATGGCTGGCAGACGTGCTGCTGTATCGATGAGCAGGTTGGGATAGGTGTCCAAGACGCGAGCCACAAGCTCGGGATCCTCGGGAGCGTTTCCGAAGTGAACGCCGATAAAGATCGTCTTGGGATGGCGCGCGACGCGACGAACGAAGGCCTCGAACAGCGCCTGCCACGAAGGAACCTCGCCTCGCTGATGCGGGGCGAAAAAGCTCCAGCTTGGGTGGGCTTGTAGTTCTTCATAGCGCTCGTTCCGCGCGCTGGGTTCTTGCCAGAAGGCCTGTGGATCGCCGCTGTGGATGGCCACTGGCATGCCGAGCTCGCCGGCCTTTTCAAATACTGGATCCAGGCTGCTGTCGTCGATTGCCAGCAGCTTTCCCGTCGGTCCCCTGGCACCAAGGCCCAGGATCTTTGGGATCTTCAGGCCGCGTGCGCCAAGCGCTTTGGCGCGTACCAGATCCTCGACCATGCGCTCGGCATAGCCTGACTGTTCACACAGCGACCAGTCGAGGTTGGTGAACATCGTCGAGCGGCTGTACGCGATCTCGCTGTCGGCGATGAAGTCATCAAGCCCAACGGAAGCCGGTGGTCCCGAGAGGTTTATGGCATGGACGATGCCATTGCGATCGAACAGGCGCGCAGCCCGGCTCGCGGCTCCCAGAAGCACGTGCGTATGCACGTCAATGCGCGGGATATCGCTGCGCACAAACGGTGGCCGGCTGGCCATGTCCAAGGCCGCAGGCTGAGATGGGGCCTGCGTCCCGCGATTGCCCGAGGAAGACGCGCGGCAAGCAGGCAAGGCCAGCAGGCAGAAAACAGCAGGCCAGACCAAGGCAAACCGACGGAGAGGGGATGCGCGCAGCACTGCGGCGCAGTCTAGCACGCAGCCTCGCACGCGGACCGAGCAAGACGCGATGAAGATGATACGATCAGCGCGTGGTCGTCTATCCACCGTCGACCGGTTGGGGGCAAAAGAGCACGTGGTTGCGCAGAGCGCTTTGCCTGGCGCTGCCGGTGCTCAGCCTGTGTACTGCGCAGCCAGACGCCGCGGGCCGTCCGCAGATCTCGCGCGGGAAGCTGACGATTCGTCGCCATGGCCGAGACATTCCGCGCGATCACGTCGAGTTTCCTCCGCTGCGGCTCTCTGGCAACGGCACCGAGGCTGCGACCGAGCCGGCCAGTCCGCCTACCGCCGCGACAGGCGATGAGCACGTGCCGGCTCCAACCGGCCTACCTGCGGCAAGCGCAGCACCGCCGCAGTCTGTGGATCCTCCGACGGTGACGGCCGCTGAAGGCAGTCCAGGGCAAGCGACTTCGGGCGGCCCGGCCACACCTTCCTCATCGGACGCCGCGGCGTCATCGCTGCCCGTTTCCTGCCGTCCAGCCGCTGATCGCGGTGACGTGTCGGTGGTATGCAGCGACGGCAAGACCTGGAACATGCGCAGCGCGGGCTTGATCTTGCCGCCTGTGCTGCGCTGCTCGTCGAAACAGCCCGAGTGCTGCCAGCTTGGCTTTCGCAAGCTGCGCGACGTCCAGCTTGCCGATCTGTTGCGCGTCGGCGAAGGCCAGGCCCCGATGTGCCACATGCGGGTGAGCGACTTCCTGACCAACCCACCGTCGCCGGGCTATGCAACATCCACGGGCGATCGGCTCGACGAGGAGCTACCTCCCGGTCTGCGCGTTCACAAAGACTGCCCCAAGGGGCGCTATCTGGCGCTGGGCAGCTGCCACGATCCGGCCGAGCTGATGCGGGCGCTTCGTCGACCAACGGTGGCCGATCGCAATCGCACCCTGGTCCCCGAGGCCGAAGAGGCCGTCGAGCGCATGCGTCGGGAATTCGATCAAAGTGGCAGCTGTCCACAGGCGGCTCTCGACATCGATGTGCTCAAGCGCATCTACAACGCGGCCCAGCTTCGCCTGCAGCTTGTTGCCGACACGCCGCTCGATGTCGAGCCACTGATCGCGCGGGCCAGCTCGCCCGGCAGCAGCGAACCCGAGCCGCACTTGCCGGCCTCTTGCGGCTACAACGCAACGTATCAGAAGTGGTTTCAGACGACGTTTCACTGCGCGACGCAAAAGACCTGCTTTGCGCAGAGCCATGCATCGCTGCCTCATACCTGCGCGCAGTTCCAAAGAGCGACGACGCAGAGCGGCACCAGCCCGTACTTTTGGCCGTGGGCGAACTGTCAGAACGTGCCGTTCTGCAGCGCGGTCAGCAGTGCAAGCATCGAGTGTACCGGTGTCGCTCGTCTGACGGCGCTGGGGCGCGGCGTCTTTCTGATGATTCAGGAAGACACAACGGGAGCGCCCTATTACTACGGCGTGTTGTTTGCGCGAGCACGCTCACGGACCGAGGAAGAACGCCGCGCTGCGCAGCGGGCTCGCACGCTCTTGCGCGATATGGCGCGCAATCTGCCGAGCGCCTCGGAACGCAGCCGGCTGCACGATCTTTTGTCGTCGCTGCCCGACTAAAGGCGGTAGCCCAAGCCCAGGTGCGTCGAGACAGAGACCGGGCCTGGCGCCTGCGTCAGCCCATAGGCCCCCACCCCCAGCTCGGCGTGAAGCGCGCCGCTTGTGCCGATCTGCACGAGATCCGCGGTCGCTCCCACGTGTCCACCCAGCACCACAGTCCACATCGAGCGACCGGGCATGGTGCGACGGCTTAGCAGCAGCATGCCCGGATCAATGCCGACGCCGACGCGAATGCGCCTGTGTACGCTGAGCCATAGCTGCGGCCCAATCAGCACGACCTGATGCGGCAGGCCCGTGAGTAGCTGACCTGCCTCGATGTGCAGACGAACGCTGCCGGCCCAGCGCAGATCTTGGCCACCGAGCTCGGCGATCAGCGCCGCCCCCGGCATCGACTGCGAAAAGGCCCAGCGATAGGCAAAGCCGACAGAGACGCGACCGAAAAAGTGCGTGCGTCGCGGGCTCTGCGGGATGTCGACGATGGGCGGAGACAGCGTGCTGCCCTCGTCGCTGGGACTGGGCGTCGGTGCAGGGGGTGGCGAAGCGGTCGATGGCGAGGCTGGGGCTGTCGGGATCGCTGCCGGGGCAAGGGTCGTGGGCCCGGCCGGCGCTGCCGCGCTGGTCGGTGCCGCGGTGCCGCGTCGGCTGGCCGCAAACGCCGAAGGCAAGGCGGTCATCGTCGCGGAGAAAAGGCCCACCGCCAGCAGTCGAGCGTGTGCGCCGCGCATCAATGACATGGGGGAACGAGGATCTGACACGTGGGGTTGCTCGTACCCATGGCGAGGCAGCGCGGATGCAGCTCCCACAAGCCGGGTTCACAGGCGCCGAGTCGCTGTAGCTCATCACAGCTGCGCTGCTGGATGCACTGGCCACGCCCTTCATCGATGTCCGGCAGGATGGCGCTATCGCAGCCGCCGTGTACGCACGAGATCTTGTCGATCGCAAGAGCCGGACAGCAGCGCGCAAGCTGGGTCACTGCAATCTCGCAGGCTAGCTCATCGCTGCTGATGCCGTCGTCGGCCATCAGAAACAGCAGCGCGGCGCCGCCAGCAAGCGGTCGCAGCAGCCCCTGCCACAGGGGGCGACGCAGCAGCGGCGAGCGCAACGTCCAAAGCCGAGAGGCGAACATCGCGGAGCATTGCACGCAATGCCTATGCCACGTTCCAAAATGCTCGCGACCCTGCATGTTCCGTCGAGTCTGCCGAGAACCTGGCTGGTGGATTTCAAACAGCCGGGCCCTTCGATCTGGTGAAGGCTTATCGCGCGCTGGGGACGGACTGCGTCTTTCCAGGGCGGCTCAGCCAGTTCATCCCCAGATACAGCGCCATGCCCGCCGCCATTACCAGACCATAGCGCGTGCGGTCCAGCGTCACGGCATAGGTCACAGCGGCGGCCGCGAAGCTCCATACCCATAGCTCGCCGCGGATCGCTTGGCCGTAGCGCGCCTGCAGGCCAGCGGCTGGCAGCCGTGGCGACAGCGCGGGCCACAGACGCGGTACGCGCGACAGGTATGCGCGATAGCTCTCGCCTTGCGACTGTGTAAGCTCGTGCTCTTCGCGCTGGATCAAGCGCTGCGAAAACAGCGGAATGCTGACGAGCAGCCACAGGAAACCGGGCACGCAGGCAACGAAGCCAAAGCCCAAGACGAGCAGATAGTTTCCCAGATACAGCGGGTTGCGCAGATGGCGATAGGGACCATCTGCCACCAGGCCTTCGCTGTGCAGCACCTTATCGTGGACGACATCGCTGCGCAGATAGGCGGTCGCCCACGTGCGCAGCCCCGCTGTGGCGACGACAAACAGCGCAGCCACCGCCATGATTCCGCGATAGACGCGCAGCCAATCGGCACCACCCAGCACATCGTGCGCAAGCCAGCGAGAGAGGCGTACTCCGCTTGGCACACCGTCGATGAAATACGCGGCAAAGGCCAGCCAAAACAGGGCGCCAAAGATCCAGAAGCGGTACCGAAATTCCCAATCGCTGGCTCGCATGGCGCGGATGCTAGCGCAGCTTTTGCGGCATGTCCGCGGCAACCTGACCGACGCTGTGCTGCCATGAATTCTGATGGATCGATCCCTCAGAAATGGGAGGAAAACCCCAGATTGTTGAGCTATCTACCCGATGTTAAGTCACTAGTAAGTAGGAGCAGACGCAAGACTCAGACGCCAAAAAACTGCACGGCGCCGTTTCCGGTTACAGAAAGGAAGGAAGGCTATGACCAGGAACAACGGGTTCTATTTCAGAGGGTGGCGCTCTGTTGGATTGGCCGCAGCGCTGGTGTTGGCTGCCGGTGCGGCCCGCTGTACCGGGGTGACCTTGGACTCGCTGGGGAACAATGGAGACGGCGAAGAACCGCCGGATATGGCGACCCCACCGCCGCGCGTCGTTGGGCTGCGCATCGTGCCGGACAACGACGTCTTGCTGGTCGACTTGAACCAAGAAGCGACCAAGTCATTCAAGGTCGTGCTGTTTCAAAGCAATGGCGTACAAGAAGACGTCACCGCGCAGACGATGCTTTCGTTGGACAACCCCGCCGTCGGTGCGCTGACGGGTGCTTCCTTTACCAGCGCCAAGATGACGGCCAACAAGGTCGATTTCACGCGCATCAAGGCGACGTACCAAGACAAGACGGCGCTGGCCAACTTGAGCGTCGTGTGGCTGCGCAAGAGCGGTGCGGCCCAGGACTTCTTCTTTGATCTGCCGTACCAGGCTCCGGCGCAGTCGCAGCCGCTGACCTTCCAGACGTTCATCCAGTCGATCGACTCGTTCTTTGCCGTCGACACCACCGGCAGCATGGGCGAAGAGATCAACAACCTGCGTTCGAGCCTTTCGAACACGATCATTCCTGCCGTCAAGAAAGCGGCGCTCAAAGATGCCTGGTTTGGCGTTGCTGCCGTCGAGGATTTCCCGGTTTCGCCCTACGGCGATGCCAACTCATTCCCCGGCAACTTGGATGATCAGCCGCTGATCTTGATCAGCCCGATGACAAGCTCGGTGACGACGGCGCAAAGCTCGGTCGACAAGCTGCTAAACGGCGCACGGCCGCGCGGCAGCGGTGGCGATGGCCCCGAAGGCCAGATGGAGGCGCTGTATCAGATCGCGACCGGCGAAGGCAACGTGCAGGCTGGCGTCGTCAACATTCCCAAGCACCAGACGCCAGGAACCTTGGGCGGTGTCGAGTTCCGTCGCGGCGCGTTCCCCGTCGTGACGATGATCACGGACATCGTCTTTCACGCCAAGGGCGAGACGGGCACCTGCGGCGGTCAGTCGGTGAACTATGGCGGCGTCGTGGCGACTCGCGCTCACTCGCGGACCGAGACCCTGGCTGCGCTGAACAAGATCTGCGCCAAGGTCATCGGCGTCTCGGCAGAGGCTCCAGGGGCGAGCCCAGACTGCACGGCAAGCAAGGATCTGAACAGCTTTGCCAAGGGCACAGGTGCCATGGTTCCGCCCGAGTCGTGGGGCGCCGCTGGCATGCGTCCGGCTGGCTGTGGGGTCGGTCAGTGCTGCACCGGTCACAATGGAGTCGGCGAAGCACCAGACGGCAGCGGTCTGTGCCCGCTGGTCTTTAAGATCGGTACCAATGGCTCGGGCCTGGGCAATCAGGTGGTGTCCGGCATCAGCAACGTCGCGTTGTATGCCGCGTTCGATGTCGAGACCAAAAAAGACGGTCTGACGACGGGCGAAGGCGGCATTCCGGTCACCATGGGCAAGACCACGGCCGACTTCATCACCAACATCGTGCCGCTCGATGCGACCGCTTCGCCGCCTCCGACCAACAAGACGCCGATGAAGACGATGACGGGCTTCTCGGGCGTGGTGCCAGGTGCGGTGGTGCGCTTCACGATCGAGGCGAAAAACGACTTCCAACCGCCGATCGACAAGCCGCAGATTTTCCACGCCACGATCCGCATCCTGGCGGGCGGCTGCACCGATCTCGATCAGCGCGACGTCATCATCCTTATCCCGCCCTCCGCTCCACCCGTCGTCGGATAGCCAGAGCGGGCCGCCCTGGTCCGCTTCGTATACTCCTCAGCCAACGAAGCGCGCTGGCGCCTGCTAAAGCGGGACGGTCAGGCCCAGGTTGGCCAAGCCGGCGCCGCACACGGTACCGCAGCCCGCAGGGGCGTATGGATCGTCGCTGCTGAGTGGGATGCCAAACTGCCAACCTACAGCCTGGTCGGCGAACCACATGCCACCAGAGAGCTCTAGCACGCTGCGCGACAGACGCTCGCCCACGGGGCCAAGGACACGGCGGAAAAAGCTCAGCCGCCACTTGATCTGCAGCTCACCTGTATACGTCGAGAACGTGCCCAGCTTGACGTCTGAGGTATAGACAGAAATGGGCATGCCATCGCCCATCGGATCGGCGCACTGATCCCACGAAACCGGCGTGCCATAGATCGGCACCTGCGGGTGGATGCCGGGGCGGTCCATCGACGTCTCGGCGCGATAGAACTGCACGCCGCTTTGGCCATAGAAACTAAACATCCCGCGTAGCTCGACGGGGCCGATGGGCAGCGAAGCGGCAAGCTCAGGCTGCACGGCGCGCAGCCCCCAGCAGTCGCTGTGGATGCGCAGGGCCGGGCGCAGCGTCAAGTGCGGCACAAGCTCGCTGGGCAAGAGCGACATGTGATGCAGCGAAAACGCAACGACATGGCGCACGCGATAGTCAGGCAGACTCTCGGCTTCGCGTCGCTCGGCCCCGATGAACACGGGACGATAGACGTTTTCTTGGAAGCCTTTGTTGATCGTCACTTCGTAGCTGATGGTGGCCAAGAGCCGGCGCGAAAGGACCTGGGACCAACCGCCAACCAAGTGGATTGTGTGCAGCGCTCCCATCAGCAGATAGCCAGTCGGTCCCAGGCGCTTGCCGACGGTGTTGTGGCCATAATCGCCACCAAAAAGCAGCGTTGTGTTGTCGCGAAATAGGCTTAGATTCAAGCGCAGCCCAGCCGAGTGCGAAAAGTAATCGCTCTCGGTCGAGTAGCGATAGCTGCCCGCAATCTTGTGCTTGCTGCCGTGCCCTAGCGGGACTGCGACGTTGACGCCTGCCTCGTGCCGCATCTCGGTAAACGGCATGTCGGACTGTGCGCCGGCTGCCACCGAGGCCGACGTGATGGCATCGAGCAGATAGTGTCCCGACAGCGAGACTCCCGACGGCAGATCTTGCCGAATATCGACCGAGGGATTGAGCACACGCGTGTTGCGATCGCGCCAGTAGTTGCCGCGGAAGCTGACTTCGCCGCTGGGATTCTGCGACATTTGCTCGGCGCGCACAGGCGCTGCCGAAACGACAAGCAGAGCCCCCAGCAGGACTGTTAGTTGCAGCCGCACCCGCCACCTGCCGTCGTGAAGCCGCCCTCGCTGCCATGGCGCGAGCCCTCCCAGTGTCCGCGGAACTGCAGCTCAAGCAGATCGCCAAAGCCAGCGGCCATGCAGCGCTCGGACAGAAGCTCGCGCTGGTACGGCTTGACCACGACGCAGCCACTTGCGCTGACCATCGCCATCAGGCCACACGCCGTGAGCCAGCCGCGCAACCTGCGCACGCGTCGACGGAAGGAAAGGACACCGCTTCGCATGCGCGGCGTTTTATCACGCAGGCGTACGCGGCGAAAGAAAAACTCCGTCGGAACATCGACCCTGCGGCACAATGCGGACTGGGCGGAAATCTGCCTGGACTTGCGCATGCCGTGCATTCATCCCACCGATCGCATCTTCGTTGCGGGACACCTGGGCCTCGTCGGTAGCGCGCTGCATCGCGAGCTCCTCTCGCGGGGCTATTCCGACATCGTGGTGCGCAGGCGCAGCGAGCTGGATTTGCGCGATGACGCAGCGGTTGCGCGCTTCTATGCCGAAGCGCAGCCGACGGTGGTCTTTGTCGCGGCGGCTCGCGTCGGCGGCATCTTGGCCAACCTGCAGCGCGGAGCTGAGTTCCTGCATGACAACCTGCAGCTGCAAAACAGTGTCATTTGGGGAGCGCATCAAGCCGGCGTGCGGCGCCTAGTTTTTCTCGGCAGTAGCTGCATTTATCCGCGCGATGCGGCGCAGCCCATGGCCGAGACGGCGCTTCTGACCGGCCCCTTGGAGCCGAGCAATCGCCCCTATGCCCTGGCCAAGATCGCAGGGCTTGAGCTGGTGCAGACGCTGCGGCAGCAGTTTGGTCATGACTATCTGTCGGTGATGCCGACCAACTTGTATGGGCCCGGCGACAACTTCGATCCCAACGAGTCGCATGTGCTGCCTGGGCTGATCCGTCGTATCGTCGCTGCCAAGCGAGAACAGCAGCCAGAAGTCGTGGTCTTTGGCAGCGGCCAGCCGCGCCGGGAATTTCTGCATGCCGACGACTGCGCCCGCGCCATCGTCGATGTTGCCGAGCGCATGGATGCAGGAACCCTTTCTGCCTCGTCGATCGGGCGCGCCGGTTTTTCGCACATCAACATCGGCAGCGGCGATGAGGTGAGCATCGCAGAGGCCGCTCAGTGCATCGCCGAGCTAGTCGGCTATGCCGGGCGCCTGCGCTTTGATCCGAGCAAGCCCGATGGCACACCGCGAAAGTTATTGGACTGCACGCTGCTGCGCGGGCTGGGCTTTCGGCCGCGCATCGCTCTGGTCGATGGCCTGCGTCAGACCATCGACTGGTACTGCCAGATGCTCGATCGCCAAAGCGTGCTACTTCGACGGTAATGGCCGCTCGGCAGCGCCGACGATGTGGCCGGTTTTTTCGTCTTGAGCAAAGGCCACGACGCGCAGCTCTGGGCGGCGCCACGACTTGCTGATGCGCAGAGGCACCGTGGCGCGCAGGCGGCCGGCATCACCTCGCGCCACAGCCTCAAGCCAGCGCACGATGGGGCCATGGGCCAGCGTGCGGCCGGCGTTTTCCCCGCGCGGGACGTGCGTCGTAAGGCCCCGCTCGGTGATCGCGGCGTACAGGGCCACTCGCTGTCCCGGCAGATCGCTCAGCGCGGCCACGAGCGTGTCGGTGTTGCTTTCGAAGGAAAGCTGCAGCCTGGCGCGCTTGGACTCGGCTGCGGTCAGTATCGCGGCTCGCGCTTTTGTCCCGCTGGATCCCAGGACGTCGACATGCCCGTCGACGACAAGCTGCGGTGTGTATGCGCCGCGCAGGCCCATGAAGCCGACGTAGGCCGCTTGCCGCGCGCTGTATGTCGCGTCGGAAAACGGATCGCGCCAGCCCAGGTAGTTCCAGTAATCGACATGCAGCTCCAGCGCGATGACGGGGGTGTCTTCGACGAAGCCTGATGCCGAAAGCTGCGCCAAAAGCTCATCAGCGGCCGGGCAGCTTGAGCAGCCTTCCGAGGTAAACAGCTCTAAGAGCACGGGCGGTCGGCTGTCCGCGCTGCGCTCGCTTGCGGTGGGCTGTGATGGGGCCGCTCTTTCGCCGCTTGCGCTCGACGGAGTCGCTGCGTTCACCGCAGCCTGCGATGCCGGAAGCGACAGGCCAGCGAGCGCTGCGAGCAGGATGGTGACTCGGCCACTTGCCTGCGGAATCGGCGCGGAAACAGGGGGCTTGTGATCGCGGCGCAGAGCACCTTGCATGAACACTAGATTCCGATCGCGGCCGCTTGTTACCAAGAACCAACGGTCGACTTTTTCGCGGCCAATGGCCCGTCCTTGTCACGTCTTGCAAAACGTTTGCATCTGCCTCTTGTGCCGGCGCATTGCGAGCGCATGATTAGAGATCATGCCCATGGCCGATCCTGTCTTGTGGACGCTTGCCGGAACCACGGCGGCGACGGTTCTGTTTCTGCTTGAACGCCGCGCTAAGCTGCGCCCGACGGCCTTGGATGCGTGGGCAGCGACGCATCACTTTCCCTTGCAGCGCGATGTGCCAGCGCACGCGCTGTCGTCGCTTGAGCCCTTGGCGCTTTTGCCGACGGTGATGGCGGTCGAGCGCTTGGCGCAGGGCACGCTGCGCAGCGATCAGCTGGCGATGAGCACGACGCTTTCGGTGTGCGTCGTCGGGGGCGAGCGTCAAGCGCGGCGGTTCTTGCTGGGCGCCTTTGGCGGCCATCCCGACATGCCAGCGCTGCGCGTTCTGCCTGCGGCGGTCCGCGATGCGCCGTCGCATCTGGGCTTTGTCGAGATGCCGGCAGCGGGCTTGCCCGCTTCGTATCGCATCGAGTCCTTCCAGCCCCTGCGCACCGACCTGACGCAGGCTCTGGGGGCGGCGCTACGCGATGCGGGGGGCGATGGCAGCTATCGCATCGAGCTACGCAGCGGGCGCATCCTGATCGCAGCACCGCATCAGCCAGGGGGCTCGCCCGACGCGCTGATCGCGCTCGGCGCCCGCTTGAGCGAGCAGCTATACACCTTGCTGGGGCCACCCGCCGAGCCACCTGAGCCGAGCCAGAAGGCCGGTGGATCGTGCAAGACCTCAGGACTGCCGCCGCGACTTGGGGGCTGTGGATCCTGCGGCTGTGGCTAGACGAATCCGCGCAGAGAGCCAGACGGCCTGCTCGTAAAATAGGACGATGTCTGCACTTCGTCGTCCCAATCTGCTGCTGATCCTCGTCGATGAGCTGCGAGCGCTGCGCCCCTACGACCCGCGGCTGCCTCTGCCCGCGCAAGAACGCCTGCGAGCGCACGGGCTGAGCTTTCTTCAGCACTACACGGCCGCCACGGCCTGTGCTCCCAGTCGTACGTCGCTGTTTACTGGGCACTATCCTTCGCTGCACGGCGTCAGTCAGACCGATGGCTTGGCCAAGAGTGCGACCGATGTGCGCTGGCTTTCGCCCGATTCGCTGCCGACGCTAGGACACTATCTGCGCGCCGCCGGGTACAGCACGCACTATCGCGGCAAGTGGCACATCTCGCACGCGGACCTGTTCGATGCCGAAGGTCGTGTGATCGCCACCAACGACAAGCACGGCCGCGTCTTGCCCGAAGGAGTGCGCGCTTATCAGCACGCCGATGCGCTGGCCCGCTTTGGCTTTGCCGGCTGGATCGGACCCGAGCCCCATGGCGCCGATCCAGCGAACACCGGCTATGTGCGCGATTCCTTGTTCTGTCAGCAGGTGGTGTCGCTGATCGAGCAGCTTGGTGCGGCGCAGAAGCAGAGCCCGCAGCCCTTCTTTCTGGTCGCCTCGCTGGTCAACCCGCACGACATCGCGGTGTACGGTCAGCAGTGGAGCACCGCCTGGGACTTTCCGTGGCCTGATGACTCGATTCCGTCGGTGCCACCGCCTCCGACGGCGGGCGAGAACCTGGCGAGCAAGCCGCGCTGTCAAAAGGACTACGTCGACAAGTACTGGCGCATTCTGGCACCGCAGTTCACCACCGATCGCTATCGCCGCTTTTATTACTGGCTGCAGACCTTGGTTGATCGCGAGATCGGCCGCATCCTCGCTGCTCTCGATCGCGCGGGGCTGACCGAGGATACGCTGGTGCTGTTTACGTCGGATCACGGCGACATGCTGGGCGCGCACGGCGGCATGCATCAGAAGTGGCACAACGCGTATCAAGAGACGATTCACATTCCGCTGGTTGTCTCGAATCCACGCCTGTTTCCACGGGCGCTTTCGACCGAGCGACTGAGCAGCCATGTCGATCTGTTGCCGACGATCGTCTCGCTGGCTGGTGGGGATCTGACCGCGCTGCAAGCCACGCTGCGCAGCACGCATCGTGTGGTGCGGCCACCGGTCGGGCGCGATCGATCCTCGCTGATTTTCGCAGCAGCAGACGCCGCCACCTCAACGTCCTTTGCGGATTCCCCAAGCGAAGACGAAGGGGTGTACTTCATGAGCGACGATCAGATCAGCGACGGCGGAGCGTGGCTTGAGTTCGGCGTTCTGCGCTTGCCGTATCGACCTGTGATCCAGCCTGGCTACGTCGAAACGGTCGTCGCGCGCATCGCGGGTGATTCCGCGCGCACGCTGTGGAAATACAGCCGCTATTTCGATGGCCAGCGCCATAAGGCCGCTG
The DNA here is from genome assembly GCA_964554495.1 of uncultured Myxococcales bacterium. Classification (GTDB taxonomy): domain Bacteria; phylum Myxococcota_A; class Polyangia; order Palsa-1104; family JAEUJZ01; genus JAEUJZ01. The sequence goes on from CAZKOY010000054.1 coordinate 17,437, forward strand.
ATGAGCTTGAGCTGTACTGCCTCACCGACGATCCGTTGGAGCAGCGCAACCTAGCGCAGCCCGAGCTTGCTTCCTCTCATTCTCGGGTGGTGCAGGCGCAGCTAGCCGCCTGGCTTGCGCGCAGCCGGGTCGAAAAGCGCCTGACTCTCGACGGCTGCTAGCCAAAGGCGGCGCCGCTTCCCTGTGAGGCCCGGCCGGCCAAGCGGTCGCCGCAGTTCCTCGCCGTGTAGAGCGCGGGATGTGAGTACACTGAACCATGCTTGACCGCATCGTCTTTGCGGGGGCCGGTCACACCATCGAGTCGATCTTGGATCGTGTGGTTCACTTGGCGCCGATCCTGGTCTTGGACACATCGCAGACGGCGCTCGACGAGCTTCGGCTTTCGGTGTCGTCCGCAGCAGAGTCCGCAGCGGCATCAACGGTGGCCTATGCCGTCGGCAAGCGGCTGGGTGATGCAACCTCGCGCTTTGTGTTGGAAGAAGCGCGTGGCGACATGCAGCATGCGGCGGCCTTGGTCGCTGCGACCGGCGACGATCGTCGCAACCTGGAAGTATGTCGACTGGCTCGCGATCTGCAGTTCAATCCCATCGTCGGCATCGTCATCGATCCCGCTCGCGCCGCCGAGTATGAAGCGCTGGGAGCCCGCGCCATCGTACGCGCGCAGATCTTGGGCAACGTTGTGGAACAAGCGCTGCGCTACGACGGCTTGGTGATCGCATCCAGCGTTGGGCAGGGCCGCGGCGAGATCATCGAGTTCGTGGTGCTGCCCAGCTCACCAGCGATTGGCGTTCCGCTGTCGCAGCTTCAGGCCGCGGGCTGGCGCATCGCGGCCATCTATCGCCATGGCGACTTGGTGATTCCGACGGGCGAGACGTCCATTGCAGCCGAAGACCGCGTGCTGGTGATTGGTGAGCCCGAGATCCTGTCGCATGTTGCCGAGCAGCTACGCATTGGGCTGCCGCAGTTTCCGCTGCGGCATGGCAGCGCAGTCCTTGCATATCTGCCTTCGAGTACGCGCGACATGGCGGCCGTCGATCGCGAAGCACTGCAGCTCTTGCATGGCACGCGAGCACAGGCCTTGGTTCGCCTGGCGCCCGGCTTGAAAGCGGACAAGAAGACCGTCGAAAATCAGGGCAGTGCGTCCTCGACGCAGTCGCCGCGTCCACACGCGCGCACGATAGAGGACCAGGCGCTTGATGGTGCTGACTTTGTGCAGCATCGCGCGCAGTTTCGTCAGCGTCGCCCCGGTGTTCTGGTGCTGGAAAAGCCGCGGCGCGGTCTGTTCAATCGCCTGCTCGGTCGCCCTGGTCTGGCTGGCCGGATCTGCAACAGCATGTCCTGTCCGGTGCTGTTCTCCTCGGGGCGCGACAGCTATGCCCGCGTTGTGCTGCCGCTGCAGCCGGGCATCACCGATCTCACGCTGGCGGATGCCGCCATCGATCTTTCGCGCATGTTTGCGCTGCCGCTGTGTCTGGTGCGCGTGAACCTGCCCACGTTCCTGGAAGCGCGCGACAAACAAGACGAGCGCGTCGCCGCCGAGATCCTGCGTCGCAGCCGCTTGTATGGACTGCGCAGTGAAGAAGTGCAGGCCGAAGGCAACCCCGTGCGCGAGCTTCTGCGGCTCTTGCGCCCCGACGATCTTTGCGTGGTGGCGCGGCGGCGCTCGATGCGTGACAGCTTCACATCGCCCGATGTCGCGCTGCGCCTGCTCGCGGCCCCCGGATCGTGTCTGGTTTATACCCTGTCCTCGGGGGACCGTCGCTGATGGCCGCGGGAGAACACCTGCTGCAGTCGCTGCTTGTGCTGCTTGCGCTGGCCGTGCTCGGTCCCATGGTGGCGGTGCGCTTGCGCATGCCGACAGCCGTCGTTCTGATCGTGGCGGGCATCGGACTGGGGCCGGCCGGACTTTCACTTCTGCGCGATACACCGACGGTAGGATTCCTGTCGCACTTTGGTTTTCTGGTCCTGATGTTCATGGCTGGCATGGAGATCGACTTCGAGTCGATTCGCAGCGCAGGCCCACGATCCCTGATTCGCCCGTCGCTGGCAATCGCAGGAGTGGGCATCTGCACGACTTTGGCGGCGCGGCTTTTACACCTGGGGCCGGTACACGCCCTGGTTGTCTCGGCGATAGCGGTCGGTCTTCCGCTGGCGACGTTGAAAGAGGCAGGGCACGCCGGCCGCAAGCTGGGCCGTCACATCATGCTGACCGCGTCTATTGGCGAGTTCGCAGTCATCTTGGCTGTTACTGGGGTCGAGCTTGCGCACGACGGTGGCCTTACGCTGCACACCGCGGGACGCATCGGCAAGATCGCCGCGTTGTTCTTTCTGTGTGCTCTCGTAATCCGCTTGGCCCGCGCCTTGGTCTGGTGGTTCCCCGAGAGGTTCCGTCGCCTGATAGAGCATCACGACGTCGCTGAGCTAGGCGTTCGCGTCGGGCTGTTTATCATGCTCGCCTTCGTCGCGATCTCGGCCTTGGCGGGTGTCGAGCCCATCTTGGGCGCGTTTCTTGGCGGCATGCTGGTCGGCTTCGTCCTGCGTCAGAAAGAGGTCCTAGAGGGCAAGATCGCGGCGCTTGGGAACGGCCTGTTCATTCCCATTTTTTTCATCGTGGTCGGTGTTCGCTTCGATGCATCCGCCCTCGATCGCGCGGTGGTGCAGAACGCCCTGCTTTTGGCGGGCACCGCGGGGCTGTGCAAGGCGATCCCGGCGCTCTTGATCGCGCCTGTCGGGTTCAGCCTGCGTGAGCGCTTGGCCACCGGCTGCCTTCTGTCGGCGCCGCTTACTTTGGTGGTGGCTATCGCGGCCATCGGTCGCTCGCTCAAGATGATCACCGCATCGACCCAGGCCAGCCTGGTCTTGGTCGGCATCCTGCTTTCGCTGTGCTTCCCGGTTCTGTTCAAGCTCATCGCGCCACCCGCCACACTCGACGGAAGCGACGAGACCGCTGCGCACTGATCGGCTTAGCGGGGGCGCGCGGCTAGGCGCACGTCGAGCCACGCCGCAATCGCCAGCACCAAGCCGCGAGCAATGAAGCGCGCTTCGGGCGGAACGGCGAGCAGCGACAAGCCGTTGAGCAGCGTCGCCATGATCAAGCTGCCGAGCAGCACACCTGTGACCGTCCCGCGACCGCCACGCAGGCTGGCTCCGCCGATGACGCAGGCCGCCACCGCATCAAGCTCCATTAGCTCGCCAACTGTGGTGGTCGATGCGCCGGCATAGGCAGTCTGCAGAAAGCCGGTCAGCGCGACGACGCCACCGAGCAAGGTGAAGGCGCCCACCACGACACGCCGCACCGGCACGCCGGACAAAAGCGCTGCTTCTTCGTTGCCACCGATCGCGTACAGGTATCGACCAAAGCGCGAGTGCCGCAGCAGTGCATGCACTAGTGCTGCGACGCTGGCAAGCAGGATCGCCGGCAGTGGCAGGCCGCGAAACTCACCGCACAAAAGCACCAGCACGAACAGCGCCTGCGCCGCGACAAACCACAAAAGAAAGCGCAGCTCGACATCGCTGTGGATGCCCGCGGCACGGTCCGCATGATGGCCGCGCAGGCTCGATGCGCCCATTGCTGCGACGATAAGTACACATAGAAGCAGGCTGGGCCCCGGCGGCAGATAGTACGTGGTCAACAGGCTGTACAGGTTTTCGCCACCGCCATGGACGATGGGCACGGTCGTGCTGCGAATGACCAGCCAGAACAGCCCCTTGCCGATCAAAAGACCGCCGAGCGTGATGATGAACGCTGGGATGCCTTGGCCAACGATCAGCGCTCCTTGAGCGCGCCACAAAAGAAGAGCGATACCCAGGCTGATCAACAAAGCTACAGGCGCTGGCAGCCCAAAGCGCATGATCAAGACCGCCGCGATGCCGCCGATGAGCCCGACGCCCGAGCCTGCCGACAGATCGACGTGACCGGGCAGAAGAACGAGCAGCATGCCCAGTGCCAGCACGCTGGTGATCGAAAACTCGATGATCAACATGCTCAAGTTGCGCGCGGTCAGAAACTGCGGAGCGACCAGCGAAAAGACCGCACCCAGGCACATAAGAACGACGGCGAGCGCGGCCGACATCGAGACGTCTCGCCACGAGATGTTCTGATTCACGAGACACGCTCCTGCGGCATGGCGCGCTGCGAAGAGGATGGTTGAGCGACGCTGGGCTGCGGGCCGCCGGTCGCCGCGGCAAGCAGCAGCGCTTCGGCCGTGGCTTCTCCGCGCGCCAGCTCGGCCGTTATTCGACCGTCAGAAAGCACCAGCACGCGATCGCACAGACCGACTAGCTCGGGCAGCTCGGAAGACACCAACACGACGGCTAGGCCCTGCTGGCACAGCTCGACGATCAGCTCATACAGATCTTGCTTGGCGCCGATGTCGACACCGCGCGTTGGCTCATCCAGCAGCAGCAGCTTAGGGGCGGCCAAGAGCGCCTTACCAAGCACGATCTTTTGCTGGTTGCCACCCGATAGCGCGCGGGCCCGCAGCGCTAGCGTTGCGTCGCTGACCGTTGTCGATGCCGCCGAGCGCAGGCGCACGCGCGTCGCCATATCCAGGTTGCGGCGACGTTCCAGGCGCGAGTCGACAAGCCCCAGATGGCAGCCCACGCCCGCTGGAAAAAGAGCCGCCAGCGATGAAAGAGACAGGTTCTCATTCACCGTTGCGTCCATGCACAGGCCATCGCGGCGTCGCTCTTCGCTAAGCAGCACCACGCCGCGGTCCAGCGCATCGCTGGGCGAGCGGGGCGCAAACGGCAGGCCCTGCAGCGTCACCGCCCCGGACGTGCGCACGCCAAAGGTGCCAAACAGGTGACGCAGAAGCTCGCTGCGCCCGCTACCCAACAGGCCGCCAATGCCGACGATCTCGCCCGCCGCGACGGAAAATGACAGCTCGCGCAAGCGCGGTGCTGCGCCCGCGTGGGGGGCAAAGGACAGGTCGCGAACCGCAAGCACGGTCGCTGCTGAGCGGGGCGCAGGCGAGCGCGGTGGAAACAGATCGTCGACGGTGCGTCCACACATGGCGGATACGACAAGAGCCGGGGTCACGGCCGCAATCGGCTGGCTCAAGACGCTTTGGCCATCGCGCAGCACGGTGATGCGATCTGAGATCGCGAACACCTCATCCAGCTTGTGTGAAACGTACACGCACGCGGTTCCGCGCCGCCGCAAGCCGCGCAATAGATCGAGCAGCACGGCGCACTCGCGCTGGCTGAGCGCAGCCGTTGGTTCATCCAGAATCAGCACGCGCGAGCGCCGCGCCAGAGCCTTGGCGATCTCGACGAGCTGCTTCTGTCCGACGCCCAGATCGAAGACGCGAGCTCGTGGATCCAGCGCGATGCCAAAGTGAGAAAGCAGCAGCGCTGACTCTTGCTCGATGCGAATGTGATCGATTCGCGCGGGCCACAGTCGACTGGGCCGCCCGCCAAAAAGTCCGCGCAGCGGCTCGTTCCCCAGAAAAATATTCTCGGCGACCGTCAGCTCGTTACACAGCGCGAGCTCTTGATAGATCACCGAAAGCCCGGCTTGGTTGGCATCGGCTGGCGCCTCGAAGCAGGCGAGTGCGCCGTCGATTTGGTACTCGCCTTCGAAGCTCGACGCGGGGTGAATGCCCGACAGGATCTTGATCAGCGTTGACTTGCCGGCGCCGTTTTCGCCGCACAGGGCATGGATCTCTGCTTCGCGCAGCGAAAAGTCGACACCCGACAGCGCCACGACACCCCCGAAGCGCTTGCGAATGTTGCGCAGACTCAGCAGATCAGCCATGGCGTGATCTCGCTAAGGAGCCGGCGCTGCGGGCTGCGGCGTCGGCGCTGCGGGCTGGGTCCCACGCAGAGCTTCCGCGCTGTGGAAGCCATCTTTGACCACGGTGTCCATCAGGTTCTTTTCGTCGACCGCGATGACATCGATATAAAACGCCGGAACCTTGCGGCGACCGTTGTCGATTTCGGCGTTGGCGACGACGGGCTGGCCGCTGGCCATGGCAAACGCGATCTCGGCAGCGTGGGTTGCCAGCGCAGAAAGTGGCTTATAGATCGTCATGGTCTGCGTGCCCGCCAAGATGCGCTGACACGCCGCAAGCTCGGCATCCTGGCCGGTGATCACCACCTTGGGTTTGCCGGCAGCGGCTGGGCCAACTTGGCCTTCTTCCAAGAGCGCCTGCACGCTGCCAAGCGCTGTGCCGTCGTTGGGAGCCAAGATGCCCGTGATGATCGGCGTCGCCATGGCCATAATCGCAACGCGCGAAAGCGCTGCGTTGACGATGCGCTTGGCGTTTTCTGGCTTCCAGTCGTCGACCCAGTCTTCGTGGCTGACAAGGATGTCACCGCGCTCGATCAGCGGCTTTAGCACTTCATCCTGTCCCTGCTTTAAAAGGTGCGCGTTGTGATCGGTCTTGGCGCCGTGCAAGCGCACGATGCGACCGCGTCCTGGTGTCGGCAGATGATCGATCAGATAGCGCGCCTGCAGCGCCCCGATCTTGACCGCGTCAAACGTGATGTAGAAGTCGAGATCGCTGTCGGGGATCAAGCGGTCATACGCGATCACGGGGATGCGTGCGGCGTGCGCCAAGGTCACGGCTTTGGCCATCGCTGCGCCGTTGTGGGGCACGACGATGAGCACGCTGACGCGGCTGGTGATCAGCGACTCGATATCGCGGATTTGCTGCGTGTCATTGCTGTTGGCCGCTAGGTCAATCGTGTCGGCACCGAGCGCTTTGGCTCGCGCGATGATGGCGTCCCGATCGCGCTGCCAGCGCTCTTCTTTCAGCGTATCGAACGACAGGCCAATCAGCGGTCGTCGGCCTTGACCAGCGGCTTGATTCGCGGGGGCCTGGCCGCGGCGGCTGACCAAAAAGCCGATCAGCATGCTCAGCAGAAGCGAAGCGACAACAAGCACCATGCGCAGCCGCGCATCTGACGAAAGAGAAGGACTCATGATGGTTGCGGCCCTGAAGAAGGAAGGAAGCGTACGGCCTGATCGGCGTCTTTTAGCAGGCGCTTTTTCGCACGCTGCACGATGAACGGGCCGACAGTCGCCAAGCCGGCGCAGCCCACGACGATGGGAATCCACGGCGTCGCGGCCACGACTGCTGGGGCTGAAAGCGCGGTGGCGATGACGCAGAACATAAAGATGGCAGGAGCCAACGTCAGAAGCGGCAGCAGCGCCCGGCGATACGCTCGCCGCGTCCCCTGCCTGTCGCGCGTCTGACAGCTTGGGCAGCGCACCAGCGTGAGCGCGCGGTGCGCCCGCTTTTCCAACGCGACCTCGGCTGCGCGGAAGGCTTGCTCGGCCAGGATGCGGCTGTTGCCGGGGATGGGTTCGGGTTCGCTGATGGCGTCGGGATCGCTGAACTCAATGGCGCCGCGATACCCGCAAGACGGACACAGATACTCGCAGCGCACCTTGCTAGGCAGGTTGATCAACATGCGTGCCTACTTCTGCAATACCTAGGACCGCTTGGATGATCTGCCACGGCTCATGGCTCGCGCCTGACTCGCCTCTGGCGTTGGGGGGCCGGTGATGACCGCGCCACGCACGGGCTGTACGCGCAGAAACTCAAGCGCCGCCCACTCGCCTTCGGTGGCGCGCGTCGTTTCGATGAGACCTTGCGCCAGAAACGCCGCCTGCACCGTCTGCACTTCTGCTTCCAAAATGCCGGCCACGATCAGCACGCCGCCTTGGTTTAGGTGCGCCGCCAGCGGTACGGCCAGCTCGATCAGCGTCGGACCGGTCAGGTTCGCAAGCACGATCGCAAAGCGCTGATCCAGCCGTTCAAGCGGCGTGGTATCGCAGCGCAGGCGATCACTCACCTGATTGCGCTCGGCGTTTTCTTGCGTGACCTCGACGGCTTCGGGGTCGATATCGATCGCTACGGCCTGCGTCTTTGGAAACAGCCGCAGCGCTGTGATGGCCAGCACGCCTGAGCCGCAGCCGACATCCAAGATCTCGGGCGCTTCGCTCGGCGTTTCTGCTTCTTGTGTAGCGATCCACAGCGACGAGGAAGCGCGAACACGTAGCTGCTCGGCTAGGCGCGAAAACAGCGACACGCGATAGCGAAAGCGGTCGGTCAGGCGCTCAAGCAGCAGCATGCACAGCCGCGTGCTCTCGTGACCTCCCGTGCCGAAGGCGCGGCCCGGCTCCAGGTTCAGCGTGATCTCGTCATCGGCGGGTGTGTGCGCCGCGGTCTCCCAGCTAGGTACGATGGCCAAGCGGCCGATGCGGCGAGTCGTGAAGAACTTCTTCCAGACATCTCGCCACTCGTCTTCATCGCGATCACGGACATCGATCTCGACCGCGGGCACTGCTTGTCGCACCGCATCGAGGATGGGGGGAATCTGCTCGCGCTCGTCGTCGCCAAGATACAAAAAGAAGCGCGTGCGTCCTTCCGGTGGCGCATCCAGCGTCGATGCGTCCACCTCTTGAAAGCTGAGCTGACGCTCGATGAGCAGCGTATGCACCGCCGCTTTTTCTTCATTGGCCAGCTCGATCTTGATTTCACAGTACCGCATCGTGCGCTCCGCCCGCGCCGAAGGGGGCGCCGACCGGCCCGTCATATCTGGCTCGGCCCCGTCGAGTCAACAGCGCAGTCGGCAGCGCGCCTTGTGGGCATGGGCGGGCGCTTCGCTTCTTCCTGTACTTCACCGATTCTTCCCATAAGATTCGCCGCAGCTTCATCGCGCCTCGGCGTGAGAAGGCCTACTGTTTCGTCAGAGCTTAGTTTCCCCATGCAGAACGCAAGACACATTGTCGTCGTCATGAACGGAACCGCGCGCTTTGCCGAGGAGCGCAAGCGTTCACTTCGCGAAGCGCAAGAGCAGAGCCTTTGCACCGCGCGCAGCATCGTACGGGCCGCGGCGGCAGCCAAGGTTCGTCACGTAACCCTGTGTGGCGAGCAGGTAGAGCTACCGAGCTATCCGACGGGGCCAAGCAGCCCGCTCGGGCCGAGCAGCCCGGATCGCGCGCCGTCTGCAGAGTCCGCGGGGCGTGCGCAGCGGGCGTGGCTGGATCGCGAGCTGGTGTCGCCTTCCGAGGATCTAGGCGTCCACCTGCGCCTGGGGCAAAGCGGGCGACGCGACATCGCCTGCGCCGTGCAGAAGCTGGCCAAGGCGGTGCAGGCGGGGCACCTCGATCCAACGCAGCTTGACGAGACGCTGCTGCGTACCTCGCTGGTCACCGCGGATCTGCCCGACCCAGATCTGATCATCTACACGGGCTGTCGCGCGGGCGAACACTTCTTGCGCGACGAGCTGATCTTTGAGTCCGCGTATGCGGAGTTTTTCTTTAGCGATCGGCTGTGGCCAGAGTTTGTCCCCGCCGACTTCATGTCCGCGCTCAGCGACTTTGCCAGCCGGCAGCGACGATTTGGCAAGACCGCAGAGCAGCTCAATGCAAGCGAGTCGACGGCTTCGCGCTACTTGGTTGCATCTTCTTCGATCGGCAGCTGAGCGCTCGGCAGCGCCACTAGCAGGCGCACTTTTCGACGGAAGACCTCTTCCAGAAGATCGGCCTTGCGGCGCGCGGACCACAGCTCTAGCTCGATATCGGGATCGTCTCCCGTGATGGCGGGGGCGAGCGTCAGGACCAGCTCGATGTCGCGCGACAAGATGCGGCAGCGAACACTGCGCACCAGCTGGCGGTTGGTGCGATCCAGCCCGTCAGCGACGCGCAGCAGCGCGGCATGGATGCGAATGCGTCGCCGCAGCGAGTCCGACAGCTTGGCAAACGCCTCATGCGTGTCCTTGGGCGTCGACTTGCGGTGGTAACGCACGGTCTGCGAAAGCAGCGAGATCTCGTCGGGTGTGAAGCCGGCGAGGCCGACATTTTCAATCAAGTACTGCCCGTGTTTGTGGTGCTTGCTCGGCGCGATGTAAAAGCCGATGTCGTGTAGGAGCGCGGCAAACTCCAATAGCTCTCCGTCGGCATTCGGCAGCCCGTGCAGCGGACGCAAGCCGCGAAACAGATCCAAGGACAGGCGCGCGACGTGATAGGCGTGCGGCTCGCGAGCCTGTGTGCGGCGCATCAAGGTGACGACCGATCGTCTTCGCAGATCGGGAAACTCGTCGACGAGCTGAATGCCTGGGCGATTCTTGGCGGCGTAGTCGTGAATCAGGCCTTCGCGCAGCGCGGCTTCACACAGCTGATATTGATCGGCGTGGAAGACCTCAAGCAGCGACCGCACCAAGATGACGCCGGGCACGATGCTATCGACGCGACGGGCATCAAGCCCTGGGATGCGGGCGCGCTCGACGTTGCTCAGGGAACACAGGCGCTGTTCCAGGGCATAGACATCGGCAAAGCGCACGATGCGGCCGCGATCGCTACGCTCGGGGCGCTCGGGACGCTCGATGCGATCGCCATCGGGGGGACGCGACAGCGGTACGCTGGGGTTGCATAGCTCATAGATCGCGCGAGCGGTTCCTGCGCTGATCGCGACGAAGTCAAAGCCGATGCGCTGCATGGGGGCCGCCACGCGTTCCAGTGCGCGATGGCAGAACTCGGACAAGTGGGCGCGGTCATCATGCGACGGAGGATCGCCCTTTAGCTGCGACAAAAGGCGCAGGACTCCCAGCTTCAAGCTGCGCTGGAAGTACAGCTCACGCGAGTCGCCGACCATGACTTCGACCGAGCCACCGCCGATGTCGACCAGAAGAGCCCGTCGGCTGGCCAATGGCAGGACCGAGCGTGCGCCGAGATAGATCAAGCGTGCTTCTTCTTCGCCGCTTATGACCTGCAGGTCGATGCCGGTCTCGTCACGCATGGCGCGCACGAAGTCGCCGCCGTTGTCGGCTTCGCGGGTGGCGCTGGTGGCCGCAGCGACGATGCCATCGCAGTGATGGCGCTCGGCCAAGCGCTTGAAGTTTCGCAGCGCCTCGCTGGCGCGGGCGAACGCTTCGGCCGAGATCACGCCTGTGCCAAACGCTGAATCGCCCAGGCGCACCATGTCCTTTGCGCGCTCGATCGGGACGACCTGCCCGTCGGCGCTGACCTGTCCGATCAGCAAGTGAAACGAGTTGGTGCCGACATCAATGGCCGCGATCTTCATGGGGTCTCGGCTCCTGCGGGGCGTGAGCCCACGCGTGCGCCGCCTGGGTGTGTCTCGGGGACGCGCGCTCTGTCGGGCAGTCCCTGCAGTCGCGCCGCAAACAGCTCACAGCGGGCAGGCTCGTCTTTGGTCCGCTGGGACGGAGCAGAAAAAGCCAACCACAGTCCGCGCTTGCTATGACCCAGCGCGGGCTCGCGCAGGCCGCCTTGCAGCTTGGCTTGCTTGGCGATGCGAAGCTCGATCGATCGCGGGGCCCTATCGGAGAGTGCTGTGCTCGACGGGCTCGACGGGGTAGCTCTCTCGCCATGCACGATCAGCACCAGAAGGCTGTCGCCGCCGTCTTGCCATCGTTCGCACAGCACAGCGCCGGTCATGACGGGGGCCGGGCAACGATAGCCTCCCGCGGTCAGGCGCTGCGGCGCAGGGGGCGCCCCACCCCAAGGGGAAGGCAAGCGCTGGAAAAAGAGGGCGTCTCCGTCGGGCCGCTGCGCTTCAAAGTACAGCGCGTCCCCCTGCGGCGACCAAGCCGGATGGGCCAGTCGCGACGGAGTATCGGGTCCAGGCAGCGCGGCGACCAGCAGACGATGTTCATCGGTCTGCAGATCCAGCACCCACAGGCGTCGGGCGGTACCAGGCCGACCGTCGTCGGCGATATACGCCAAATAGCGGCCGTCGGGCGAAAACGCGGGATCGCAGTACAAGCGACCATCGCCTCCCAAGAGCCGCCGGCCCGTGCTCGATGCTGTGGGACGACCGCTGGGCGGCCAAGCGGGAGACTGCCAGATCTCGCTGGTGGCGCCGACCGCCCTGCCATACGCCAGCGAGCCATCGGGAGCAAACGAAGCGCGTCCAGTACCGGGACCGGCGATCACGCGCGCCACTCGACCCTTGCGATCGCAGATCACCCAGCACGCATCGTCGCCTTCATCGTGCAGAAAAGCCAAGAGCCGGCCATCGACGGACCAGGTCGGGGCGCGGTGATGCACCAGGCCGGCGCTCAAGCGACGGACGCGCCGCAGCGTCGGTGCGATGCGTCCAGCCTGCGGATCAAGATCGCGCGACTTAGTCACTTCGCTGCGCTCGCTGGGCATCAGCGCCTCTCCATGCACAGGGGCGGCGTGAAGTCAGGGGCGCAGGATGCGGGCTTCCTGGGTCGCGGCAGCGGAGACCACATGGACATGCGCGGATTCTATCGCAGCGAGAGCCCGCCGGGGCCCCTCGGAAAACAGCAATCCGTGCGGGCGGTTAGCGACCCAGCAGGCGCGCTTTGCCGCCGGGCAGCAGGAACTGTGCTCGTCCACTGCGCCCGGTGAAGGCTTCGGCTCGCAGCTTGCCCGTGCGCGAGCAGGGCGTCGTACCGTCGCAGGACACACCCAGGCGCTGCTGCGTATCGGGTAGCTCGAAGATGCGTACTTTAGCGTCGATCACCGGACTGCTCGACGGGGAGGTGACGTCCAAAGAGCCCAAGGTGACAGGCGGCAGCACGATGTCTCCCACGTCTTGGCTGACCGTGCCGATGCGCAGGTTGTCCAGAGAGGAGCGCGCTTGCAGGCCACCAGGGTGGGCAAATTCCAAGTCGACATCGCCGGGGTCGAGATACAAAGAAAAGCGTCCGCTGGCGTCGGTGATTGCCTGCGGGACATCGGCCATCACAGCTTGCGTCGCAATCGGTGCGGTTCCCAAGTCCAGCGCATCGATACGCGAGGCCACAACCTGCGCCGCCGCGACGGGCACGCCGCCCGCGTCCAGCAGCCGTCCGCGAATCTCGGCGCGCGAAGGCAGCACCACCGCGCCCAGCAGGCCTTCCGTCGGCCCCACTTGCAGCTCTTGTCGCGTGACGCTGGCATAGGGCACATGCGACGGACTTACGACGGTGATCTGGTACTGCAGGTTGCTGCCACCGATCGGTGCCGGCACCAACATCAGTCGCGCCAGGCCTTCGCTGTCGCTGTCGCCGTTGGTGATGTAGTACGCCTTGTGCCCCAGCTTGATCGTCGCCGCATCCGACAGGAGCACCTGCGCTCGTACGCGCGCTCCAGCCACGATGGTACCGGCCAGCGTGCCGCCGCGAATCGGCAGCTTGTAGATCACCGGCTTGCGATAGGAAGGCACCGCGAAGTCGACGCGGCTTTGGCTGTTGGGCAGCGGAACCGCCAGGCTGGCTTCGAGGATCGGCAGCACGGTGTCCTGCGCGCTGGGTCGCACGACCACCGTCAATCGACCGCTGGCGTTGCTGGCCAGCGTCGGATCGATGAGCAGGCGATAAGTGCCAGCCTGCGTGCCACTGCCGCTCTGCGACAGCGCGGTCGACGATACCAGGCGCGCTTGCTCGTCGAAGGCCTGCACGCTCAAGCTGCCCACACCTTCCCCGAGTGCGTTGGTGATGCGGCCGGTGACGACTGCTAAGTCGCTGAGCGCGGGCAAGCGCAGCGATAGCTCTCGGTCGGTGGCAATCGACTCGCTGCGCCACTGCGGCGGTGACAAACTGGCCAAGAACGGATCGTCAAAGCTTAGCCAGAACTGGTAGGGCTGCTGCGCTGGAACAGAGGCCAGAGGCACGCGCAGAGAGAACGTGCCGCGCGGGGTCTCGGCTGTAACGCCGCTTGTGTTGTAGTCGTTTTGGCCAGGAATGCCGGAGGGCAGGCGGGCGGTGATGTGTGCCCCGACCAAGAGCTGAGCATTGGCATCGCTCACGGTGCCGGTGACCAGCGCGGTCCCCCGCACGCGGAAAATAGCGGCGCCATCCCGATCAAAGACCAAGCGGCTCTCGTCTTGGGCCAGAGCAGCGTTCTTGCCATCGCTGGTATTGCCGCTGCCGGGGGCCGGCAAGATCTGCACAGCCCAGGGAAGATCGTTCGTAGGGGCGGGGCAGGTACGGTCGCCAGCACACGCGGCCAGCGTCGTGGTTTCGCCGCCGCACGAAAGAAGGCTGCAGGCCAACATGCAAGCAAGGCCAGCCTGCACGCCAGGATTAAGTCGATTACTACGCATCAGTCTAACCGCGAGTCGTTAAGGGCAGATAACGGTCCAGTAGTGGCTGCGGTCAACCTCGCCGATTCCCTCGGGGCTAAAAGGTTTGGGATCGTCGCGGAAACCGCCGGTAGCCAGGACCGGAA
>CAZKOY010000055.1:0-16996 GCA_964554495.1 uncultured Myxococcales bacterium
AGCTCAAGCCCTGGGACATCGCGGCCGGCACGCTGATCTGCGAAGAAGCCGGTGGACTGGTCACCAACTGGAGCGGCGGCCCCCTGGATCTGTTTCGTGGTGAGGTCCTGGCGAGCAACCGCTTCCTGCATGACTCGATGCTCTCGGTGCTACAGGGCGTTCAGACATCGCTCTGACCAGAGGTAGATCTCACGTGGTTTCACACCAGACGCTACGCCCACTAGTCCAGCGACTGGTTTCCGTTGTGCGACGCTTGGGGCCCGTCGGCCTGCTGGGTGCGCTGTGGGTGGCCATTCCAAGCGTCACCGGCCTGAGCATGCTGGCGATGCTCGGTGACATCGCCGATTTTTGGAAGAGCGCTCCCGGCTTGATGTCGTTCTGGGGCTATCCCATGCTGCTGGCCTTGGGGATCGGGATCGGCTTGTTTCCCGTCGCTAGCTGCAACTGGTTGTTCGGCTGGGTGTATGGCTGGGGCATCGGCCTGGTGATGGCGCTCGGGACCTATCTGATCGGTGCCTTGATCGGCTTTTCCATCGCCAAGCGCACATCGCAGGCGCGCGTTGAAGCGCTGATCGAAGAACACGAGCCGGCGCGCAAGATTCGTTATGCCCTGCTGCAGCGTTCGCTGCCGAGGACGCTGTTTCTGGTGACGCTGTGGCGCTCCGCTGGATTTCCCTTTCCGTTTTCAAACCTGCTGCTGACCTGCTGCGGCGTGCGGCTGCCTGTCTATCTGCTCGCCACATTCCTGGGGCTGTTGCCCCGAGTGGCGGTCGCAACGTTTATCGCAGCGACGGCGGCTGGCACCGGAGCCCGCGACCTGCGCGACCTCGTCAAGCGCAGCGAGCATCCCGTGATGATGACGCTGGCCGCGCTCTTGGCGCTGGGTGTCCTTTTGCTGATCACGCACATGTCGCGGGCTGCTTTGCGCCGTGCAACCAACGCAAGCCCCGCCCCGGCCAGACCGCCGCATCCACAGGTTGTCAGCGACGGGGCGGCTGCAGACAGGACGGCACCGCCAAAAGGCGACTGACCTGCGTATACTGGGTCGATGCAACGCATGCAGCGATGGCCCTGGTCGCGAGGCTCCGCCGCTCTGGCACTGCCCGCAGTTCTGACGCTGGCACCGCTATCGGCGCAGGCGGCAGAGCCCGCGTCCATGTCCTGTGGGCTGGTCGAAGAAAACACGATCCACATCGATGGCTTGACCAGCGACTGGGACGGCGTTGGGCCGGTGACTCTCAAGGTTGATCCGGTCGCTGGCGCTTCGCCGCGCACGCTGACCGTGCGAGTGCGCTGCAACTACGATCAAAAGAGCCTGTACTGGCTGATCGAAGTCGACGACGACGTCCTTCTGCGCAGCGCAGCCGCATCAAACAATGAAGACCACATTGAGTTTGCGTTCGGCGTCGAAAACAAGAAGAAGAACGACGTTCGGCTCGACAAGCTGCTGATCTATCCCGGTGCTGCGGCGCAGAAACAGAAGCGCGTCGTCCGCTGGCAGGCCCAGAAGCCACCCAAGGTCATCGACGGAGAGGGTCCCGCTGGACGCAAGAAAGCCGCAAAGGGCGCCGCTTTTGAGGTGTGGGATGCGCTGCAGCCACGCGGCTATGCCATAGAGCTGCGCATGCCCAAGTCGATCATTCCAGGCTACGTCGAGGGCACGCCACTGCGCATGAGCCTGCGCGCCGTCGACAGCGATGCGCCAAGTGGGGCTTTGGCGGCGACCGCGACGCTCGGTTCGATGGACAAGGGCGAGGATCTGGCCGCTATCGAGCTGGAACAGCAGGGCATGTCGATGGGGGACATCCTGGGCGATCTGAAAGCCAAGGAATCGGATGTCTTCTTCGACAAGTCCGGCGACCTTGGCGAGGGGCCGGGGCGAATCTTGCTGGTCGGCCGCTTCCTTGCGTTCGCGAGCAAGAGCTTTGCGTATCAGGAAGTGGCGCCATCGCGCGCCGACATCCGCGAAGCACAGCTCATCGACATCGAGCCTAAAAAGCAGGCCATGGCGCTGCGTATCGTCGAGCGCGGCAGCGGCGGCACGCGCGAGGTGCTGCGCGTCTACGTACTCAAAGGCAATCGCTTCGAGAGTATCTTTGCCGCTGAGGTCGCAAAGGAACAGGGAAGCAAACGCCTGTCGACGCAGATCCTGTTTACTCGACGGGGCAGCACGACCGACATTGTGCTAGCGCCACAGCCCCCAGTTGGTTTTTCGCCGGCAAACTACGCCGACATGCCGGCCGAGGATGTGGTGCCGATCCTTCTGCCCTGGCAAGACAAGAAGACCAAGTTCGTCTTCAAAGCCGGCCAGTTCGTCAAGGAATAGGCTGGCTCTCTGACGCAAATCAATGCTTGGCAACATCAGCCGACACTGAATGGTCAGGCAAGGCGGCTGATGATGCTGTTCATGCGCGAACGAGCCCACGCCGCGGATCCATCACTGGCACTGGATGCGGCGCCATCGAGCCGGCCTACGAGCAGCCAGAGGTTGAGCCGCAGTTCAGGCACTTATGGCAAGCGCCAGAGCGCACCATGATCGTGCCGCACTCATGACAGGTCGGCGCATCCGTCTCGGCGCGCCAAGCCGTTCGAATGTTGCCCGACTGGCTGAGATCGACGTAGCTCGTCTTGCTGGCTGCGGCCGCCGTCGTTTCGCCCGTTCCGTCGGCCTTGGCCACCGGCAGCTCCATCTCAAGCTGCTCGCCCTGCCGCTGCTCGGGCAGGAACTTCGACTCTAACCAGCGGAACAAATAGTCGACAATTGAGCTCGCACGCGGAATGTCAGGGTTGCCAGTGAAGCCCGAGGGCTCAAAGCGCGTGCGCGTGAACTTGTCGACGAACAGGTTCAGGGGCACTCCGTGCTGCAGCGCCAGCGACACGGCCGTCGCCATCGAGTCCATCAGGCCCGAGATCGTCGAGCCTTCCTTGGCCATGCGGATGAAGATCTCGCCCGGCGAGCCATCGTCGTACATGCCGACGTGGATATAGCCGTCGTGGCCGCCCACCGAAAACTTGTGCGTCAAGGAGCGTCGTTCATCAGGCAGCCGACGGCGGACGGCCACCGGGGCCCCCTTGGGATTAGTCAGAGCCGAGATATGCCGTAGCAGCTCTTCGACCGGCACATCGTGCATGGTCTGCAGCATGGCTCGTGTCGACTCGGGCAGACGCGCAAACAGATGCTGCAGCGCATTTGCCGTCGCGGATTCTGCAGGACGATCGTTCGCCGTCTCGCGCTTGTTGGTCGACAGGGGCTGGCTGCGCTTGCACCCATCGCGATACACCGCGACCGCCTTCAGGCCAAGCTTCCATGCCTGCATGTACGCGTTTTCGATGTCCTCGACGGTGCAGTCGCCTGGCAGATTGACTGTCTTGCTGATCGCACCCGACAGGAAAGGCTGCGTCGCAGACATCATGCGCAAGTGACCCATGTGGTGGATCGATCGCACGCCGTTTTGCGGCCGGAACGCGCAGTCGAACACGGGTAGATGCTCAGGTCGCAGACCCGGCGCGCCTTCGATCGTCTCGCGCTCGTTCACGTACGACATGATCTTCTGACGCTGCGGCTCGTCATAACCGAGGCGGCCCAGGGCTTCACCGACGGTGTTGTTGACGATTTTGAGCATTCCGCCGCCCACGAGGCGCTTGTATTTGACGAGAGCGATGTCGGGCTCAACTCCGGTCGTATCGCAGTCCATCATGAAGCCGATCGTGCCCGTCGGAGCAAGCACCGTAGCCTGCGCATTGCGAAAGCCCGCCTTGCTGCCGATCTCGACCGCGTCATCCCAGGCGCCGCGAGCAGCTTGCAAAAGATCGTAGGGGCACAAAGCCGAGTCGATATCATCGACGTGGCGGCGATGCTTGCGCATGACGCCCAAGAACGGCTCGCGATTTTCCGGGTACCCAGCGAACGGCCCCGTGACATCGCGCGAGATCACCGCGCTCATGCGATAGGCCCGCCCACCCATAAGTGCGGTAATCGCCCCCGCGTACGCCCGCCCAGCGTCGGAGTCATAGGGCAGACCGCGCGACATCAGCAGCGCACCAAGGTTGGCATAGCCGAGTCCCAGCGGACGGAACTTGTGGCTGTTGTCACCGATCCGCTCAGTCGGGTACTTGGCGTTGTCGACGATAATTTCTTGCGCCAGAGTCGTGATGTCAACGGCGTGCTGGAAAGCCTCGATGTCGAAATCACCAGCGCGTGAGTGCCCTTCGGCGTACTGGAACTTGCGCAGGTTTAGCGACGCCAAATTGCACGCACTGTCGTCGAGGAACATGTACTCAGAGCATGGGTTCGACGCGTTGATGCGCGCAGTGTTCGGGCAGGTATGCCAGCTGTTCACCGTTGTATCGAACTGAAGCCCCGGATCGCCGCACTGATGTGCAGCCAGCGCGATCTCGTGCCATAGCTCGCGCGCACGATACGTGTCGGTCACGGCCCCGGTCGTGACGGCGCGCGTGTGAAACTGACGGTCGTGGACCACGGCTTCCATGAACTCGTCGGTGACACGCACCGAATGGTTCGCATTCTGGAAGAAGATCGAGTTGTACGCTTCGCCGTTGAACGAGCCATCGTATCCCGCGTCGATGAGCGCCCAGGCCTTGCGCTCCTCGGCTGCTTTGCAGTGGATGAACTCCATAACGTCGGGATGCTCGACATTCAGGATGACCATCTTGGCGGCGCGACGTGTCTTGCCGCCCGACTTGATGACCCCGGCGAATGCGTCGAAGCCCTTCATGAACGAAACCGGGCCGGATGCCCCGCCGCCGCCCTGAAGCTGCTCGCGCGAGCTACGCAGCGACGAGAAGTTCGTCCCAGTGCCGGAGCCGTACTTGAACAGCATGCCCTCGGTCTTGGCCAGCCCGAGAATGCTCTCCATCGTGTCGTTGACTGAATTTATGAAGCAGGCCGAGCACTGCGGGTCCTTTTCAACGCCCACGTTGAACCAGACCGGCGAGTTGAACGACATCTTCTGCTCGACGAGCAGGTGGGTGAGTTCGTCAGCAAAGACCTGCGCATCTTCGTCCGTCTTGAAGAAGCCATCCTTCAGCCCCCAGCCGGTCAGCGTCGACACGACACGGCCGATCAGCTGACGCACCGAGCGCTCGCGCGCGGGCGTACCAACCGCGCCGCGGAAGTACTTCTGCACCACGACGTTGGTGGCGAGCTGCGACCAGCCAGCAGGAACTTCGACGTCCTTCTGTTCGAAGAAGACCTGGCCGCCGTCGCCGGTAATCGACGCCGTGCGCAGTTCCCAGCGCACCTGATCAAACGGGGCCATGCCCGCCCGCGTGAACAAGCGCTTCAGTTGGATACCGCGCGTCGGAGCAGGCGCCACACGTAC
Source organism: uncultured Myxococcales bacterium (assembly GCA_964554495.1). Lineage (GTDB taxonomy): Bacteria > Myxococcota_A > Polyangia > Palsa-1104 > JAEUJZ01 > JAEUJZ01. The sequence goes on from CAZKOY010000055.1 coordinate 5,343, forward strand.
GCCTCGGGCACCGCCCTTGCCGCCTCGTACTCGCTGCGGCTCTTTGTCTTTCGCGCTGTCCTTGCGGCGGCGTGAGCTGTCGGCTGATGCCGGTCCCGCGCTGGATGCAGACATGGGGCGAAGCTTCCCCGTTGCCTTGTCGCTCGTCATTCTGCTTACCTGCCTACCGTTAGCCAGGGACCCTGTGGTGACTGCCTTTTCGATCATGTCGCAAACCCCATACCTGTGAAATGCCGAGGGTCATAGGCAAACCACACCCACTCGCCGCGGCCCGGCGCCCAAGTCAGGCCCTGCCCTTCATTCAATGGGCAGGCAGCAGATGACCTGGAAGATTCGAGTTTCGAGATGCGAATCGTTCTCTTACACCCACGCGATCGCTCGAACTAGCAGGGCCGCTCCACATAACTGTCGAAGCACCCTGCAAAGTCTCGAGCCGGCGGAGTTTCGTAACGATTCTCATTACTTGGCACCGCCAACCGCGAAGTAAGAGATCACTATCATCGTATGGTAGTGCATGGCAACTTCCAGAACGCGTGGACGCCAAAAAAACAGATGAGCTCGCTAATTTCTCGACGGAAACAGCGCCTTGTCGCCCTTGCATGGCTTCTTCTCCCGTCACTGTTCGGCCTGATGAGTTCCGCTTGTCGACGGCAAGATGCGAGTCGTGTCAGCGCGGCTCGCGCGCCATTGGCCGGATCGGTCAACCAAAAAATTCCCCATCGCGTCATCACCTTGACCCCCAGCCTCAGCGAGCTGGTGTTCGCGCTCGGTGCCGGCGATCGCGTGGTGGCAGTCTCTGACTACTGCGACTATCCCGAGGCGGTGAAGGCCCTGCCGCGGGTTGGCAGCTTTCTGTCCCCGGCCATCGAACGCATCTTGTCGCTGCAGCCTGATCTGGTGCTACTCGACGGCGTGCAGGGGGATGCTGCGGCCATGTTGAAGCAAGCGGGAACACACGCCGTTGCGGTGCCCATGCAGGATCTCGCGCAGGTGCGATCGGCCTTCACGATCGTCGGCGCGCAGCTTGGCGACCGGCAAGCCCGCGCGGCTGAACTACTAGGCGAATTGGATCGGCACCTCGCGGCCGTCAGCGCGCGTACGGCCTCGCAGCCTAAGCGCAAGACGCTGTTCGCGGTGGACCGCCAGATCGGCAGCCTGCGCGGCTTGGTGGTGGCCGGTCCGGGCAGCTATCTCGACGAGCTTGTGCGGCTGGCGGGTGGGCAGAACGTCTTTTCAGATATGGCCCCGCGCTATGCCAAGGTCGCGCTTGAAGCGATCGAGGAGCGTCAACCAGACGTGATCCTCGATGCGGTCCACACCGATCCAGAAAATGCAGCGGCGCGACGGGCCGACTGGAACGAACTGCGATCGGTAGCGGCCGTGCGCAATGGACGCGTGCATGTCCTGGCCAATCGCATGTTCGTGACGCCAGGGCCTAGGCTGGGCGAAGCCCTGCGACAACTCGCGGATCTTCTGCACCCGCCCGCGCTGACGACTCGCTGACGCCCCCTGGCCAGCCTGCGCCACCCCTAGCGTGTCCGTCGCCGCTCGGCACTAGGCCGCGGACTGCAGCAGGTTCAGGTACTCGCCCTGGCAGGCCCAGCGCCATAGCTCAGCAGCGCGCCATAGAGGGAAGGGATGACTGCGCCAGGCCGTCTGCAGCAGCGTGAACACGCGACTCATGACGTCCTCGTCTCCCGCTTGCCGAGCACGCAGCGCCTGCTCCATGAAGCGATCGAGCGAGAGCTCACGCCCGAGACGCACCGAGCCTCCGGCCAGCTTCATCAAGACGCGCAGCGCGATCGCGGGGTCACGCACCGCGAGCAGCATGCCCCGATCTGCCGTCAGTTCTGAGCAGCGATCCCAGCTGAGCAGCGCGAGCTGAAGCGGAACCATGACCAGCCCGCCGATGCCCAAGGTGACCTTGGCCAGCTCAGCAGCGGCAAAGCCCAGGAGACGCGCTGCTGTCTTGTACAAGACGTGGCGCGACTGCATGTGTGCTAGCTCATGGGCCAGGACCGCCATCACCTCGTCATCGCTCATGCCGTCGAGAAGCGCGCTGGTCATGGCGATGTACGGTGCCTCGACTCCGCCGGTAAAGGCATTGGCTTCAGCGCCCTGGTACACGTACAACGCGGGCAGCTCACGGACATCCAAGGCGTATGCGGCCCGCTCAAATAGCCGCTCCACCGTCGGCAGCTGTGTGCCACCTACGCGGACAAAGCTGCTTTCATTGAACAAGCTGTCATAGCGCTCGACCGTCGCCTCGACTAGCTTGCGCAGCAGCGTCGACACACCTGGCACGGCCTCCAAGGCTGCCAGGCTCTTTTGATCCAGCGGATGCTGGTACATCTTCCCCTGAAGCCCGCGCAACGCTGACTCTTTGCCAACAAACAGCGCCTGCTGGCAGCGACCACAGCGCAGCTTGTCGGGCTGATCAAAAGCACGCTGCAGCAGCACGCGGTTCTTTCCCTGGCAGGAATGACACAGGACGATGCGCGCCGCATCGTCGGGAAGCGGGTATGGGAACGAGCCCGCCTCTGTCGAAGAATCTCCGCTGGCTGCCGATCCGGCAGCACCGACTGAAGAACTGCCCCCAAAGGGTCCATCAATGGCCATGTCCGCCTGTCCTCGACCTGGGTGTGGTCCTCGCGTACTCAGAAAGGCAGCTCGCCAGGTGCAGAAATCTTCATCATCTTCTCTCTGGCGAGGCTCCGGCACGCTAGCATGGCCACGCGGTACGGGCCTCGCGATCTGCCGCGGCAGAAACGAAAAAATCTTTGCCATTCCGCCACGGACGCCCGTGATATGCTTAGCGCGCATGTCCTCTTCTTTTCCTATGCGGAACATGAGGGTGCGCTTCTCCGGTGACACACACATCGGAATGAAGCGCAAGCACAACGAGGACAGCTTCATCCTGCCGGAGTTCGAGCGGGTCGCGATCGTTGCAGACGGCATGGGTGGCCATGCCAGCGGCGAAGTGGCCTCGAACATGGCGGTCGAGGCCGTCGCAGCGTACTTGAAGGCAACACAGGACCAAGCGCCGACCACGTGGCCGTTCAAGATGGACCAGCACGTGCGGTACGAGACGAACCGCTTGGTCGTCGGCGTCAAGCACGCAAACCAGCGCATCTGGGAAACGTCGCAGCGCAACGAAGAGCAGCACGGCATGGGCACGACCATTGTCGGGGCCCTCTTCCTGGACGACCGAGTCATCATTGCGCACGTCGGTGACAGCCGCTGCTATCGCCTGCGCCGCCAGCAGCTCTTGCAGCTGACCGAAGACCACTCGCTGCTCAACGACTACATCAAGATGAAGCGCCTCTCAGGAGAAGAGGTTGGACGCTTCCAGCAGAAAAACGTCATCGTCCGAGCCCTCGGCATGAAGGAATCGGTGCAGGTCGATACCCAGGTAGACACCCCGCAGCTACACGATATCTACCTGCTGTGTTCCGACGGTCTGTCGGGGATGGTGCCGGATCCGCTGATGGCCGAGATCCTCTCCGATGAGCCTGACTTGGACAGCGCCGTCGATCGCTTGCTGCGCGCGGCCAACGAGGCAGGGGGTACGGACAACATCACCTGCGTGCTCGGCCGGATCGAGCCGCTCTAGCCCGGCCCGCACGGTCGCCTGCCCTACGCTACTCAGCGCGCCAGTTTTCCAGGTCCGCTGCAGCCGATCGTGCCACCTGGCGATCGTCTGCCCGCACGCGGCCGTCTTTGATGAACAGTCGACGTTCGGCGTACGCCGCGATGTCGTTTTCATGCGTCACGATCAGGATGGTCATGCCTTCATGATGCAAGTCCTGTAGCAGCGCCATGACTTCCAGCGAGGTACGTGAATCCAGGTTGCCAGTCGGCTCGTCGGCGAGAAGCAGCGACGGACGGTTGACCAAGGCACGAGCAATAGCCACCCGCTGCTGCTGCCCGCCGGATAGCTGGGCGGGTGTATGGCCCGCGCGATCCGCCAAGCCGACGCGAGAGAGGGCAGCCAGAGCCCGCTGCCTTCGTTCAGCGGTCGGAACCCCCGCGTAGTAAAGCGGTAGCTCGACGTTTTCAAGCGCCGTCGTACGCGGCAGCAAATGGAAGCCTTGGAAGACGAAGCCGATGGTCCGCAGACGGATGGCGGCCAGCGCGTTGCGCCCCTCTTGCGCTACGTCGCGCCCGAGCAGGAAGTACCGTCCCGATGTCGGTCGGTCGAGGCACCCAAGCAGGTTCATCAGCGTCGACTTGCCCGATCCGCTGGGGCCCATCACTGCGCAGAGTTCGCCCGCGTCGATCGTGAGATCGACCCCCCGCAGCGCTGCGACCTCCTCGCTGCCGCGACGATAGATCTTCTGGATCTGCTCTAGCCGGATCACCGGCTCGCGCGCCGCAACATCCACGGGTCCCGACCGCTCCTCGGCAACACGGGAAGAGGGAGACTCCGCAATCTGGGGGCGCGTCACACTGGTCATGGAACCTGTTGCTGGGCCGATCTCTACATGCCGCCGCGCCGAAAGCCGCCGCCCCCACCGCCGCTAGGTCGCGCTGGGCCCATCCCTGCGGGCATGGCGTTGGCGCTGCGCACGGTGTCGACGACGATGGTCTGTCCTTCGCTGAGCCCTTCGCGCACTTCAGTCAGCGTGCCGTCGCTGATGCCAATCTGGATGCGGCTGGCCGAAAGATCCCCAGACGTCCCATCAGGTACCGTGTACACCACAGCGGGCACGCTGATCACGGCTGGATCAGGCGTCTCTTTCGCGGCCCCGGGCGCATCCCCTTTGGTTTCCTTGCCCGCTTTGCCTTCGTCTCTGTCCCCGCGACGCCCCCCGCGCCGCCGACCCTCACCCGGCCCGCTGGCATCTGGCGTCCCTGATGCTGGAGCAGGCGACGATGCAGCGCTGCGCTGCCCTTGCTGCTCAAGGCGCGGCTTGAAGCGCAGGGCAGAAGCCGGAATCACCAGCACGTTCTGTCGCTTGGCTACTTCCAGTCGTACGTTCGCGGTCATGCCCGGACGCAGCAGCAGATCGCTGTTATCAACTTGCAGCACGACGACATACGTGACGACGTTTTGCACGGTCTGCGCTGCATTGCGCACCTGCGCGACGCGGGCGAAAAAACGCCGACCGCGGAATGAATCGACGGTGAATTCCGCTGCGGATCCGACGCGGACATGGCCAATATCCGCCTCGTCAACATTCGCGAGGACCTGCATCTTGCGCAGGTCCTCAGCGATGGTGAAAAGATTGGGCGCTTGAAACGAGGCCACCACCGCCTGCCCTAGCTCGACATTGCGAGCGATGACGACTCCGTCGACGGGAGAAAGGATGACCGAGTTTTTCAGATCCAGTCGAACACGATCGAGTGCAGCCTGAGCCAGCTTGATACCCGCTTCCGCATTGCTGACGGCGGCGCGAGTGCTCTCGCTCTGCGCGATCGCGGTATCACGCTCGGCCAACGAGATGTAGTTCCGCGCCGCCAGCGCACGCGCTCGCTCGGCTGCCAGACCGGCGTTGCGGGCATCGGCTTTGGCGCGCAGCAGTCCTGCCTGCGCGGCAGCCACGTTCGCCTCTTCGCGCCGGACCGCTGCCTGGAACAGCGCCGGATCAAGCTCGACGAGAACCTGGCCCTTCTTTACGGCGTCGTTGTAGTCCGCGTGAATCTTCCAGACAATGCCCGAAACCTGCGAGCCCACCGGAGACAGCACCATGGGCTGCAGCGTTCCGGTCGCACTCACCACCTGTGTAATGTCGCCGCGTGTGACTTTCTGAGTAATCCAGCGCGGTCCCTTGGGGGCTCGAAAATAGCCAACCAGGTAGTACGCACCGCCTGCCAAGGCGACAGCCAAGACGGCCAGCAACGGGATTCGGCGAAAAGTGGGATTCAAGGGAACGTCTCAGTCTGGAACCGCAGAGCGAATCGATCAGCGACCGCCTGTGTCGCGCATCGGCTGCCTAGCTTGGATTCAGTGTACGCAACTCAGCAACCGCGCTGGTGCCGCTAGGGGCTCGTCGTCATGGCGCCATCTAGGGGAGCGAACACCGCCGCGTGCTGGTTCCGGCCCACTCGATAGTAGCGCTTCATTAGCCACTCGCTGCTGCTGAACACCCCCTCCTCGCAGCGGCTGTCCCAAGCGGTCTTGTTCTGCCCACTTTGCGTAACGAGGATGCGCAGCCCACGCGAATCGCTATCGCGCAGCGTCTTTAGTCGTGCAATCCGAGCGCTGTCATCGGGCTCGTTGAACAATGCTTCGTCCAAGTCAGTGTCGGCCAGCGCGTTGAATTCAGCGGGCAGCATAAACGTCAGCTTGGCCTGGATGGTCGGCGAATAGGATTCCTTGCGCGTCAGCTCAGGCACGTCACCTGTCGCTAACGTCGTACCGATCGGTCCCACTTCACTGCCAAATACCCGCCGCACCGGCTTGCCAGAGACCATCGTGATCTCGCACTTGTCCTCGGGCGGCGTCGCAGCCGGGCTGGGCCAGTTGGCCGCAAAGATCGACACCTTGAGCCCACGATAGGCAATGGGGTTGCCGGTGCCGTCGTCTTTCTTGCCGATCAAGACCACGTCAACACAGGCAGCTTCTCGACGGGCGCAAGGATCGTCGGTCTCGCATGCAGCCAGTCCCAAGCTGGCAGCTACCAAGCTGGCAGAAGCAAACCACGACCTGGCTTCTGACCACGGGCCTCGGGACTGGGCAGACAACCTCTCCATCTTCTGGCGGGCGCGCATAGCGGGCGCACGCTACCACGGATCTCGGTCTGGGCTGCTGTGAAAATGCCGACCCGTTCGGCAGGCCACACGGCTCGCCAGTGCGCTTCCACTGCGCGGTGCCGTCGAGCCGCTCGGCCCCGGAGCAATTCGGGGAGCATGCTCCTAGGCTTGCAGCGATCACGCCGGGCTCTCGGCTCGCTGACCCGTCTGTGTCCGCGACATCACGAGCAGAACGGACACGGCCGCTGGTGTCACGCCGGGAATGCGGCTGGCCTGCCCGATTGAACGCGGCCGATGTCGCAGCAGCTTCTCGACGACTTCACGAGACAGCCCAGGAAGCTGTGCATAGTCGATGTCCTCGGCAAGCGGCGTCTCTTCCAGTGACCGAAAGCGCTGTGCTTCTTCGGACTGTCGCTGCAGATAGCCCGCGTATTTGACATCGGTCTCGACTCGCTCAGCGAGGGCACGCTGCGAGAGTGGTTCCAGCCCCAGCGCGGGCAGCAGGGTCGAATAGGAAAGCTCGGGTCGACGCAGCAGGTCCGCCACGGTACATGGGCGCGACAGTGGAGCCGTCCCCAGCGCCGCAAGTCGCTCGTTCGTTGCCGGGCTGGGAGTCACTTGCACTGCATCTAGACGGCGGCGCTCCTCCTGCAACACCTGCTGCCTCTCGCTGAACCGCCGCCAGCGGGCATCGTCAACGAGCCCAAGTCGTCGTCCCAGCGGCATCAGCCGCTCGTCTGCATTGTCCTCACGCAAGAGCAGCCGATACTCGGCCCTGGCCGTCATCATGCGGTACGGCTCATCGACGCCCTTGTTCGTCAGGTCGTCGATCATCACACCCAGATACGCTTGATCCCGCCCTGGAAGCAGCGGGTCTGCGTCGCCGCGAAGCTTCAGCGCAGCGTTGGCGCCGGCCCATAGCCCCTGCGCAGCCGCTTCTTCATAGCCCGAGGTGCCGTTGATCTGCCCCGCCAAGTACAGCCCTTCGACATGCTGTGCTTCCAAGGTGGACGATAGCTGTGTGGGATCACAGAAGTCGTACTCGACGGCGTAGCCGAACCGCAGCAGGCGCGCACCTTCCAAGCCAGGGATGCTGCGCACGACCTCGATCTGAACATCCGCCGGCAGCGAGGTCGAGATGCCATTCGGATAGAACTCGACGGTATCCAGCCCTTCCGGTTCCAAGAAAAGCTGGTGCCGCGGCTTGTCAGCAAAGCGCACGATCTTGTCTTCGATCGACGGGCAGTAACGCGGCCCCGCCCCGGTGATGCGTCCCGCGAAAAGCGGCGATCGATGCAAGTTGGCCAGGATGATCTCGTGCGTTCGGGCCGTCGTGAACGTGATGTAGCAAGGAAGCTGTCGCAGCGGCGGCGGCGGCCCATCTTCGCAGAAGACCGGCACTGGATCGTCGCCCGGCTGCCGTTCAAGACCAGCCAGATCGATCGTCCGTCCATCAATGCGGCAGGGCGTCCCAGTCTTGAGGCGTCCGATGCGAAAGCCCAGCTCGCGCAGCGATGCCGAGAGCCCACGCGACGGTGGCTCACCCATGCGCCCGCCGTCCGCCTGCTGTTCACCGACGTGAAGACGCCCCATCAGAAACGTGCCTGTGGTGAGGACAACGGCCCGAGCGCGAAACCAGACGCCCATGGTCGTCGCGATCCCCACGATGCGATATCGTCGCTGCCCCGCGACAGAGGGCCGCTCCTCATAGATCAGGCGCTGCCCCTCGGCCTGCTGGATATCCAAGTGCGGCTGCTGCTCGACCAGGGATCGCACCTGCGAGCGGTAGCGCGCCTTGTCGCACTGCACACGGGTGCTGCGAACCGCCGCCCCCTTGGACGCGTTCAAGCGACGGAACTGAATCCCCGTGGCATCGGCGGCCCGCCCCATGGCTCCACCCAGGGCTTCTATTTCTTTGACCAGCTGTCCCTTGCCTACCCCTCCCACCGCCGGGTTGCACGACATGTGCCCGATGGTGTCCAGGTTTCCCGAGAGAAGCAGCGTACGCAGGCCCAGTCGCGCCGAGGCCAATGCGGCTTCGCATCCGGCATGGCCGCCTCCGACAACAAGTACATCGTAGGCATGTGGGTACTCGATCGCTGATTGGGCCATTGCGCGCTGCTCCCTAGTTCGCGGGGCGCATACGACAGCGCAGAGCATGCGGCTTGTCAATTCGGCGAATGCGAAGCGATTCGCTCTCGACCGACCGACCGCACGCCGGCTTGGTCGACGACAGATAGAGGCGGCAAGCCAGCGCGGCCCGCCCGCGATCGACTTGGCGCCGACCAGCCCACACGAACCATGCTGAGCCCAAGCGGCCACCCGACTGCCCCCAGACCGGACAAAGATCGTGATACGTTGATTGGCAATGTCTTCGCTACGCGTGACCGGCGGAGGGGACGTCGATCCCTATCTGTACTTGGACCCTCCGCTGCTCGATGGCTCGGGGGTGCTGGCCCTTGGACAGGCGATTCTCGATGTCGCTCCCTTGTCGCCTCCGCCATCGCTGCTTAGCCCTCTGCGACGGCTACGCCAGGCCTGCGACGATCTGCAGGGACTGCTGCGGCAAGGGCAGACCGCTCCCGCCCCGGTATCATTGCGACCGGAAAGCCGACAGCCGGCGGACTTCGCTCTGGACAACGCGTGGACTGCGCTGTACGAGCGCCTTCGCGCCTACGCCATGCTTCCCGAGTCGGAAGTGCCCCGCGTCAAGCGTGCGCAAGAGCTACTGCGTCTGCTGTTCCCAGATGCGCTGGGCTTCTTGCGGCTTCCCCATGAAGCGGAATGGGTCGAGAGTGACAAGCGCCTGCGCTCCGTCGACAAGCTAGGCCTACTCGGCGACCTGGATGGCATCGCTGGAAGCGAGTTCTTGGTCGAAGTTCGCCGCACGCACGATCAGTACAGCCGCGCGCTCGGCCGAAAAAGTGATGGCAGCCCGCTCAACGAAGCAGAGCGCAGTGCCAAAGACCGCGACAAAGACCGCGACAAAGACCCGCGTGACAGCAGCGAGTCACTCGCGGTGCGCGATCAGCGTCTGCATCTTGCACGCTGCATCTCAGCCTACGCCGTCAAAGTTCTGGCTTTGACACCCGACGATGTGAAGGACTACCAGGCGGTGAAGCGCTGGCTGGCCCCACTGGCCGCATACCAGCGAGCCGAGTCCCGCCGCAGCAATGCCAGCCCGGCAAACAGTCGCGTCGCGCCTACTGCACCTGCACCAGCGTCGGCCCCGCCTTCGTCGCCCTCTGTGCATGACTGGGCATCAAGCTTGCGCGCCTCGGACACCAGCAGCGGCGAGCACAAGCCATTTCACGAACCGGGCCCGATCCGCACATCCGGCTCCGGCTCAGCCGGCGGCCAGTCCGGCACATACCGTCCGGTCAGCGAGTCCGGCTTGTTTCGCCCGGTGAAGCGTCCCCCATCTTCGTCCAGCTAGCCGCGAGATTTCCCGTCAGACCCGCGCAGCAACGTGATACTCTTCTACGTGAGTCCTTCTGCGCTACAAGCGCTGGTGACTCCCCAGCAAACACAAGCCGCTCTGATGGCAGAACAGCTCCTCACGCGACGCTCCGAAGCTCCCCGAGTCACGCTAAAAGTGCAGCGTGTAGCCAATCCAAGTGCCACGTCTCCCTGGCCACGGCGCCTGCTGCTGCTGCTCGCTGTGGCGGTAGGTGGCGCGATTCTGGGTCAGTTGGGGTCGACCGTCTTGTCCCGCATGCTGCAGGCAAACGGCGCCAACGGAAACAGCAGCATCGTCACGCGCGCCATGAGCTTGGCCGAGCGTCAGGCAGAAATCGAAGGGCTGCTTCTCAGTCGCGACAGCAGCGCCGCCTTGCTGCTGATCGACGATGCGCTGGCTCACTTCCCCAACGATCCGCAGCTACTCGCCCTGCGCCGACGCACCGAAGACGAGCTGCGCAACCGCTTCCGTTTCCAGTCCTTTGAGCTTCTGGTCGCCAAGCGCAACTACGCCGCAGCTCTGGCTCTCTTCGACGAGATCAGCGCCGATTCACCCTATCGTCATCGCGCAGCGCAAGAGCTCCCCGTGCTGCGGGCCCGCTATGTGGCAGAGCAGATCGAGGCAGCACAGCTTGCCGCCAAGCTCGGCCAGTGTGCCGAAGCGCGCCTGCTCGCGAGTCGTGTGCAGGCCATCGACCCTGCGCATGCAGGCGTACGCGCCATCGAAAGCAGCTGCGGCGCCGATTCCACGTCGAGCCGCAAGCCCTAAGGCGCTGCACTCGGGCCATCGAGAGTTCTCGGGGCAGACCGACAGATGCTGAAGCCCAACCGATCCACGCTGGTGCGCCGCAGCCGGCCGGAACGTCCGCTTCCCACCACGCTGGGCAGACCTCCGGGAAGCTTGGGGCCACGGTCTTTGTGGTGCGTTGATCTGCGCAGTGTCGAGAGCGCTTGGACTCAGCGCCCCGTCGAAGAGCTGCGCCCCATGGGCCGTGGCGGTCGCCTATCCGCCCTATTTGCCGAGATGGATCTGGACCCCCGGCACAGCCTGCAGCGCAACACACGGTCTATCGGTACGGCCCGCATTCAGCGCTTGTTCGAGGCGCTGTGCGAGGAGCTTTCAGAGAGCGTCCTTTACGACCTGCCCGAGTGCGTATGGCGCCCGCTTCTGCCCCTGGTCTGTCCGCACGCCGGCCCGCAAGGCGGCGCGCTTTCACCCTACCCGAAGGAAGCCGAAGGTCTCGACGGAGAAGGCGAGACGCTCGTCGTTCTGGCGGAAGGTCGCCTGCATGCAGAGACCGCGACCCTACTACTCAGTCGCTCGCTCAACCCGCCACAGACCGAGACTGGGTCTGTCGTCGATGCACGGCTTTGGTCCTTTGCCATGCAGCAGCTCTTGCCGATGCTAGATGCCGTGCGGGATCGTGGCCGCGCGCTGCTGATGGAAGTCGCGTGACTGCGGATCGAAGTCGCGTGACTACGGATCGCCTCCGCTCGAC
>CAZKOY010000055.1:17096-31303 GCA_964554495.1 uncultured Myxococcales bacterium
GAAGTCGCGTGACTGCGGATCGAAGTCGCGTGACTACGGATCGCCTCCGCTCGACTCAAGCCCGTCTTCTTCCTTCAGCTTGGGCGGGGTAAAGCGGTCGGGGATCTTGCCTTTGGCTTCGCGATAAAAGTCGCGGACCAAGTCCATGTCAGCGCGCACATCCCCCGTCGGAACAAAGCAAGGACCGAAGCCACCGCGGCCGCTGCCATAGTCCAGAAGGGACAGACAGATCGGCACCTTGGCCTGGCGCGCGAGGTGATAAAAGCCTGACTTCCAATACGGTCGACGCGCTCGTGTTCCCTCGGCTGGAATCGAAACGATCAAGGCCGACTGCGCGGCAAACTCGCGACACAGCACGCCCACCAAGCCTTGCGGTGCCGAGCGGTTCACCGGGATCGCGCCGACGCTGCGCAAGAACCAGCCAAACGGCCCCCACGCTGCGCTGCTCTTCACCAGCCACTTGATCTGGATCCCCCACCACCAGGCAAACGCCATCATCCAGAACCCGTCCCACCACCACGTGTGTGGCGCAGCGACGATGATGTACTTGTCCAAGGCCGGCGGATCGCCGGTTGGCGTCCAGCCTCCCATGCGCAGAAAAAAACCGGCGATGTAGTGGCGCAGACCGCGCGTCGGTGCAGGCCGACGGGAAATGATCAACTCACGCGGCGGCGAAGGCGCGCTCTCGGAACCTGGCGGCGCATCGGGGCTCATCGGTGTGCGACTATGAGGCCCTCTGGCTCGCCCAAGCAAGAAGAGTCGTTCCGACGCAGAAAATGACGCATCGCGTCGGAGCGTGCGAAGCCGCACCGCATCACTCCGCAGCGAAGGAACCATCATGACCAACTACCAGTGCTTTCGCGTCGAGAAGTCTGAAGCCGTGGCCACGGTCTATCTGGCCAACCCACAGAAACGCAACGCGATGGGCCCCGTGTTTTGGGATGAGCTGCCGCAGGTCTTCGCGGCTCTTGATGCCGACCACGATGTGCGCACGATCGTCCTTGCCGCCGACGGACCGGTGTGGACCGCCGGCCTTGACTTGGTCGGAGTCATGCCACGCTTGCAAGCCGCACAAGGAGGGCGCATCGCGCAGCAGCAGCACCTTTTGCGTTTTATCGAGACGCTGCAAGACGCGATCAGCTCGGTCGAGCGTGTGCGCCAGCCCGTGATCGCCGCCGTGCATGGCAAGTGCATCGGTGGTGGCGTCGACTTGATCACGGCTTGCGACCTGCGTCTATGTACGGCCGATGCTGTGTTCAGCGTGCGCGAGGTCCGCATGGCCATCGTGGCTGACGTTGGTACGCTGCAGCGCTTGCCACGCATCGTCGGTGAGGGCCACGCTCGCGAGCTCTGCTATACCGGCGACGACATCCCGGCCGATCACGCCCTGCGAATCGGTCTGGTGCGCAGCGTCCACGCCGATCGCGATGCGCTGCTAGCCGCCGCGCAGTCGCTTGCCGCTCGCATCGCCAAGAACAGTCCGCTGGCCGTTCAGGGAACCAAGCGGGCCATGGTTCAAGCGCACGCCGAGTCCGTGCGCAGCGGCCTTGCCCACGTTGCGCTACACAACACGGCATTCTTGATCAGCGACGATCTGGCCGAGGCCATGTCCGCGTTCCTAGAGAAGCGAGAGCCGTCGTTCAAGGGTTCGTGATCGGCGTACAATACGATTCCATGTACGTGACCACGATCGACCAGAAGGATCAGAAGGTTCGTCTTTCAGAGATCGATACCGACCCACCCAAAGGCCTATCCAAGGAAGATGTCGAGGCGCGCTTTTCATCGCTGTCGGATGAGCTGTTCACGCTGCAGGATCTGCTGTGGGGCGCGCGAACGCACGGCGTACTCATCGTCCTGCAGGGCATGGACACTGCCGGCAAAGATGGCGTCATCAAGCACGTTGCCGGCTGCCTAAACCCACGCGGAATCAACGTGGTCTCCTTCGGGGTTCCGACGAAAGAAGAGCTCGAACACGACTTCCTGTGGCGCGTGCATCGCCACACCCCACGCAAGGGAGAGTTCGCACTGTTCAATCGCTCGCACTACGAAGACGTTCTGGTGGTGCGCGTAAACGAGCTGGTTCCTGAGTCGCTCTGGAAAGAGCGCTTCGGTCACATCCGCGACTTCGAAGAGCTGCTCTGCGAGCACGACACGATCGTCCTCAAGTTCTTTCTGCACATCAGCAAAGGCGAACAAGAGCGTCGCCTGCTCGATCGCGAAAAGGATCCCAGCACCGCCTGGAAGCTCAACGTCAACGACTGGCGCACGCGCGAAAAATGGAACGACTTTCAGGATGCGTATGAAGACGTTCTGCGTCGCTGTTCGACGCCTCGTGCGCCGTGGCATATCGTGCCCGCGAACAGCAAGTGGTTTCGCAACATCGCCGTGCTGACCACCATCGTCGAAACACTGCGTCCGTATCGCAAGATCTGGCAGCGCAAGCTCGACGATATGGGCCAAAAAGGAGCGGCCGAGCTTGCAGAGTATCGCAAGCAGCTTCGCAGCAAGCCCGTGTAGTTCGCCTCGCTCTGAATCCCCTCAGAAAGCCAAAGCGTCGAGCGCACCTACAAATGCGTGCGCACGCAAGCCGCGCTGCGTGATAGGTTCGGCGCAAAAGTTAGTTCTCTGAGGGTCGCATGACTAGACGCACTTGCTTGCATCGTTTCTCCACGCCGTTCGTCGCTCACACGCTCGATAGTCGGCCGGCGCAGCCGCGGTCGCAGCGCTCGACGCGTATTCCCCGGCAGAAGCGGATTGGCTTAGCGCTGGTGCTTGGCACGCTCAGCGTACTTTTGGCGCAGAGCGAGGTAGCGCAGGCCCAGATGCTGTCTCTGCCCGGCCGTGGAGGATCCTCCTCTGGTGCGCTTGGGCCCAGTGCTGCGACAGAACCAACTGCGACGGTGACCACGACACCCAACAGCGGCGATGAAGGGCTGTCACCACACGCTCTGGCCCTGCGGGCGCGCTGGGTGACCGTGCCCGGCTGGTCCTTGGATGCATTTCTCGACGCGCACACCAAGCTCGATGGCGGCTGGGGCGTCGGAATGGAATACCTGTACCGCGGCCTTGGCAAGCACGTCGAGCTGGTCACTTCGCTCGACTTTTCGTGGCTGAACGCTGACTCAGGAAACTATCTGGGCAAGGGCAATAACCCAGCGGACCAGACGCACTACGTCGTCTTTGACAAGCTCAGTGCGCTGAGTCTCGATGCCTCGCTCATCGGCCACTGGAACTTGACCTCGTGGATGGAAATCCGCGTCGGTGCTGGCCTGGGGATCGGCGTCGTGTTCGGCAACATCTACCAGATCACCAACAACTCGGGCTGCAACATCGCGAACGCCAACGATCCCTCGAACTGCTATCCGCGCAACGTGGGTCCGCTTCCAGCGTTCACCGATAACAGCCGCCGCATCCTTGAGTCGGTCGCCTGCGAGCCCGACCTGCGTGACAGCACGAAAGACACCGTGCTTTCGCCGTGTTACCGCCGCGTCGAGACCTATCCCTTCTCGGGGCGCGTCGTGCCGGTATTGAACACGCTGCTCGGCTTCCGCTTCCGAGCCCATCGCAACGTCCTTTTCCATCTAGAGACCGGCTGGCGTCTCGTCGGTTTCTACCTCGGCGGCGGCCCCGAGTTCCGCTTCTAAGCGAAGACTCAGCCTCCCCCCTAAGCTCTCCCCTCTCCAGCATTCTTGGCGACGTGCGCAGGCACGCGCAGCTTCCCCAGAGATTGCCTGCCCTGCTCGCCGCTCTTCGGCGCATAATGAAGTACTAGACTCGTCACTTGTTCCTTGGGGGGAGGGCCCGCAATGTCCTCGACGCTTGCGCCGGATGCGCTGGATTCGATGAGTGCGACGCATACGCACGCGCCGGCCGAGAACGCTGATCCGGTGTCGATCCCCAGCAGCGCGCCTGGGATGGCCAGCAGCCTCGTTGGACAGCGCGTTGGTAAGTACCGCGTGCTGCGCGAGATCGGCCGCGGCGGCATGGGCGCCGTGTACGAAGCCATCCACGAGTCCATCGGCCAGCGCATCGCCATCAAGACACTGAACGAAGAGCTCTCGTCCGATGCTCGCCACACCGCTCGGTTCTTCGATGAAGCACGCGCCGTCAACATCGTGCAGCACCCCGGACTAGTGCGCGTCTTTGATCACGGTGTTCTCGAAAACGGCACGGCCTATATCAGCATGGAGTTCTTGCAGGGCGAGTCGCTGCAAGAGCGCTTAAGTCGCCTGAAGAAAGCTGGCGAGCGCATGCCGCTTCATGAGGCGCTGCGCATCTCGCGCCAGATTGGATCGGCGCTTGAAGCGGTGCATGAAAAGGCCATCGCGCACCGCGACCTGAAGCCCGGCAACCTGTATCTGGTCCCCGATCAAGAAGCGCCCGGCGGAGAGCGGGTCAAAGTGCTCGACTTCGGCATCGCCAAGTTCTTCGGCAGCCCGGATCTGCAGCACGCCGGATCCGATGTCGAACGTCACCTGACCACCGTCGGAAAACTGCTTGGAACGCCCGTGTATATGTCCCCCGAGCAGTGCAGCGGCGCCGAGCAGATCGACGATCGCATCGATGTCTATGCTCTGGGCGTGATCATGTATCAGCTCGTTGCGGGACGCCTGCCGTTCGAGGCGCCCGCCGCCTGCGTCATCATGACCAAGCACATCATGGAGACGCCGCCTGCGCTGCGCTCGATCGTGCCCGACCTGCCGGAAGACATCTGCACGCTGATCCACGAGATGCTGGCCAAGGGGCCCAAAGAGCGGCCCAGCATGTCGCAGGTCGTCATTCGCTTGGAACAGATCCTGGCGCAGGATCCCGAGCTCTCGACGGGTGACTGGCGATCCGTCCATCGCAGTCGCATGACCATCAAGCGACGCCAAAGCAGCACGCGCCCACTGGTCTTGGCGCTGGCCGGCTTCGTCGCGCTGTCAGGAAGCTTGCTTGGCATTGGCCTGTATCGTCGAGCACATCGCAAGGCTGCGGCGACTGCAGTCGTCGCGCCAGCCACAGCGACCGCGGTCGTTGCAGCAGCAGCGGCGCCACCGGTTGCCACGGCGCCGGCCCAGCCCACGCTCACAGCCCCCAGCCCTGCCCCTCCGGCTGAACCTGCGCAGGCAGTCGCTTCTGCAGCCCCAGATCCCAGCGAGTCCGCGGCAAAGCCCGGCAGCGTCAAGCCAGGCCGCAAAAAGTCGCGCGATGGCGCCAGCAGCAAGCCAAAAGCCAAGGCGGAAGGTGGCTCTGCCGACAGTGGATCGTCCAGCGGATCCGACATTCCGATCTTGCGCTAGATGCAAATGAGTTGCAGTACGTGATGCAAATCACTTGCATTGATTGATCGTCGATGGGCGCATTGGCTCTGCCGCGCTGTGTTGTGACCGGCCCGCCTGGACAAGACGAACCTCAACCCCCTTCGACCTTGAGCATGCGCACAGCCTGAGCGCGGGATCGGGCTTCGCGATCCCAACAGTCGATCGTATCGTGGGCGAATATGCACGTGCATCGGTCCCCTGTTTCCTTGGTTGTCTTTGATCTCGATGGAACGCTCATCGACTCGGCCCCGGATCTGTGTGCGGCCGTCGCTGTCGCGCTCACAGAAGTCGGGTTGCCGCCACACAGCGTTGATGCCGTCCGGCGCATGATCGGTGAAGGTCAGCGCGTACTAATCGAGCGCGCCGTTCAACGCGCGGGCGGATCCGGGCAGGTCGATATCGACGATGTCCTGGCTCGCTTTCGCCGCTACTACAGCGAACACTTGGTGGTCCGAACCACGCTGTACCCTGGTGCCCATGACCTGCTGCGCGGCCTTTCGCACGAGGCGCGGCTGCCCCTTTCACTTGCCACGAACAAGCCAGGGGCCTGGGCTCGCCGCATCATCGAACACTTCGGCTTGCTGCCCTTCTTTGGATCGGCCGAGCGCGTGCTGGGCGAAGATGACGTCGGCGCCCGCAAGCCCGACCCGCGCTTGATCCACACGCACTGCGAGCGCCTGGGAATCCCGCCAGACCAAACACTTCTCGTCGGTGACAGCGCAATCGACTGGCAGACCGCACAGCGCGCCGGCTGCCAGTTCGCATACTGCACATTCGGGTTCGGCGACGCCGAGACCTGGGGGCAGATTCGCGCTCGCCACAGCGATGCCGAGAGCGCACTTGGGTCGGCGCAGCGCCCCTATGTCATCGACCACTTAGTCGATCTTCTGGGGCTGCCGGTCATCGCCCAAGCGCTCAGCGGCCTGCAGAGTCAGCACAGCCACCTCAGCAGGTGATCCGGCGCGAATCGGCACCGAGCTAGATCCGACGCCGCAGCTTACGTAAAGCGTCGCGTCATCGACTTGATAGAAGCCCTTCAGGTAGTGGGCTCCCAGTCGACGGAAGATGTGTGCCGTGACTTTGGGGATATCGATGTGCCCGCCGTGCGTATGCCCGGACACAACGAGCCCCGGACCAAACGTCGCTGCGCGATCCGCTTGCGACGGCACATGGGACAAGATCAGCCGGCTGTCTTTTTCGTGTACACCGCGAAAGGCGCGCGTTGCATCCGCCTGTCCTGTCGCCGCATCGTCGATCCCAACGATGGTAAGCGGCGCATGGCGCAGCCACAGGCGCGTGTGCTGGTTGCGCAGCACGTCATAGTGGTGATGCGAAAGCGCATCGACCACACCGTGCCCATCAGTCCAGTAGTCGTGGTTTCCAAGCACGCACACCGTCGGTACAGTAAAGCCCGAGACGATGTCGCGGAATGGCCCCACGAACCGCTGGCTATAGCAGACGAAGTCGCCCGTCATCAGCACCAGATCCGGCTTCTCGGCCTGGATCATCTCGACCGCGTTGCGGATAAAGCCATGGGGGGTCAGGATGCCGACGTGAAGATCGCTTAGGTGCGCGATGCGCAGGCCATGGTGCGCCGGATCC
Organism: uncultured Myxococcales bacterium; assembly: GCA_964554495.1. GTDB lineage: Bacteria > Myxococcota_A > Polyangia > Palsa-1104 > JAEUJZ01 > JAEUJZ01. The sequence goes on from CAZKOY010000055.1 coordinate 24,002, forward strand.
AAGCCCTGCACCGGCACCGTGTAGTGTCGCAGCAGTGGCTTGCGTGGGTGTCGCCACTCTGCCCGCTGCGCAGTGCCATCGGTCGAACGTACGCCGCGTTCAATCGCCATGCGGTCTATTGTGCCCGGCGCTGCTCTTCACGTCAGCCATGCATGCCAGCCGCTGGCACAAGCCGGCTGACCCCGTCGGCTAGCGATAGCCATAGGCCCCAGGCGGATACCCGCCGCCCCCATAGACCGGAGGCGCGCCCGACCAATAGCCATAGGGCATGGCCATCCCAGCCGGCTGCGCACAGGTCACGCGGACGCGCGTCGGTGTGTAGATGCCCAGCGTGATCCACTGCAGCACCAGATTGCCAGGCGATCGATCGGTTGTGATGCGTGCCACAGGTCGCCCGCCACACATATGAGCGACGTCGACCCAGCCGCCGACTGCTCCCCAGAAGAAGCCGTGCGCCCAGCGCGAATGTGTCTCGGCCGGCGCGTGGTTCGGGATGATGGCGGTGGTCTTAAAGCAGCCCGATAGCCCGCAAAGTCCGACGAGCAGAGCCGAAGTCAGGGTCAGGCGAGTCCAGGTCGAAGTAAGTCTAGGCATGGGATCTCCTTTTCACGGTGCAAGCGCTTGAGCACAGGCTGTTTCCCCCAAGGCGGAGGTGCGCAGCCTGCGACTCGATGCCACGGATCGCGACGAAGATCTGCGCCACCTCTGCGGGTCTGCGCTGTCATCGTCGTCGTTCTGCCAGGTGAAACACCGGCCGGGTCGAAAGGTGTCACCGCGGCAGAAAATTTTTTTCGCCGACGTGCAAGGTCTGCCCAGCAGCGACTGGCTGCGCGATAATTACCGTATGGGCTTCTGGTCTTGGCTGCGCTCGCTGTGGCCATCGCACGAAAACGGCGCAGGCTCGCAAGATGACGTCCCTCTCGCTGCGGACGATGACGCGAAGCAAACGGACCAGGCATCGACGGTAGACAATCCGCCCACCGCTTCCACACAGGCTCCCTCGGGCGATGCCGCCGCCCCGCGAATGCTCTATGGGACGATCGAGGACTATGACGCACTCTCGCAGACGGGCCTTGTCACGCTTGCCGACGGAGCCACGCTTGGCTTTGGCAAGGAGGAGTGCCAGGACTTCACACCTCTAATCGGTGTGCGGGTCGCCATTTACGGCACGCGGCTGCCTCCTGAGTCGGCGCTGCACGATGCCGCGGATCGAGCGGGGTTGTGGGCCTGCCGCATGATGCTGTGGCCAGGCAGCGAATCCGAATACGCGGCTCGCTTGCGCATCCACCAAGTCGAGCGCGCTCTGCGCGGGGCTGGAGAGCGAGGTGAGTCCGCCCCCGGCGAGCCGCCATGGGCACGCGGTAAGAATCGCCCCGGTCGCAAGCCTTCGGGGCCGGGTCGACCCAAGGATGCGTTCTTCGTTTTGACCTTGGTGCTCGAACAGGAGCTAGCTCAAGACGCGGCCGCGCTGTCCGCTCTGATCGATCCGCTGGACGTGCCGAACGCACACGCAACGGCAGAAGCCGCCGCTGATCCCCAGCCGGCGCGTCGCGGCGGTGTCTGGCGGCGCCCCAGCGTCCGCATCATTCCGTTGATACGAAACCAGCAGAGCGAGGCGGGTTTCTCGGCTGAGCTGCAGTCGGGTCCGCATCGCGCATTCCTGCTGTATCGCCCGCAGCCGTACGGCGACGAAGGCCATAGCGGCCGGACGCATGTCGGTCTGTTTGTCGGTGGGCCGCACAGTCCGCGCGTCGCTGCTCAGCTCAGCCAGCGCGACGATCAAGCGCCGGTCGCCGTGACACACGATGCGGCGCGGATCCTGGCGGACTTGGCCCGCGCCTTCTTGCTGGCACAGCCGGATGCGCCGGGTGTCGTCTTGAACCGGGCAGGGAAAGCGTTCAAGCCACGGGACATCGCGCTAAGTCAGCTCGGCGACGAGCCCACCGATCACCTGCCCTTTGTCTTCTGGATGGACTGGAACCGCGGCGAACGCGCAGGCCGCCCGTTTCTGGTATCGAGCGGACTTGAGATCGTGTCGCTGCCGGATCTGGCGGTGTCGCTTGCCACCGTCGCTGGCGCGGAACCTGCCGCTGATGACGCAGCCGAGGCGCGGGCGCGCGACGTCATGCTGTACGTCTGCGATGCTCTGCTGCGCGGCGCAGTTCGCACCGACCAGAGCACCGTGGCCGTCCCTCGAACCATCCGCTTGCTGCCCGGATCGCGGCTAGAGATCGCTGCGCCCAGCGATTGCGAGACGTACATCCTCGCGGTGCAGGACGCCGACTGGATCGAGCTGTCCCGAGCCGCAGAGCAGGAATAGATCCGCCGTCCAATGGACCGAGGGAGAGGGTGCTATTCCCTGCGCCTGAGGCGCGGTGGCCAAACAGCACAGGGCGCGATGGAATGAGAACGAAACGAAACGAAATGCGGAGATGTCGGCAGGCTGAGCGGATCCGCTACGCGCTCTTGCGCGGACGATCGTGTGCTTCGTTCACGACGATCGTGCGGCCTCCAAACTTGGTGTTGTGCAGCTCAGCAATGGCGGACTTGGCCTGAGCTTCATCCGCCAGTTCGACGAACGCGAAGCCGCGTGGTCGACCGGTGTCGCGGTCGGTGATGATCTTGACTTGCTGTACCCTGCGCGTACTGCCCTGCTGGAAAAACTCAGTAATCTCTCCCTCGCCGGCACCATACGGCAAATTGCCCACATAAAGACGCTTTCCCATAGCCTCATTCCTTTCTGAGCGCACTACCTGCACCAGGAAGGCCCCCCCAAGAGCCATACAAGCCAGACAGAGACCTAGATCAAACGGAGTAATGATGCAGCGTGCATTGTCTAGGATATGGAGAATGTGGAGCCTTGTATAGAGCGTAGGTGAGCGAGGGCAGAGACGAAGGCAGGCGGCGGCGGACGCTCTAGGCGGATGATCTCGCCAGTTGTCGGATGCGCGAAGCCTAGGCGCTCGGCGTGCAGCAGAAGCCGCGAGGCGGGCAGCGGCTCAAGCCCGGCTCGCAGATAGTCGCGGATATAGACAGGCTCGCCAACGATCGGATGACCTGACTCAGACAGATGAATGCGAATCTGATGCGTCTTTCCGGTCTCGATGGTGATCGCGCAGTACGTCGCCACGCGACCGATGAACTCCAGCGCTTGCACATGCGTGACCGCGCGCTTACCCACGCCCGGAGGCAGCGGCAAAGGCGCGCCATCATCACGCCGTCGCGGTCGCAGCGAGCCGCGCAGGCCATCGCCACGGTCGTCGATCAGGTACGACTCGATGGTGCGATCGAGCAAGCGTCCGTGCACCACGCACAGATAGCGCCGCTCGATATCGTGCGCTCGCCAGCGTAGCTGTAGCTCACGCAAGGCTCTCTTGGTCTTGGCGAACAAGAGCAGCCCCGAGGTCTCTTTGTCGATGCGATGGACGATGTGCAGCGGAATCTCGGTGGCTGAGCGACCGGCTCGTGGCCGGCTACGCCAGGCCTCGCGAATCAGGTCCATGGCCGTCGGACTGCCATCGCGCTCATACGGCACGCTCTGCAGCCCGGCCGGCTTGTCAATCACCACCACCTGCGAGTCTTCATAGACAATCGCGGCGAGCGCCTGCGTTGCGCGTTCGCTCAGCGGGCGCGGTGCCTGCGGTCGCACATGGATCTCGGCACCGGGACGCAGACGAACGGCGCCATCCAGCACCAAGCGGTTTGCCAACGACACCTTGCCCCGCTCACACAGCGCGCGGGCCGCATTCCAAGACAGACCCAAGCGCGTACGCAGCACGGCGGCCAGCGTCTGTCCTGCTTCGACGTCCGAGACTACAAAGTCGTGATTCACCGCGCCCGTATAACAGGCAGGACGTACGAGAACAAGCACGCGAAGAAAGGACGCGAAGAAACGAAGAGGCGGGAGGAATCAGCGGAAGCGCTCGAAACGCCGAGCGAGAAAGCGGCGCGCTCGCCGCAAGCTAGCGATTGGCGATGATGGCGTGGGTGATGCGCATCTCGTCGGCCAGGCCCTGCGAGGCTTTGTCTTTGGTCTTATCGATGTCGATCTGCGCTTGGATGGCCTTGAGGATCTCGGCATCGCTCTTGGTCGCGATGCGGCTCAGCGCCAACATGATGCCGATGCGCGCGGCCGAGTCCTTGTACGCGATGTGCTTGCTAAGGAAGGGCAGCGCATCCCGTCCCATGCGCCCGAGCATGAAGGCTGCCTTCTCGGCCTTGGCCGCTGAGCGAGCCTTACGGATATCGAGCAGCATCTTTTCGCGGTCATCTTTGCCGCTCTTCGATGCTTCCAGCGAGTCCATCTCTTTGACCATCTCGTCGAGCGCCTTGCCGTAGCAGGCCGCGTCTTTCTTGCAGTCGCGGGCTAGCTCAACGCGAGCCATCGCGTTCTGGAATGCGATGCCGATATCCGCTTCCAGAAGCTCCTTCGGCAGGTTGAGTGCCTTGAGCACACCGTCGACGGCCGCCGTCTCGTCTTTGTCGACCAAACGACCGAACTGAGTGATGGCACCCGCCGCCAGACCTGCCTTTTCTTGATCCAGCTCGGGCAGGTCGTCTTTTTCCTTCGGTGGCTTCAAGAACTGCGTCTTGGCTGCGGCCAAGATCGCTGCAGCGCCATCAGTTCCGTTCATCAGATTCAGAGCCTCTGCCGCCGCGGAGCGCAGCTTGGGATGGCGCTTGGCATCGTTCACGATGCCGATCAAGGTCTTGGCCGATGTCTTTTCGACGTCGGTCATACCAATCGCCAGCAGAATCGACTGATGCCCCGACACGCACTGCTTGTTTCCGTTCACGCAGTCAGGCGCCATGCCGTCGTCTTTTTTGTCCAGTTCCTTAATCAGTGCCGGCAGCGCCTTCTTGCTGCGCAAGTCGCCGAGGATGATCGCCATCTTCTGCACGACCAAGCCGGGAAGGAACTCGTACTTCTTGGCGTCCTCTTCGATCTGCGCGTTCTTGCGTTGCATGGCTTCGACGACTTTGTCGACGGCCCCCTCGCCAATGCGGGCGAGCGCATAACGACAGGGAACAAAGATGTCGCCGCCACGACCGGTCATGAACAGGCCACGCACCAGCGTCCCCGCCGAGCGTGCATCCGCGAACTCGCCCAAGTGCTTGGCGGCCTCGCGGTTTAGGAAGAAGTCTTGCTCGTCCGCCGAGACCTCGACGACTTTCATCAGCGCCGGGACCGCCGCAGGATCCTTGATCGCCGTCAGCGCCTTCATGGCCTCAACCTTGACGACGTTGGCGCGCGTCTTGATCGGCAGCTTCTTGTCCAGGGCCTTGACCAGATCCGGGACCGCCTTCTTCGCTGCTTCGCGCCCCTTGTCGTCCAGCATGGCCAGCTCTAGCAGGCCCGTCGCTGCGACCGACGCGTTCTCATAGCTCTCATCCGAGTAGTCGAGCTGTTCGATAAACAGGTCGACGGCCTTGACGGATCGAATCTTGGTCAGCGTCTTTAGGTGCTGCGGATCTTTCGACTTCTTAAACAGTGCCGAAACCGGACCCACCGCATCGTCGATGTTTGCGGGGCGCTCTTTGGCGGTCGCCAGTCGCTCGATGTTGCGCAGCGCCTCTTTCTGCTCGCGCACATCTTCGAGCTTCTTGACCCAGGTCTTCACATCCTGCGGATCGTCCATGCAACCCGCGACAGAGACCAGCGATCCAACGGCCAGCGCCAAGCCCAAGGATCGACCGAGCGACATCGAACGTACCCACAGACTGCCTTGCGGTTTCGCCATGGCTAACTCCTGGGGCACGCGGCCCCACTCATGGTGTCGGCGACGGCAACGCGACGAGAAGACCAATCAGCCCATGCTTCCGTCGAGCTGATCGACGCTTCCCGTCGAGCAAACCGTCCATTTGTTTGATTCTATGAAGTTGTAGAGGGGAAAGAAAGAGGAGAAGGGAAGTTCGCGGAACTTAGCCGCCACCTTTGCCGCGGCTCTGCACGGCGAAGTTGACGTTGTTGTAGCCAGCGACGGCGCAGGTGTACATCACCTTCTTGATGACCTTGAAGTCGATGTTCTTATCGGCCTGCACAATCACCAAGCCCTTCCAGTCTTCCGGGTTGGGATGGAGGAGCTTGAAGTTGTTCTTCAGCACGACGAGGTCATCGTGAAGCTGCGGGATCTTCCAGTCGACCGTGTTCTCGCGCGAAAGCTCTTGCGAGTCGGCTTTGGGATCGCCGTTCAGCGTCACCGAATCACGCGAGACCGCGATGATTGGTGCCTGCTCAAGGTCCTTGTAGTTGACCGCTTCAGGCAGGGTGATGTTTTTCGAGACGGTCAGAAGCTCGCCGGATGCCGAGAAGGTCTGAAGCAAGAACACGACGAGGATGGTGAGCATGTCGACCATCGAAGTCAGGTTCAGTTCGGCGTACGACGACTTCCTGCCACCCGCGCCGTGCTTCGAAATGAACTTCAGCGGGATGTGCTTTCGGAGGCGGGGCCCCGGGGGCTTGATCAGCCCAGGTCGCGAGAGCGCACTGGTGGACATCTGCGTAGCCTCCTATTGACCCTTGTCCGAAAGTGAGACCGTCGGGAAGCCCGCCGAGATCACCACGTCCATGGTGCGAATGACCTTGTTGTAGATCACTGCGTCGTCGGACTTGATGGTGATGTCGTTCTTGTCCGCGTGGTCCTTCTTGGCCTGCGTCATGATCTCCGCAAGCTTGGTGTAGTTGTACTCTTCACCCTGCATCTCGATCGGCGTCGACTCGCCCGTGGACTTCGAGAAGATGTACCCGTCCTTGTTGATGAACAAGGTCAGGTTCACCGTCGGAGTCGGCGGTTCATCCACCGCCCCTGAGGGAGCCTTGCTCTTCTGGGTCACGTCCATGCGCGCAAGCTGCGTCCACACGGCCGTGATCAGCAGGAATGAGATACAGCACGACAACAGGTCGATGAACGGGACCAGGTTGATGGCGGCATCGAGCGGTTTTTTTCCGCCTTTGCCACTGGGCGTAGGTGCTGCACCACCCATCGTTATCTCCTTGGTACAAGCGTTTGCATCGCATCAACGACTCGTCGCAACGGCCAGAGCCAAAGTCAAGCTGCTGCGACGGAGTCTCGCTGCGACGAAGGCGCTACGACTGGCCGCCGCCCTGGGCCGACTTCATCGCCGACTTGTGGCCGACCACCAGGTTCACAACCTGGACCGATAGCTCGTTCATGTCGTCCAGCGTGTGCTGCGTCCAGCCGTTCAGAACGGCGAACCACAGCAGCGCGGGAACGGCGCAGATCAGACCGAACGCGGTGCAGTTCATGGCTTCGCTGATGCCCTTGGCGAGCAGCGTGGCTT
>CAZKOY010000056.1:0-30504 GCA_964554495.1 uncultured Myxococcales bacterium
CCTCTTCGCTCTCAGGGCTGCCCATCGTGAAGCTTCCTGGAGGAATCCACACCAGTGCGGGGCGCTGTGGCGTGGCGGGTAGCTTCGGCGGCTTTTCTGGCGGCGGAGGGCCAAAATACGCGTTGGGCTTTACCGGCGTAGGCTTGGTCTCGACCCGCTCAACATGGCTCTCTGCAGGGATCTCGACCTCGACGGTGTGCGTGACGTTGGGGCGCAGCCAGGCGCGCAGGGTGGGAAGTGGCGCGTACACCAGAAGCGACGCCAGGGATACGCACAGAAGGGCGCACAGACTGGCCATGCCCCAGGTCCGCCTTGCGCCCAGCAGCAGATCGCGCGGCGCCACGCGGCCCGCCTGCGACACGATGCTGCCGAAGTTGGACCACGTCGCGCCAGCGAACACCGCGCTGTGCCGCTGTCGCGCTTGCTCGTTGCGCAGGTAGGCAGCCAGAAGCGGCGCCACGCCCGTCCCTGCGAAGCGGCTCAGCAGCTCCAGCGCTCGGCCGGGGTATAGCAGCGCTTGATGCGTCGCGACCTTGAGTTCCCAGATCAGCCGGCCGCGGCCCTGCTGCTGTTCGGGGGCGCGCGGTGCATCGCCAAGCTGACCCAACAGGATGCGATGCACGCGATGTTCAAAGCTGCCCACTTGGTCGGGCGGGCCAAACTCTCGTCGAGACTCGGCCACCAAGCGGTCCTGCAAGCGCTGCGACAAGTGCAGGTGCGTGACACCCGACTCGGGATTCTCGCCGCTCTCGCGCCCCACCCATTCGAGCAGCCGAAACAGAGCGCGCGTGTCGGGGGCAGGCAGCACATCGTGAATCTCGGGCAGTGCGCGTTGCAGTGCGCGGACTTGATCCCAGCTGGCATCGGGAACCAAGGCTGCGGCCGTCGCCCACAGGCGCAACGCGCGCTGCTCGGCGGGGCTCGACAGGCGCGACAGGCGGGTCCAGGCAAGCTCGGGCTGCGGTGGCGTCTCGTCCTTGTTCGTCAGGTGGCGCACCATCGACAGCAGGCCCTGGGGCGTCAGCGGATAGCGAGGCACGCCAAGCTGCTGCAGGCGCGTGATCTGATCGGTGCGCGCCTTTGCCAAGTCCGCAGCCGAGCGTGGATCCGCATCGATCCATGCGCACTTGCCAAGCTGCGCAAGCTCGTGCGTCCAGGCGTGCTCGCCGCAGAAGCCGTCGGGACTCAGGCGGCGCGACAGGATCAGCAGCACGCTGCCGGCGTGCTGTCGCACCACATCCGCCAGCGCATGGCTGTGCGGCCCGCTACGCGGGTGTGGATCGAGGAAGTGCGGGAACTCTTCAGGATACGTGTACACGGACAGGCGCACGCCTTGCCGCTGCCAGTGTTGGATCAGCGCAAAGTACGAGGACAGCCACGGGTGATCGCGGCCTTCGTCATCGATGAATACGAGCAGCTCGCCACCGACGCTGCGCGGCGTATGGACGGCGGTGAAGCGACCGCCCGCGCGCACGGTCGCAAACAGCGTGCGCAGCACATCTAGATCGCTGCCGCGGCCTTCATCGCGCAGGCGACCGAGCAGCGTGGCGCAGTCCTCGGCGACGCTGCGCGGCACCGGCAGGGTTGGATCGACGCGATAGCTCGGCCGCAGCACCTCGCCGCGCTCGCGGGCTTCGCGGGACAGCGCGGCTTCTGCCTGCCGCTGCGTCTGTAGCTGCAGGCGACGCAAGCGACCCGGCACGATCAGCCAGCGCCCGCCCAGCCCGATCAGCAGCGCAGACAGCGCGCACAGGGCAAGCCACGATCGCACCGGCACTTCCGCGGGCTCGCTGCGCTGCTGCGTGTCGACCCGCGCGGGCTCGTCTTCAACGATGCGCACACTTGGGTCTTGGGGCCTGATCAGCGACGAAGTCGGGTGCGGATCTTCGTTGCACGCGGCGGGATCGCGGACGCAGGGATCAAGCGGCGTGTGCGGCCACAGGCGAAGCGAAACGCCGCCGATCATCCCCAGCACCAGCGCCAGCACAAGCACCGTTCGCGTCGCGGGTCGAAGCTGGGCCCAGTGTCGGCGCAGTGTCTTGCGCAGCGACGCACGCGATCGGGCATCGGGATCGGGCGGCGCTTCGCTCGACAGGCACTCGTCAAACAGCGCGCCGATCTGGCGAGAGTGCTCGGCATTCTTGGCCAGCAGCGCCGCCAGCTGCGCCCGCAACACCACCGTCGAGATCGGCCCTTTGCGGCTGGCCAAGCGATAGGCGCGCTCTTCTTCGCGTACGCCGACCGCGACCACCTGCCGCGCAAGCTGCAGGAAGCGATCGAGATCGAAATACGGCGTGGCCGACGGCGCAGGCACGGGTGACTCGGCGGCTTAGCCCGGCAAAAGCGGTGACGAGGGCGCACGCGGTCGCAGGCGTTCCCAGTCTTCGCGCAGCTTGATCAGACAGCCGACCTGCGGCAGCGCCGAAAACAGCGTCGCGCCATCGGGGGGAGCCTTGACATCCGCCAGCGCTTGCGCGGCACGAATTACCGCAAGCGCGTGGGCTGGCGCGGCCTGCCCGGCGAGCAGGGCCTTGCCCCAGGCGATCAGCTCAGCCGTCGCTGGGCGCTTGGTCAGGGCCAGCTCACGCAGGCGCAGGAACAGATCGAGCAGCGCTTCGACAAAGGCGCGCGAGCTCTCGGGCTCGCTGGCAGGGGTCGAGCGCTGTGCGATGGCCTGCGCACTCGCTTTGCCAAGCTGCGGCGCAGCGGTCTGCAGAAAGCGCTGCGCCGCGATGCGCAGCTCATTTCCCGTCGCGGATCCGCCGCTGCGGTTCAGGCGCGTAACGGATCCGCGCAGGTGATCGAGCAGGATCGCGGTCAAGCGCGTGCGATCGGGAAACTCGATGTGAAAGAACACGCAGCGCCTCAGAAACGCATCGGGAAGCTGCCGTTCAACGTTGCTCGTGATGATGACCAGCGGCTTGGGCATGCGTCGCAGCGGATGGGCATCGCGGATCACAGGTCGCCGCAGCTGCCGCACAAGGGCGATGCCGTGGCTCTCGACCGTCGCTGGCAGGTGACGCATGACATCGTCGGGCAGCGACGAAGGAATCTCGGGGATTTCGAAGTCGCCGACATCCAGCTCATGCAAAAGATCGTTCGGCAGATCGCGCGGCGCTTTGTCGATCTCGTCAATCAGCACGACCTTTCGCGTGGTGTCCATCAGCGCGCGACCCAGACCGCCAAGCTCGATGTACTGACGAGCGTCTGCGGCGCGGATCTTGCCCGCATCGCCGCCGTGCTGGGCATCGCCGAAGCGGCGCACCGCGTCGTAGGAATACAAAAGATCGCGGGCCCGGCTGTCGCTGCGCACCTGGCACACCAGCGGCTGCGGCGCGTGCTCAAGCTGATACGTCGCGTCGGGCACCTGCGTGCGATGCAGGCCCCAAGCGGCAGCCCAGGCAAAGTGCGTCTTGCCGCAGCCTGGCTCGCCGGTCAGAAGCAGCGGCATCTCTAGATACAGCGCAGCGTTGGCAGCAGCGACAAGCTCGGGCTCGGCCAGATAGCGCTGGCCTTCACGACCGTACAGATCGTGCTCATCGATCTCGACGAGCGAATCAGGTTCGTTTGCATCCATCAGCCATTCACCTTGCGATCGAGCAGCGCCGCGAGATCGTCGTAGCGCGCACTTTTTTTGCTGCGCAGCGTGTCGTAGTCCGGCTTCAGCGCGTCGATGCGCGTCGTCGAAAGCCGCGTGTGATCCTGCAGATACTTGCGCGCGTGCTCCCACGTCGGCAGCACCGCCTCGTCGAGCTTGCGCACGCGATGGTCGCCGGCTTGCGCGCCTTGTTCTGCCCAGGCATGCATGCGCTCGATCTGGCTGGCTTTCGGCTTTTCGTAGTCATGTACCAGAAGAAAGCGCAGATACGAAAGGCCGCGCACCAGCGTCGGCAGCTCGTCGATCAAGAACTCGCGCAGTCCATCGGCCTCGGCCTCATCGAGCGGCGGCAGCGGCTGGCGCCCAAGCAGCACAAAGAACGGCTGCCGCGCCGTCGCCAGGCCCAAAAGCTCGCGCGTGTTGCGATTCCCGCGCAGACCCACGCTCTGCGCAAGCTCACTGTGCAGGCGCAGCGCCCAGTCGGCCCCGGTGCGCGCCCCCACCGCGTCGACCAGAAAGGGCACGCGCACGATGCGACAGCGCTCGCCCTGCTCGGGGGCCAGGTGTCGGCAGATGCGATCGACGAAAAACGGCAGGCCGGCGCGCTCGCGCTGACCGTGCAAAAGGAACAGGATGCACTCTGTCTTGTCGCGCGTATCGACGATGTCCGCCCACTGCGTGCTGCGATCCAGCCGCAGCGCCGCCCCCAGAAGCCCGCCATACGTCGACGGAGCCGAGAGCGCCAGGCTGTATTCCTGGGCCAGCCGCAGCTTGTCTTGCAGCCGCTGCGCTGGAATCGCGGCCAGCGCGAGGTTTTCTTTGGCGATGCGATCGAGACCGTCGAAGCTCCGCGCTACCTCGGGAAAGTGGTCGGCAAAGAAGGCCTGGAATTCGCTGTCGGTCCGCAGCAGTTCCTGAAGTTGATTGCGCAGCGTCTTGCTCATCGTCATGCGTCTCGCGCAGCTTCGACCGGGCCCACTTCGCAAAGCAAGCGGACGATGAACGCACGCGCGCCCGCGGCCGGTTCTGACACGCTCGCCTTTGGGCCGCTGTCTTCGTTCCTGCGTCAGAACCACTTCTTTGCCGCGGGCCGGCGATGTGGACAACCGGGCCAGCAGCACGGGCGGCGCTTGCCGGTGCGTAGCTCATCGACCATTCGCTCGATGTGCTTCCGTCGGGTCGCGGCCGTCTTCACGATCGTCACCCAGCAAATCCATTCGTTGCGCGCGAGCTCCGTGATGTCTTGCCAGGCGGCCCTGGCGTCGGCATCCGCGCAAAGCGCGTCGCGCATATCATCGGGCAGATCATGCACAACGCCGCCCGCGAGCTCTGGCTGTTCCATGCGCCGAGCATACTGGCCGTCCTGATTGATTGGGACAGAATAAAAGACCAATAATTTTATATTGATTGATAAATCTGCAAAAAGGATTGATTTATAGTGAAAATTTCGTCAGGCAGTCCGGCTGCGGTGCCCGGTTCGATTCAGACCACCAAGGTGAACGTGGTGCCGCTTGGGCTGGTGGTGAAGTCGACGCGGCCGCCTTGGCGTTCGGCGACGGCGCGGACGATGGCCAAGCCCAAGCCGGTGCCGCCGTCGTCGCGGGCGGTGGTGAAGAAGCGCTGGAACAGGCGCCCTTGATTGGCCGGGCTGATGCCGCTGCCTTGATCCGATACGTCGATGCGCAGGCGACCGTCTTTGCTGCTGACGCGCAGCAGGATCGGCTTGCCGGCGCCATGGCGCAGCGCGTTGTCGAGCAAGTTGCTGACGGCCGAGCGCAGATGATCCGAGCTGATCACGACATGCGCAGGCGGCGCATCCAGCGAAAGCGTAACCCCTGGATAGCGAGAGGCCAGCGCCGTGAAGAACTCAGAAACGGCCACGCGCTCTGTCGGATCGGGGGCGTTTTCGATCTGCGCCAAGTGCAAGAGCCGACTGACCAAGCGCTGCATACGCTCGGCATCGTGATCGATGTTGCTGGCGAAGCGATGGCGCTGCTCGTCGCTCATGCTCTGCCACTGATCGCGCAGAAGCTCTGCGGCGCCGCGGATGCCGGTGATCGGCGTCTTCAGCTCATGGCTGACGTTCTGCGCAAGCTCGGCGATGTAATCGGCGCGCTGGCGCAGGCGCTGGGTCATCACTTCCAGCGCTGCCCCCAGCGTGCGGATCTCGGTTGGGATGGGCAGCCAGGGCAGCACGGGCAGCGGCGGCACCGACTGACCTTCGGCGATCTGCTGGGCCGACTTGGTGATGGCGCGCAGCGGACGCGCGATCAGCGCTGCAAACAGGAAGCTGACCAAGACCGCTGAAAGCGCGGTGACCACGATGCCGAACAGAAGGCCTCGGCGGTTGTGCCAAAGCGATGTGCGAGCATCCAAGTTGGTGCGCGATGCCCGCACCACGGCGATGACTTTTCCGTCGGAAAAAACCGGAAGCGCGGTGAACACGCGGGTCGATCCGCGGCTGCGCACTTCTGAGATCGGTGGCAGCGGCTCATCACTGATGCGCTCGCGCACGACGGCGGTGTAGCGGCCCGAAAGCGCGCTCTGCACCTCAGGCAGTGACGTCAAGCACAGGCCGTCTTCACCACGGGTGGTTGCCACGACACAGCCTTGCCCGTCGAGGATGCGCACCGCCGACAAGGCATATACCTGCATGCGGCGCAGCATGGCGTTCATGCGCTGACCGGCGCGCGTCTCGGGTGTGTCGCGCGGCTCGGCGATTGGCAGCGCATCGGGCTGCGGCGGCAAGACGCCATGGCGCAGGCTGGACACCGGCTCGATGGGGATGAAGGCGGCATCGCTCTTGCCTGGCGGACGAAAGTCGGGGGACACCGTCGCTTCTGTGCCAGGCAAGCTGTGCGGCAGGCTCTCGTTCAGCCAGAGCTCGCGAAAGATCTCGGCCATCGCCACCGACTGCGCGATCAGCTGTCTTTCGGTCTGACGCAACAGATAGTTGTCGTAAAGACGCAGCGCCAAGATCGCGAACAGCGGCACCATCAAGACAAACGCATTCGCACCAAGCAGCAGCACACCAATGCGCACACCACCGCGCGGACGCTGGATGCCGCTGCTCGGTGAGCCATCACGCGGTCCGCTTGATGTCGAGATCGGGAGTGCCGTGGCAGCGCTGGCAGGCGGTGGGCTCATAGATCCTCGCGCAGGCGATAGCCCAGGCCATAGACGGTCTCGATGGGATCGGCCCCCAGGGCCGACAGCTTGTGGCGGATGCGGCGGATGTGGCTGTCGACGGTGCGCTCGGTGATGACGTGGCCTTGGCCATAGGCGCGATCGACGAGCTCATTTCGCGAATACACGCGACCCGATGTCCCCATCAGCGTGCCCAAGAGCGCGAATTCAGTGACGGTCAGGATCACTTCTTGACCATCCCAGAGGCAGCGGTGGCGACTGTGATCCATCTCTAGCGGACCGCGTCGACGAATCTCGGACTTTCCGCCATCGCCCGTCGTGGGCAAGGCCTCGGGCTGCAGGCGGCGCAGCACGGCTTTGACGCGTGCCGCAAGCTCGCGCGGGCTGAACGGCTTCACCAGATAGTCATCGGCGCCTAGCTCAAGGCCCAGCACGCGATCCAGCTCTTCATCGCGGCTCGATACAAAGATGATCGGCACACGGCTTGTGGCGCGAATACGTCGGCACACGTCCAAGCCATCGGCTTCGGGCATGACGATGTCGAGTATGCACAGGTCGATGCCGCCCTCGGAAAAGCGCTGCCAAGCCTGGGCTCCGTCGCGGGCCTCGACGACGTGGTGTCCGGCTTGCTGCAGAGTGAAGCGCATCACCTCGCGGATGTGGCCATCGTCATCTACCACCAAGATGCAGCTCATGTAGGCACCATATCAGCCGGCTGCTGTTTGCGGCACGGCGACCACACGCAGACCTGCGGACCAGGGCGGACTCGACGAGAAGCGGGGCGAGCGTGATACGATGACGTGTCTGACATGCGTCGCATCGCAGCTTGCTGTTTGCTGCTCTGTCTTTTCGCGTGGCTGGGCTGTGGCAGGGCCTCTGCTCCACCGCGTGCGCAGCATGGTGTGATGGATCTACGCAGCTGGGACTTTGCTCGCGACGGCATGGTGCGCTTGGATGGCGACTGGCTGTGGTACTGGCAGAAGCTGCTGCCGCCGTCAGAGCTTAAGGACAGCGCGACCAGCAAGGCGCCCGCGGCGACCGGCATCTATCCGTTTCCGCATATCTGGAATGACATGATCGTCGACGGAAAGCCGCTTCCAGCCAGCGGCTATGCCACGTTTCGTCTACGCGTGCTCTTGCCGCAGGCGGGATCGTATGGCGTCAAGCTGAAGTTGGTGAATGCGGCCTCGGCGCTGTGGCTCGACGAGCGCAAGCTAACCGAGAGCGGACAGCTCGCCACCAGCCCCATGGGCTACCAACAGCATGGGATGACGCAGGCCGCGTACTTCGACACGGCGCAGTCACAGATCGAACTGACCGTTCACTTCGCAAACTTTGGCTTCTTTCGCGGGGGGCCGCGCGCCGGCATCTGGTTTGGGACGGCCGCGCAGATCCAAAGGCAGCGTGAGCTGTCCCTTTTGCGCGAGGGGGCTCTGGCCGCCACGTGCTTCACGATTGGCGTGTTTCAGATCCTTCTATATCTGCTTCGTCGGCAAGAGGGAGCACCGCTGGGTCTGGGCCTGTTCTGCATCGGCCTTGCGATATGGCTCGCGATGCAGGGTGAGCTCTTGCTGACCCTGCTCTTTCCGCAGGTGCCGTACGACTGGATGCGCAAGCTCGAATATCTGGCGCTCGCGTGCATTCCGCCGGCTTTCGTTCACTTTTTTTTTCATCTGTATCCCGGTCAGCTCGACACGCGCGTGCGAGGCGTGGCCAACGCGGTATTCGCCACGTTTGGCTTGGTGGTGCTTCTGACGCCGTCCGAGATCTACACGCGGGCACTCCTGGGCATGCAGGTGTTCACGCTGGGCATGGTGCTGTACGGCATCTATGTGACGGTGCGCGTTGTGCAAAAGCGGCTCAGTGATGCGCGCCTGTTTGCGTTTGGCTTCGTGTCGCTGGCAATGGGCGTCTCGTACGACATCTTGCGCGTTACGCTGCAGCCGCTTTCGATCGTGCCGGTGACCCCGTTTGCCGTGCTGCTTTTGATCGTGGCCGATGCGTTGATCCTGGCCCGCAAGAGCGCGCGGGCCTACGCCACCATCGAACTGCAAGCGCAAGCGCTAGAGCGCTTGAGTCGCGCGTATTACCGCTTTGTGCCGCAAGCCTTCCTGCATTTGCTGGGCAAGCGCGACATTACGACGGTTGAGCTGGGCGATCAGATTCAGCGCACGATGACCGTCTTGTTCGCCGACGTGCGCGGCTTTACCTCGCTGTCCGAGCAGATGTCGCCGGAAGAAAACTTCACATTCATAAACCGCCTGCTGCGCCACTTAGGACCTTTGATTCGCGCCCACAAGGGCTTTATCGACAAGTACCTGGGCGACGGAATTATGGCCCTATTTCCCGAACATCCAGCAGACGCTCTGCGCGCCGCCTGCGCCATGCGGCAGACGCTGCGACGTTTCAATTCATCGCGCGTGTCGGCTGGGCAAGACCCCATTCGGATCGGCATCGGCATTCACACCGGCACGCTGATGCTGGGCACGGTCGGTGAGCCCGAGCGCATGGACGGCACGGTGATCGCCGACGCAGTCAACACCGCAGCGCGGCTAGAGAGCCTGACCAAGCGCTATGGCGTGACGATCTTGGCCAGCGCCGATGCGATCGAGAAGTCGGATTTTGCCGAGAAGCATCCGCTGCACATTCGCTTGATTGGCAAGGTTCGAGCCAAGGGCAAGACCGCCGCAGTCGAGCTGTATGAGGTCTTCGATGAAGAAGCCGTGGCAGCTAGCGACAGTCGCACGAGCGCGCGGCCTTCGATGAGCTCGTTTCCGTCGGGGACATCGTTTCCCGAGGCGGAATCAACCCAGGACTCGGCGGCTCACTCGGCCGATACACTGCGCCTAAAGCAAGAGAGCCGAAGTCAGTTCGCGACGGGCCTGCAGCGGTTTCAACAAGGGCGATTCACCGAGGCTGAGAAGATCTTTGCAGAGATCGTGAGCCTGAACCCGGACGATCATCCCGCCGCGTACTACGCGGCCCGCTGCGCGCACTTCGTCCAGCACGGTGCGCCGGTTGACTGGGATGGTATCGAGGCACTGACCGAGAAATAGCGGGCCGCGCCACCTGTGGACAAGACCTGGCTTGCACCGCCAGCATAGCTGCGATAAGTCGGCGATATGGCTGCCAAAATGCCGCTGCAAGCGGTGAAGGGGTCCGCTATGACCGCGCGCTGCTTGAGTTGTCACGCTCCCGTTGCCGACGGAGTCGAGATCTGCGAGAGCTGCCGCACGGCGCATGTCCTTAAGGTCGATCTGGACATGCTCACCGCAGATGAACCCGGCGACCGCATCGCCGACGGTGATCTGCTGCTTCCAGCGCAGCCCAGCGCAGTGCTGTCGGCCTCCGAGCTGCCCTTTTGTGGCCGAGCGCAGGAGCTGACGCAGATCATCGGTTTGATCGAAAAGAGCGTGCGTGAGCAGCGGCTGCGCTGTGCCTTGGTGTCGGCTCCCGCAGGCCATGGAAAGACGCGCCTTCTGCGCGAGGTTGCGCGCCTGTGTACGGATCATCTGGGGCTGCCTAGTGACCGTGTGCTCGTCGGTACGCTTTTGGGAGGAGAGCCACCCAGCGAAGCCGCGCTGCCGCTTTCCGCCTTTCGTGAGCAGGTGCGTACGCGCTGCGGCATTGCATCCGGCGACGCAGTGCAGAGCGCGCGAGAAAAAGTGCAGCGCACCTGTCGCTCGCTGTTGCCGCCGGTTCGCGCCACGGAAGTGTCGTTGAGCCTGGCTGAATTCCTGGGGCTCTCGCCGGCCGAAAGTGGCTCTTCCACCGACACGGAGCGGAGTCATCGCAGCGAGTCGCGTAGCTATGCAGGGCTCAAGCGATTCCTGAGCGCGGATGCCGCTCGTGCGCCGCTGGTCTTGCTGTTCGATGAGCTGGAACACGCAACCGAAGAGACCATGAGCTTGTTGCGCTATCTGACCGAGAGCTTGGCCGAGCTGCCGGTCTTTGTCGGCGTGTTCGCACGGCCCGAGTTTGTCGACAAGAACCCCGACTGCGTGGCCAGTGCTCATGGCTTGACGCAGATCGAGCTGGGGCCGCTGAGCGGCGATGAGGCCGTCGAGCTGTTCTGCATGTCTGTGGGCTGTGAAGTCGCGACCCTGCCGCAGTCGGCGCTGCGCTTGATCGAAAAGAGCGAAGGTTCACCGCGCGTGCTCGCAGAGCTGCTTCGCTCACTGGTCGAGACCGAGATCCTCACGTGGTCCCCGGTACAGGCTCCTGAGATCGGCGATGACGAGCCGACCGGCGGCGTGCCGCTTGTGCCGCAGCTGGATCTGGCCCGCTTGGATGAGCTGGACCAGTCGCAGCCAGCCAGCCTGGACCTGCGTGCCTTGGTTGCCGCTCGCTTGGCAGTGCTGGTTCCCGTCGCTCAGCGCGCCCTCGAACGAGCCGCTTCCTGTGGAGAACATTTTTATTTGGATGCGCTGCTGATGTTGCAGCGCTGTGATCGGGCGGGCATTGCGCTGGGCGATGGCGATCGCGAGACCAAAGAAGACGAGAGCGAGGATCCGTTGCTGCCCAGCTCAGCCGAGCCGGACCCCGCATTCGGGCTGAGTGGCGAGCTGTGGGAGAGCGAAGCAGAAGGCCGCGCTTCGCTCGCAGACATGGACGACAGCGATGATCGCGTCGCGCTGCTAGCGACGTTAGAACAGTTGGTCGCGCTCGGCTTGATCGCGCCCATGGGCGACAGTCGTCTGCACGGCGAGCATGGCTATCGCTTCGCATACGGTCCATGGCGCGACCTGTGTTACGAGCGGCTCAGCCCGTCGCGCAAGCGGCGCTATCATCGCTTGCTTGCGCACTGGCTGATGCTGCATCGCGAGCGCGACAGCGACGACATTGTCGAAGCAGTTGCGCGCCACCTGGAGCGCGCGGCGTATGGCTCAGGAGCCGCGTATTTCTATCACCAGTTGGCAGGTCGCGCGGCTGCGCAGGATCAGCTGGCCCGTGCAACGCGACTGTTGCTGCGGGCCATCGCCTGTCTGGGGCAAGCCGATATTGGCCAGCGTATCTCGATGTGGCACGAGCTGGGGGCGATCTTGGTTCGCCGCGGTGATCTCGACGCAGCGCTTTCGGCCTATGGCAAGCTCCTGCGCTTGTCGCATGTCTTGGCTGTGCGTCAGTATCGCGCGGCGGCGTACTACGCGCTGGGGCAGATCCATCGCCACAAGGGAGATCTGGCCCGCTCCCTCGATCACCTGAACCGCGCGCACAGTGACTACAGCGAGATCAACGAGATGAGCGGCGTTGCCGACGTGCTCGACGATCTGGGGCAAGTGCTGTGGCTCTTGGGACGCATCGAAGACGCGCTCGACCGCACGGCGCGAGCGCTGGAGCTACGACGGCGGCTCGGCGATCGTCGCAAGGAAGCGACATCGCTCTTGCACATTGGCTCCATCGAACTCCACCGCGGCCTGATCGATCCCGCGCTGAGCTGTTATGAAGAGGCGCTGCGTAAGCACGACGAGGATCCTGAGCTGTTCGCAGCCTGTCAGGAAGCTCTCGGCAGCGTCGATCTTCTGCGCGGCGATGTCGCGGCGGCGCGTCAGCGCTTTGAAGCCGGCTTGGCTCGCGTCGAAAGTCGGGCTGGCAGTCCGATTGCGGCGGCGCTGCAGGTGCGCTTGGCCGAGGTCGCCCTGGAACTGGGCCAAGTCCCAGAAGCAGAAGGGCTGCTGCGACGCGCTCGCGAGCTTGCGCTGCGCAGCTCAGAACGCCGGCTGCTCGCCGAGATCAAGCGCGTCTTGGCCTATGTCCACTTACGCCGCGACCAGCAGAGAGAGGCGCTCTCCTGCAGTCAGCAAGCGCTGGACTACGCGCAGAAGAGCGGCGTGCGACACGAGATCGCGCGAGCCCTTTTGGCAATGGGCGAGGCCCATGCGGCGACGCTGTTCGACGAGACGATCGAAGGACAGCACCCAGCCTGGGAGTGTTTCCGGCGCAGCGTGGCCCTGCTGCGCGAGGTCGGCGATCAGGCTGAGCTAGCGGGTGCCTTGTACCAGATGGCGCGCTTGCTCATCGAGCGCGGTCGCGTGCAGCCAGCCCGCAACACCTTGCTTGAGGCTCTGGAAATTGCCACGCGACTGCGACTGGGCATCGCATACGAGATGCAGCAGATTCTCGCTGAGCTGTAGTCGCTTATTCGTCGTCGTCGAAGTCGAAATCTTGGCTGCGCTGAAGGGCGGCCGTATACGCCGCGATGGCCGCGTCTTCGTCGGCATGGCTGGATTCCTGGCTCGTCCCCGCCTCGCTGCTCTCTTCCTCTCGGCTTGCCTCGCGCGGGTCATCGGCGTCGTCGTCCGCTGGGCCGCGCCCGTCTCTACCTTTTGCGCGCTGCGTGCTGCGATAGCTGCGTCCGCTGTCGCTGGAAGCGGGGCGGCCGTGCGACGCGGGCACGACGTCATCATCGCCCAGCCACAGCGGCTGTGGCAGCGGCCACGCTTGTACTTCCAGCGCCGAGATCTCGGACGAGATGCCATCTGCCATGCGCATCGCGCGATAGAACAGGGCATGCAGACCCAGCGCTTCGTTGCCATAGTCGCGGCCCAGAAGCCCGGCGGGCAAGCGACCGCCGCGCTTTCTGGCTTGGGCGATGCGGCGCTGCGCCACCAGGGTTTGACGCAGGCGCTCGGTGTCGCGGCGAGCCACGCGCAGGCGCAGGCAGAGCGGAGTAATGACTCCATCCACGAAGCTCAGGACATCGCGCGGAGCGGTCGCGTCATCGAAAGCGGCGGCCAAAGGCGGGGCGCACAAGATCGAAAGCAGAGCGGCATTCGAGGGCACATCGCCAACCTGCACCCGCTCATCGAGCAAGGCCAGATAGGGGTCAAGTGCCGTCGGGTGCAGGCGCAGAAGCTGCGATACTTCGGGCAGCAGAAACTGCAAGAGGCCGGTTTCGCGCAGCAGCACCATCGACTCGCTGGCCGCACCGCCGCGCAGCAGCCGATAGATCTCTTCGAGCACGCGCGGGGCCGGGCTCTTTTGGATCTCGGCATGGTGCGCGGTCATCGCGCGATATGTCTCGTCTTCGACGTCAAAGCCGAGGCGAGCGGCGAACTTCACAGCGCGCAGCATGCGCACCGGATCCTCGCGAAAGCGCAGGTTGGGATCGCCGATGGTGCGCAGATGTTGCTGCGCCAGATCGTCCAGCCCGCCGACATAGTCGATGACGCGTCCGCTCTCTAGGTCATAGAACAGGCCGTTGATCGTAAAGTCGCGACGCCGGGCGTCTTCTTCCGCGGTGCCAAAGACATTGTCGCGATACAGGTAGACATCGGACTCGACGCCACGACTGCCACTGCCATCCGTTGCAGCGTCTGATTCCGCTTCCTCATCCTCGGCTGCGGCTTTGCCGCTTCCCGCAGTCGTGCCATCGAGCGAGGCGGGGCGAGGATTGGCGCGAAACGTCGCGGTCTCGATGATCTTGCGACCAAAGACGATGTGGGCCAGGCGAAAGCGGCGACCGATGATGCGACAGTTGCGGAACAGGTCGCGAATCTCGGCGGGAGTCGCGTCGGTGGCGACATCGAAATCTTTGGGCGTGCGAGCCAGCAAAAGATCGCGGACACAGCCGCCCACCAGATATGCCTGATAGCCGTTGCGGACCAAGTGGCGGATGACCTTTTGGGCATCCTGGTCAATGTGCTCTCTGGCGATGGTGGGTGCGGACATGGGCGGATAAAAGACGTTGCTCGTTTCGTATCACAAGCGCTCGGCACAAACAATCACTGTGGCGACGAGGTTTGATATTCTGCGGCCTAACCCTATGCGACCGATTTTGTACCGCGAGATGACCGATGCGCTGGGACGCGTGCTGCGCGTAGCGGCGCCTCCTTTGCGAATCGTCTCGCTGGTGCCCAGTCAGACCGAGCTCTTGTTCGAACTCGGCTGTGGCGATCGCGTCGTCGCGGTATCGGACTATTGCATCGAGCCTGCGGCGGCCCTGCAGGGCAAGGCACGGATCGGTGGGCAGAAAGATCCGAACCTGTCAGCGCTGTTGGCGCTGCACCCGGATCTGGTGGTCGCCAACAAGGAAGAAAATCGCCGCAGCGACGTCGAGCGCTTGGCTGCCGAGGGCATTCCGACGTTTGTGACTGATGTCCGCAGCATCGAAGCAGCGCTACAGCTTCCGGCGACGCTGGGCGTGCTGTGCGGAGCCGAGATCGCCGAGATCGAGCGCATGCTGGCGCGACTGACCGAGGGGGTGAGCGCAGCGCGAAGCTGGGCGGCGCAGCGCGGCACAGCCGTGCGCGTGCTGAGCTTGGTCTGGCGCGATCCCTTTATCGTGGCTGGCCCGGATACCTATATGAGCGCGGTCTTGGCGACGCTGGGGGCGCAGAATGCCGCTGCCGATTTGCAGCAGTCGGCTGGCCCCGAGCGACGCTATCCCAAGCTCTCGTTGGCGGAGCTGCGTGCGCTGCACCCCGATCGACTTCTGCTGCCGACCGAGCCGTATCCGTTTACCGAGTCCGAGCGCGCTGCTTTGGAGGCCGAGCTAGGGATTCCGACGCGGCGCATCGACGGCTCGATTGCCTGCTGGTATGGGCCGCGCACAGCTCGCATCGTAGAGCTGGCTTCAGCCCTCGATTCCTGACGGCGAATTCGCGAGAGCAGCTACGCAGAAGCAGGCTCGCGCTGTGCGCTGTGCGCTGTCTAGGCTGGCACCTGCGTCGACACGGGCACGATATGATGGCGGCATGCCAAGGCTTCCTGTCTTTCTTCTTGCGTTTCTCGCGGTGCTGGCTGCTGCAGCGGATCGTGCGCTGTCCAATCCCATCGGGAACGAGGCCACAGGCCGCGTCGATCGAGTGATCGTGCTTCATGAGGGCGAGCTCTTGGGATCGGAGTCGCGTGTGATCACGGCGCTGCAGAAGCAGCTCTTGACGATGAGCAGCCATCCGCTGCTGCTGACCGAGGCGAGCCCTGCTGAAAAGGCGGCCGTGTTGCCCTGGCTCGCTGCATCGTTGCCATCGATTCCACCTGCGTGGCCCGAGCCGTGGAAGGATGCCCAAACGGTCGTGGTCTTGCAGGTGCTGGCGCCGCGCGGCAAGAAGCCGCAGCGCACGTCGGGAGGTCTTGGCGGCCGGCTGGTGTTTCGCGCGCCTGAGCAAACACCTGTCTATGTCGAACGTATCGAAGGCACGCAGGGGGCAAGCCTGGATGCCGAATCGCTTGCGAAGTGGCTCCATGGCGCACTGAAGCTGGCCGCAGTCAAGGAGAGTCGCTGATGTCTCGGCATGCCATCGTCTGTGTACTGATCGTCGCTGTATCGTCGCTGGCTGAGTCATCACAGGCCGGAGATCGCAAGCTTGAGATCATGCTGACCAACATGACGCCCGATGCTCGATCGAGCGAAGCATCCAAGACCTGCATGCGAGCGCTGGAGGAGGTCCTGCGCGCCGACTATGCCAACGTGCAGCGCATTGGCGAGACCGCGCTGCGCAAGCAAGCGGGCAAGACCGCGGGCGAGCCGTTTTTCGACTGGCCCAGCGCAGCGCTGCGGCCGGTCAAGGGGCGCGCTGGCACGGACGTCAGCTACATCGACACGGTGATCCTCGTCGACTGCCAGCCCGAAGCCAAGCAGCTTGATGTGCTGGTGCATCCGCCGGACGGCGCCGTGGTGCGCATGCGCGTGCGCAGCGTGCCTCTCGACAAGGACACCGTGCGCTGGGTGGCCGAGGCCACGCTGCGTCGCGCCTGGTCGGGCTTTTCGCCGTAGTGGGCCGACGTCGAGGCGGCGCGACGCGACGCGAAACGATTCGAAGTGATGTGATGCGAGCGAGAGCCAGTCGATGTTTGATCAGGTCGCGATGCGCAATAGCTCGGCCAGGCGATAGAACGCTGCGAGCCAAGCCGTCGCGCCGCGAGCCCGCTGGCTGGGCAGCACAGTGTCGCGCAGGTGCAGGCCCAGGTTCTGCGCGTCCCACAGGCTCAGCGAGAACACGGGCAGCGCCGCGAGCTCGACGGCAGCCAGCAGCTCTTGCAAGTGATTTGCATCTTCTGCTGCGGCTTCACAGCGGGCCACGCGGGACATCAGCGAAGCGCGCAAGCTGCTGCGCGCTGGGTCGAGATCGGCATGCGCCTGCTCGGCCTGCACCTGCGCGAGCAAGCGATCGATGTGCGGGCGCTGCAGCCGCGGCTCTTTGAGCGAAAGAGCCAGCTCGGACACCATCGTGTACTCGCGGGCCGAAGCTAGCTCAGGTGGAATGTCGATGCCCAGCCGACTGCGCAAGGCGCCATCGAACAGCGGCGCATGCAGAGCCGAGAGCTGCGCCATGTGTTGCTGCAGCGGCTGCAGTGAGGTTGCCAGCAGGGACTGCGTCGCGGCTCGCTGCGTTTCGATGGGCAGATCGGCCAATGTGAACAGACGCGGACCATAGTCGCGGCGCAGCGCTTCCAAGATCGCGGGCACATCGGCGGCATCCAGCAAGCGCGGCAGCGCGTCTGTGGCTTCGTTGTCTGTCCGTCGATCGGGTTGGCCATCGGCACGGCGAATTCCGATCGCGATCTGCAGACCTCCTAAATGAACCCCGGCGTAGTCCAGATCGTGCGAGGCCGTGGTGATCAGCGATGTGACGCGCAAGCGACCATGGAACAGACACAGCCCACCCGAACGATAGCGATCGCTGATGCGCGGCGTGATCTCATAACAAGCAAGGTGTGATGACGGGCCTTCGAGCACGGGCAGACAGCTCGACTGCGTGGTGGCGGAAGCATCCAGTCCAGGATGGATCTGCGCGATCACATAGCTGGCCGCGATCTGTGCGTGATCGAGATCGACGCCGGTCTTTTCGACGCAGCGCTCGTACAGCACGCGCCCGTCGGGGACCTCTTTGGTATTACCGGGCACGTCCGCCAAGCGATCGGTGAACGCGCGGGCCAGATCGTGTCCGCCCAGCGCGCTGGCTAGCTGCACCACGCGGCCAGCGTACTGCACGATCTGCGTGGGCTCAGGGCCTGAGATGTCGTCGAAGAACCAGCCACAGCTGGTGTACATAAGCTGGCTGTGGCGCTGCATTTCAAGCAGGTGCCAGATCATGACCTGCTCGCTGGGCGACACGCTGCGGCTTGCGTGCTGGCGCAGAAAGCGACTGCGGCTGCGCTCGCTGCGATCGTTGATGACGTCGATGTATTCGTCACGAGCCGCCCACGGATCGCGCAAGAGCGGCGCTGCGCGATCGACATAGAGCGAAGTCACTGCATCGCGCAGGGCATCTAGCGCCGCGCGCAGCGGGCCACGCCAGCGCTGATGAAAGCCGGGATGACCGCCGCTGTTGCAGCCGCAGTCTGAACGCCAGCGCTCGATACCGTGTGCGCAGCTCCACGCGCTGTTCTCGACGATCTCGATGGTCTCGCGCGGTGGATACAGGCTGAGAAACTCGCCGTAGTTCGACAGAAGCGGTGCATCCGATGTGGCGGCGCGCGTCTTGCCGCCGCGCTGGGCCGGACGCTCTAGGCGATCCAAGACATAGGCCAAGGCCATCTCGCCAAACTTGTGGTGATGGCCATACGTCTCGCCATCGGTGGCGATGTGAACAAGCTGCGCTTCTGTATTTCCGGGGTCGCTGGGGAAGGCAGAAAGCAGACGGGAAAGGAAGCGCTCACCGCTGCCCAGCAGGTGTTCAAATGCGACGGCGCGCGACACCGGACCGTCATAAAAAAACACCGCGATTGAGCGACCCGAAGGCAGCATCACGCGATACGGTCGCGTCGGATCGAGCGAGCCGCTTTTCACCTTGGCTTGATGCGGCGCGAGCACGGTAAAGCGAATATCGTGTTCGGCTAGTACATCCAGCGTCTCTAGATCGACGGCGGTCTCGGGCAGCCACATGCCTTCGGGCGCGCGACCAAAGCGCGACTTAAAGTCGCGCACGCCCCAGCGCACTTGCGTGACTTTGTCGCGACGGCAGGCCAGCGGCATGATCACGTGGTTATAGACCTGCGCCATCGCCGAGCCATGGCCGGAAAAGTGCCGCTGGCTGGCTGCATCGGCCGCCAAGATCGCCTGATAGACGCGCGGAGCTTGCACCTGCAACCAAGTGAGCAGCGTCGGACCGACGTTGAAGCTGATGCGGTCGTAGGTACACAGGATGCGCGCGACAAGACCGCGCTCATCCAAGATGCGCGCCTGCGCATTGGCGGCGTAACACTCGGCCGTGATGCGGCTGTTCCAGTCGTGAAAAGGGGCTGCGCCGGGCTGGATCTCGACGGTCTCAAGCCATGGATTTTCGCGCGGCGGCTGATAGAAGTGACCGTGGATGCAGACAAAACGCGCAGGGGGATCAGACTTGGTCATCGTCCTCATCGAGCCGATCAAGCAGGCTCTGAAGCTCGCTCAAGGCGTGATGGTTGCGAGCCGCTTGCGCACGCTCGATGCCCGCCTCAATCACGCGCTTGGCTGCCGCGCGATCTTTCACATCGCTGGCGAGAAGCTGACCGTGCATCAAGTACTGCGGCACGTAGTCAGGAAAGCGCTCTTGCAAGCGAGCAAAGGTGGCTTGGGCCTCGGTGAAGTCACCGCTGTTGCGGTACTCCATGGCTAGCCCGTAAAGCGGGAACGGATCGCTCGGTGAGAGCGCTACGATCTCTTTGATTTCATCAATTCGTGTCGACATGGCAGGCTCACGCAGACTTGGGTGCAAATCCTTTGCAATACCCGTTGGGGTGGATCGGGCCCTTCATTAGCTTGCAGGTGCCACAGGCCGCACGTGCATCGCTGGGCGCAGGCACAAACTGCACGCAGCCAGCGCAGTCCTTGCCGGCTTCGCTGGACGGCTCGACATAGCCCAAGGCCGTGCGCACGGTCGTGTCAGCAGGCGAAAGGCTGGCCGTATCGGTACAGGCAAAGGGCGTGCTGTCTTTCTTGCAACCGACGAGCAGTACGAACAGGCTGGTCGCAGCGCCGCGCATAAGTTCTCGACGGGTTGTATTCGACATGGTTGGCTCTGATGCAGGCGCAAGGGGGCGTGGGTTAGCGCTGACCAAACGGCTTAGCCGGAACGGAGCGCAGATAGAACCACAGGGCACGCTTCTCGACATCGTCCATTTTGGCCAAGGCTTCATATGGCATGAACGGATTCAGCACCAAGCCATTTTTGCGCACGCCTGTGTTGAGCAGCTTGCTGAAGTCTTCATACGTCCACTCTTTGATGCCGCTTGCGTCCGGTGTGATGTTGCTGGGGATCGGAATCGACGGCGGAGCACCTGGAATGCGGCCCCCGCTGAGGCCGTCGCCATGGCAGCCCATACACAGGCGAGCCACAAAGCGGCCGTACTCGGCGCTGGGGCTGGGGGCCGGCGCAAGCTCGCGCGGTCGTTTGGCGATGTGACGCGCGACATCGAAGATGAACTCGTCGCGGCGGTCGAGGATCTTGGCCAGCGGCTTGACCACCATCGGGCCATTTGGGCGATCGACGCGAGGAATCGTGCGCAGGTACGAGACCAGGGCCGCGACATCGGAATCGGGCAGCCAGTTGAAGTCCTGAACCGGCATCATGCGCACGCTGGTGCCGTCGCGCTTTAGGCCAAACTGCAGAAGCCGCGCTAGCTCGCCATCGCTGTACGCGGTCAAAAAGCCGTTGCTTAGGTTGGGGCCACTCAGCGTGCCGAGCGGTCCTAGGTCGATGCTCTGGCCTCCCGCTAGATCGCTGCCGTGACAGTCGCGGGTCGCGCAGGCGGTGAGCGATTCAGCCAAGTGCTTGCCGCGAGCCAGTACCGCCGGGTCGCTGGAACGCTGGATCGATGGCGGCGCGATGTCATAGACCTGCGCCATGCTCTGATCGAATGCGCGGATCTTCGGGATGGCATACGCGCCGAGTCCCACTGCGGCCAGCGTAAAAAGACCGAGCGCAGAAAGAAGAGCGCGCTTCACGAGAGGCTTCATGGCGTCCCCCTTTGCACGTGGTTTGCTGCGCGGCACGACGTCGCGCCGCGGTGCATAGCGTCTAGCGAATCACGCAGGTCGGCGCGTCGCTGCCGCTGACTGCGCGGCGCACCGAGCGCTGCCACATGGGGCCAAAGTACGTCTGCACCATCGGGAACGCCGCGCGAGCATCGTCGACCAGATAACCGAACTCGGTCAGCCCTGCGTCGTACTGGTTCTGCGAGCCGACATAAAAAGCCTGATCGTCGATCATCACGAACTTGGCGTGATTGGGCAGCGGCGTGCCATCGGGGAAGGTGTCTTCGCTTGAGAAGCGCAGCGGCGCGATGTGCAGCTTCTGACACAAAAGATCGCGCAGGGCCTGACCACTGGGCGCACCCTGCGGTGGACTGGCCAGGATCGAGTCGCGGATGCGCGTCGCGACATCATCCGCCGTCCAGCCGTTGCTGTAGCCAGCCGTGGTCGCGGTCAGGCCGCCAGCCACCGAGTCTTTGTTGCTGACGACGATATAGACATCGACGCCGCGTACCATGGCTGCGCCCAGCTCGCGGAACAGCGGCTCGGGCCAGTTTCCGGCGGGAATGCCCAGCAGCGGCACGCGCGGCGGACCGATGTCCTGCTGCGAGATCTTGATGCTGCTGCGGGCGGACGCGAGCATTGCCAAAAACGCAGAATCACTGCTGTTTGATAGGTTGGCGCTATCAATGTACGCGAGGCGTCCCATGCCAAGGACGCGCGTGTCACCAGGCGTATCCGTCGCAAGCTGCGACTTGTCGACCTGCGGTGGACAGATGTTGTTGATGGCTCCGCCCGTCCAGCCGTGTGAGCACACCGAGCCGGTGACGAAGCAGTACGTGAAGTTCATCGTGCTGCAGGTGTATCGCCACTGCTCGTTGGCAAACAGGTGCGAGTCGACGACGGCCGGGCCGCGCACGCGGATCGACAGATCGTGTACGGGGTTTTTGCCCAGATAGTGTTCGTCCCACAGGTTGTGGCCGCCGACGATCGCTACCTTGCCGTCCGCCGCGACGATCTTCGAGTGATTCCACGAGGGCGGGAGGTTGCTAGAGCGGTAGCTGCCGACATAGACCTGCACCTTGTGGCCGCTCTGCAGATCGCGGGTGAGGCGCGTCAGCACCGCCTTGGTGTCGACGGTGCCGCCGGTATATGGATAGTTGCCAAAGATGAAGCGGATCTGCACGCTGCGCCCGGTCTTACCCAAGAAGGTGACGGCGTTGCGCATCGCCGCTTCGAAGCGTCCGTCGGGCGGCAGCAAGCTGGTGACATCGGCATAGCGCTCGGCGCTGACTAGCACGTTGTACATCGCATCCGGCAAGACATCGGAATGCCCCACGCAGAGCTTCTTGGGCGTGTCGCCGGGCGCAGTCACCGTCGCGGCCACCGCAGTGCAGGTGCCGCCGCCGATGCAGTCGGCCTGCGTGCTGCACAGGCGCAGCTTGAAGTCAGCATCGCAGCTTGTGCCGCTGCAGGCGCTGGGAATCGGCAGCTGAACATAGGGCTGACCCCAGGTTGCTGCCGTCGGTGTCTGCAGCAGCCAGTCTTCGCTGAGCAGGTTGTTGCTCGACAGGTTCCACGTGCGACCTTTGAGCGGCATCGCCGTGCTGGAAAGCGCCGCATTCACCGCGTCGATGACGTGGCCATCACCCGGACTTGGCGGTGGCTGCGGCGTCGCCATGTCGGGCAGGGTCATCTCTTCGGTCTGGGTGGGCGTGCTGCTGCAGGCAGGCAGAGCGCACACAAAAAGCGCGGTACATCGCAGCAAGGCCCGTTGCATCGAAACAGACTGCATCGCTTCCCCCATTTATTGCTTCGTCGCAGAGTCGGCAGCGAGCGGCACCACGGGCCGGCTACTTGGCGACGACGATGTTCTTTATGATCTTGAAATCGGTGCGCCGATTCAACTCTCGACCTTCGGCGCTGCGGTTGTCGGCGACGGGATGATCGGGACCGTTGCCGATGGCGACAAAGCGGCTGCGGTCAAAGCGGTGACGTTCGACCAGATACGCGATCACGGACTCGGCGCGGGTCTTGGACAGCGCGATGTTGGCGCCGCGGTTGCCGACGTTGTCGGTGTTGCCTTCGACTCGGACATAGGCGTTTTGAAACACCGACAGCGTCTGCGCGAACGAATCGAGGACCTTGCGAGCGTTCGGGTCGACGCTGCTCTGGCCGCTTGCGAAATAGATGCTGACGCTCTTGGTCAGCAGGCTCTGGTTGCTGTCGCTGGGCATACCCAGAAAACGGAAGCTCTCGACGATCTTTTCATCGCGGTAGCTTGGGGCCACTGCCGACAGTGCTTTTAACCACTTGCTGTCCGCAGCCGGCAGCGGTTCTTTGATCAGCCCTTCGCGCTGCCACACCGAGCTGGCCTCGACGAATAGCTGGTCATAGGCGCAGTCTTCGGTTTCCAGCCCAAAGAACGCGCGGTTGTCGGCGAAGTGCGCCGGCTTGATCTTCGACAGCGTCGCCTGCACAAGCTCGGGCTTCTGCGCAAATGCCGACGCGGCCAGCTTGACTGCATGCGCCGAGTCTTGGCCCAGCACATCGACGGCCGAAAAGAACACCTGCACCAGCTTGATGACGGCGGCGCGGTTTTCTTCCAGCCACTCGCGGCGCGCGAACAGCACATCGGCGACCAGGTTGGTGGCGGTCTCAGTCGTCACCAGCGTCACGCCTTTGCCATCGGCAATCGCCTCGGACAGGTGAGGCTCCCAAATGGCTACGGCATCGACCTCGCCGCGCTGGAAAAGCGCACCGGCATCGGGGGTCTTCACTGCCCACACCAAGTGGCTCTTTACTTCGTCGATCTCGGGCTGCTTCAGGTTGCTTTTTTCAAGCAGCGAAAGCAGGAAGTAATGCGTCGGCGTGTTGCGCGTGGTGGCGATGCGCGCAGTCTTCAGCTCTTCGATGCTCTTGATCTGCGGCTTGGCGGCGATGCCGATGTTGCCGCGGCTCCAGTCGACCAAAAGGAAGCTGCGCAGGTCGACGCCCTTTTGCTTGTAGATCGGCGCCAGGTTGGCCAGATAGTCGAGCGTCAGCAGCATCACCTGCACTTCGCCATCGTCGAAGGCCTTCAGGCGCTCTTTCGATCCACGGATCAAGCGCACTTCGACATCGAGGCCAGCTTTGGCAAACAGCGATCCCGGACCCGGCAGCGCGCCATCATTTGCCAAGAGCAGCGGATAGCCTCCGCCGAAGTCATTGACACCGATGACGATGCGCTGGCTCGCAAGCAGCGGTGCTTTGGGGCCTCGGGGAGCGGTTCTCTTGCGGCGGCCAGGCAGGCCTGTTCCGTCGGGATCATCGGCGCCTTTGTGGAACCCTGACGCATCGGG
The DNA here is from genome assembly GCA_964554495.1 of uncultured Myxococcales bacterium. Classification (GTDB taxonomy): domain Bacteria; phylum Myxococcota_A; class Polyangia; order Palsa-1104; family JAEUJZ01; genus JAEUJZ01. The sequence continues at coordinate 23,984 of CAZKOY010000056.1, forward strand.
ATCGACCGGGGCCCGCAGGCCGGCGCGGATCTCGTGGCCGCGGAAATAGAACACCAGCGCGACCACCCCGACGATGACCAGCGCAATGAAGGCCTTGGCGAACGAGGTGAGCTGCATACCTTACTCCGCTGCGTTCCGCGCGTCGTGTCGCGACGTGATCGTCTGAAAGACCAACAGGCAGACAAACGCGGCGATGCCAATGCCGACGAACACCCACCACAGATAGTGCGCGTGGGCATAGGCCGCAGGCAGTGGGCCTTTGCCCGCGAGCGCCGCTGCATGCGCTGCGCGATCAACGGCCGACAGCTTGGCGGGGTCAGGGCAGAACGCGTCGATCAGATAGCCCGAAAGGATGTATCCGATCAGCCACGAGAAGAAGCTGTTCATATGCGAATAGCCGAGATACAGGGCTTCCTTTCCAGGCGGGGCCAAGCGCGAGGCGTATTCCAGATAGCGCGGGCTTAAGAAGCACTCAGATAAGCCCTGGATGGCGATGCCGGTGACCATGGCCACCGTCACCGGATGCAGAAAGCCCGTGCCGTGCGCGAACGGACCGACCCGCAGCCACGTCGGCAGCGCCATCGGGCCAAGCAATGGCGGCAACACGGCGACGACGGCGGCCGAAAGCGGGATCATGGCGAGCGCGATCGAGATGCTGGCGATCGGCGGCAGCTTGCGCGCAAGGTACGTCACCGGCACCACGCTCAGCGTCACGACGATGGGGTTGATGTTGGCGTACCACTCGGGGCTGGCATCGCTGCCGACCAAGCGCAGGATGTACTTGGGCATCGACGAATAGAGCTGGCCCTGAATGATCCAAAAGCCGGCCGAGATCAGCACCAGCGCCATCAAGCGACCGCTCTTGAGTACCTGCGTGAAGTCGTCGACCAAGTGATCCCAGGTGGCGCGCAGGCTGGTCGACTTGCGCGACTCGTCGGCGCCGGCCTGGGGAAAGTACAGCGCGGCGACGACCACAAGGCCAAGCAGCGCCACCGCGGCCGAGAGCAGCGGCATCATCGACAGCCCAAACGAGACGCGCACTGGCTTGGCGACGCTCTTGCCGATGAAGCTGCCGATGTTGACCATCATGTAAAACAGGCTGAAGGCGCGGGCGCGGTGTGCTTCATCTGAGCTGCGCGCGACGGTGCCGGTGATGATCGGCTTCACCAGCGATCCTCCGGCCATGATGAACAGCATCGACAGCAGCACCCAACCCTTCTGTGGCAATAGGCCAATGCCGCCATAGCCTATGGCAAGCAGCAGCAGCGCCAAGAGCAGCGCGCGGCGATAGCCGACGCGGTCGGCGAAGGCTCCCGACAGGAAGGGCAGAAGGTACAGCAAGGCGGCGAACACACCGCCGATGTACCCGGCCTGAATGTCGCTGTAGCCGACGACGTCCGTGAGGAACGGCGCCAGCATGATGAACCAACCGTAATAGGCAGCGCGCTCGCACAGCTCGATTACGTTGGCAGTCCAAAAGGCTGGCGGGAAGCGCCAGCTAGAAGCAGCCATGTCGTCATTTTTTCACACTATTTGGCGAAGAAGAATCGCTATTTGCGAGGCCACGGCCAGCTTGCGGATCGGCTGCTGGGATGCAGACCGGCCTTCGGATCGACGGGGCCGGCGGCCCGTGGCGCATCTTTGTCATTCACGGCAGGTCGGCCCGGCTTTACGCTTTCATTCGAGCCAAGGCAGGGAAGCAGGGCAGGGAAGCAAGGCAGGTTAGCGATGATGGCCAGCGAAGCAGCGACGGAAAAGACAGCAGACCGGGCAGTCTCTTGTGCGGATCGAACCCGGCAAAAACAGCGCTTCGTATCGAGCAGACCACAGGTCTTGCTTCTGACGTTGGTGGCGCTGTGGGGCGTGGGGGCAAGCCGCCACACGGACAGCACCGAGCGAAGCGGCTGGCTGCAGGCCCAGATCCGCAGCGTCGACGACAAGCTGCCCGTGGCAGCGCGGAATGAAAAGCACGCAGCGATGCGAACGAGCCCGCTTGCGTTCTTTCGCGGCACCGCGCACCTGTTCTTTCAAGACGTGGGCACGTCGCCGCAGCTTGCGCAGTTTGGTGGCGTGCCTCAGACGCGTACTTGGCTGGTCGGCGATGCCCATCCGAACAACTTTGGCTCGTTTCGCAATGCCCGCGGCAGCTTGGTGTACGACCTTAACGACTTTGACGAGTCGGTGATCGCGGACTATCAGCTGGACCTGTGGCGGATGGCGACGGCGCTGGTCTTGCTGATGCGCGAAAACGGCGGCTTTGCCAGCAGCGACGAGGCGATCGTCATCGATGCCTTCAGCGAAAAATACCTGCGCACGCTGGAAGGCTGCGTCGGCTCGGACATCGAGACCACTGCCGCGCTGACCGCCGAGCATGCATACGGCAAGCTCGATGACTTCCTGCAGGGCGTGGCGAACAAGCGCGGGCGTACGCAGCTTCTGGATGCCTATACGATCAAAGATGCGCAGGGGCAGCGCGCTCTCAGCCCACGCGCCAGCAGCGATCTGGCCGAGGTCCCGCCGTCGGTCGTCGAGGCCGTGCGGGCCGCCATGCCGGCATATGGCCAGAGCCTGCGCGGCAGCATCGCGTATTCGGCGACGCGCTTTTCGGTCAAGAGCGTCGCAGAGCGTCTGCATGCGGGCCTGGGATCGCTGGGCAGTGCTCGCTATTACGTGCTGATCGAGGGCGAGTCGAAGAGCCCCGAGGATGACCTGATCTTGGATGTCAAAGCGCAGGGTACGCCGTCGGCGTATCGCAACCTGTCGCCCGCTTCGATCGCGGCGACGGAGGCCGCCTGCGAGCGCAGTCCCGCGCTGCGCGTCGTCACGGCGGCGCGCTCGCTGGGCAGCTACGCAGACGAATACTTGGGCACGATGAAGATCGGCGATGTGCGGTACAGCGTGCGCGAGCGATCGCCTTGGAAAGACGCGCTGGACAGCGGCAAGCTGCGCAGCGTCGAGCGACTGAGCAAGCTAGCCGAGCAGTGGGCGATGGTGTTGGCCTGGGCGCACGCTCGCGCCGACAAGGACGCACCCGGCTCGCACATCCCGCAGGACTTCGAGTCCGAAGTGACGCAGCGCACGCGCGGCAAGCACGCCGAGTTTCTGGCCGTGGTGCGCAGCATCGCGATCGCCAATGCCGGTCAAGTCATGGACGACTTCCAGGCCTTTGTGCGAGTTCAGTCCAATCCCAAATAACGCCGCGCTGCCATGCCTGATTGGCGCTATATCGGTCCGCATCGCTATTTTGCAGAAGACAACTTCCTGCACTGGGAACCGCATGGGCAGGTCTTGCCGCCGCATGCCGAAGCGCTGGTGCGAGTCGTCGACGCCCTGGGTGCCCGCAAGCGCCAGGTGTACTGCCTGTTTGATCAGCGCGATCTCTTGCCGCTCCTTCCCGAGTCTCGTCGCAGATACATCGACTATGCGCGCGAGGCGCGGCCGCACGTGACGATCGCTTTCGTCACGACCTCGTTTCTGGTGCGAACGGTCAATCGCCTAGGCATTACCGGCGCCCGCTTGGTGGCGGGCTATGATCTGCATCACGCAACGTTTAATACGTTGGAAGAAGCCGTTGCATACTTGCTGCCGCTGCGTGCTGCGTAAATATATAAATAAATCGGCGAATCAATAAATCATGGTTATTTGTGATGCTTTTTGATTTGAATAATAAAATCTCTGAGAGCGGGGCTGCTGCGGACGTGGATCATTCTGCCCGCGGATGCGACACACTGATCGTGGGGAGCGCTGGGGATGGAGCAGCCACGCTACGAGCACGAGATCTTTCGCGGTGTCGATGGACGGTACCTGGCAGCACGCATCTGCGACATCGTCTGTTACTTCTATGTGAACCAGGACAGCGACGACAACCTGCGCGCCTTTCAGTCGACGCTCGATGATTATCGTCGACGGTATCCCGAATAAGGCTCGGCTACTGGATGCAGTCGCGGACAAGCTGCTGCTGCAGAAGCTCGGGCCAGGTTAGCTGCGGGTTTTGCGCGAGCTCGCACAGCAGGGTGACGAACGCCAGGTGCTTGCCGGTCTCGCCAAACGACGCTCGCAGCGTCGCCAGCGTCCAGGCAAGCTGCCCCCAGCGCAGCAGCGGAGTCGCCAGCCCAACCGTCCCCCCGACGCGGGCCAAGGCATATAACACCGCATCGCGTTTGTCTTGGCGCGTCTGCTGCAGAGTCGACCGTTTGTACGCGTGTTTATCGTTGAATGTTTGTGCGGCAATTGTTAAATAATGCTGCGCATCGGTATCGACGCCTGTTAGGATTCTTCGAAGTCTGGCAGGGTTTTGCAGAATCTGTTCTGATTGATACATCGCATCAAATGTATTGTACACTCGCCACGGCCATGCCACATGATGTGGCGTGCGCGCAGTGATGGCATTTACTGGGTCGCCCCAGTTTTGTATTTTTCGAATGAGTCGCTCTCGCACATTGGCGGGTTCATGATAGCTGAGAATGTTGATCGTATTTTCCCCGGTGATATAGATTTCTTGTCCAACGTGATGATTGATTTTTTCCGTCGTAATTGGGTCTTGACTCAATACGACACGCCGACAATAGATACGTGAATTAAAGTTACGCGCCAAACTCTTGCCGCCAGTGACAGGCGCGCTAAACGTGATCAAGCGAATGCGATCCCAAGGCCAGGTTGGCAGCGGCCCCGGCAACTGGCTGCCATTGGGGCCATGGACCGTGCCCATCACCATGGCAATTGTGAACTGCGTCGCCAGCGCTCCACCCAGGCTGTGTCCCGTGACATAGATGTTTTGGGGAGGTGCGCCGCGCGCCGCATGAATGGCCTGCAGACAGGCGATGACGGTCGGAATGCAGGTCTTGACGGCGCGACTGAAGCCGCGGCAGACCGAGCCATAGGCGGCGAAATACGGCTCTTGCACGACGGCGGACAGATCCATGTCAGTGACCCAGTCGGGGTTGCCTTTGCCGCCGAGTCCTTGGCTGGCCGCGCGCACCCCCGAGCCGCTGCGACTGCCGCGAAACACGATGTGGACGTCGTAGCCGGTGGCGGTCTCGCGCTCTAGGATGCAGCCCATTAAGCTCCATACCGACGCGGTATTGATGACGCAGCCAGTGCCCCCTTCAAAACAATACAGAACATCGTTGGCATGGGCACCTGGGCGATTGGCTACAGTATTAATTACTGTATTAAATGGAGCAGCGTTATTGTTGGGCAAGCTACTCGGATCACCGGCCCCAGCCACGTATTGACACATTCTTACAGAGCAAATCTTGTTTGTTATCTCAGATGGGGTTCGATAGTAGATCCATGTCTTTTCTGCTCGCGTAAATCCAGGATTCCAAGGATATAATTTATCATAGCGGGCCATGATTGGATCCAGAACATTATTTGGCGCCCATGCCACATCAAACGCAGGTCCCGGCCCATGATACAGACCATTGCCTAGACCGTTTGTGAAATGAGCTCGCACGCCGGCCATAAATGTCTCACGCCGACTGGCCCCGACTAGAGCCATTCGTTCGTAATACGGATCAAAAGGCCAAATCAACGTCTGGGCATATTGTTGATAGCTAAGAATGCAAAGGTCTAAGTGAAATACCAACTCGTGATACATGATGCCCCGTCCTTGGTTTCTGCGGTGGGCTGGGAGACACGGCGGCTCGCTGCTCTGCATCGACGCGCGGCCCCGCCCATGCCGCATACGGGCCTATTTTACGGTAGGCAGCCGGGTCCGAGATACATCGGGCTGCGGCGCGGATGACAGCAGGCGCTGGCCTGCCGAAGTCCTCACCCACGAGCACCGTCGTCGCTGGCGAGCCCCTGGGTACTGCCGCACAGCCTGGGTCAGGCCGGCGTCTGGCGGGGCGACTAAGGAATGCCCAACAGCTTATGGGTCTGCAGGCTCAGGGCCCAGCGCGGGTGACGCAGGCAGTACTGCACGGCGGCTTGCGTGTTGTCGCCACGCTGCGGGCCGTCCATGGGCTGCAGATAAAAGTGCCGGAAGTCGAGCCCGACGAAGCGCTCGGGCTCGGCGCCTGGCTGCGGGTAGACGAGCTTGAGCTCATCGCCGCGGTGCAGCACGAGATCACTTCCAGCCTTGGGGCTGACGCAGATCCAGTCGATAGCCTGGCTTCCCGTGGGCAGGGGCTGTGTGCCGTTGGTCTCGACGGCGACCTGAAACCCCTTCCGATGCAGCGCAGCCAACAGCGCCTCGTCAAGCTGCAGCAGCGGCTCGCCGCCTGTGCAGACGACAAACGGCTGGCCTGCCCGATCCGCGGCGGCGCGATCCCAGGTGTCGCGCACGGCCTGGGCCAGGTGATCGGCGTCGGGAAAACGGCCACCGCCTGGACCATCGGTGCCGACGAAGTCGGTGTCGCAGAACTGGCAGATGGCGCGGGCGCGATCCTTTTCGCGGCCGGTCCACAGGTTGCAGCCAGCGAAGCGCAGAAACACAGCAGCGCGACCGCTCTGCGCGCCTTCACCCTGCAGAGTGTAGAAGAGCTCCTTCACCAAATAGCCCATGGGGGGCGCCTATA
>CAZKOY010000057.1:0-30275 GCA_964554495.1 uncultured Myxococcales bacterium
CCGTCAAAGTTGCAGCGCCGGCAGCCCCGGCTCCGGCCGCCAAAGTTGCAGCGCCGGCAGCCCCGGCTCCGGCCGCCAAAGTTGCAGCGCCCGCTCCGGCCGCTGCCCCGACCCCGAAGCCGGCCAAGTCGGAACCTAAGAGCAAGGCTCCTGCAGCCGCTGCGCCTGCGCCGGCTGCAGCCCCGGCCACCCCACCGCCTCCGAGCCCCCCGCGGCCGGCGGCGCCAGCCCCTGCTGACGACGACGAGCAGCCCGCGGAGGAGTAGGCAATGTTCGATAGGTATGTAGAAGAAAAAAAGCGCAAACGACCGCTCCTCTACGCTGCCTTCGTCGTCTCTACGATCGTCGAGGCAGCGCTGATCATCTTTTTCATCATTTACTCCTTCATCCATGTCGATGAAGTGCAGCCCCCGCCGCTGACGGTGCAGTTCATCGCGACCACGCCGCCGCCGCCGCCGCCACCGCCGCCGCCGAAGGCCGCCGCCAAGAAGCCGGTGACGCCGCCCAAGACCCCAAAGCCTGTGGTGCAGCCGACGGAAGTGCCGAAGTTTATCCAGCCCAAGACGGATCCAGATCCACCGGAAGAAAAAGACACCGGGGGCTCATCGGAAGGCGTCGAGGGCGGAGTCGAAGGCGGCGTGCCAGGTGGTGTCGTGGGCTCACCGCCGCCGCCGCCGCCCAAGGAAGAGCCGAAGCCACCGCCGAAGCCCAAGGTGGTGCCGGCGATCATGATCAAGAAGGATGCGATCAGCCAAGAGAACCCGCGCCTGCCAGATGTCGTCAAGGCACAGCGCCGCGGCAGCACGGTCACGGGTTCGTACAAGGTCTGTATCGCGCAGAGCGGCAATATTAGCTCCGTCGATGTCGTGCAGGGCATTCCTGGTGCAGACGACACGATCATCTCGACGGTGCGAACCTGGCGTTACAAGCCGCAGGCCATTCCGCTCTGCTTCATTCAGTTCTTCGAGTTCCACATCGAATAACCGACGAAAACCGCAAACCAACGGGTCACGAGGAAGAAAAATGGATTTCAACTTAGTCAGCCTCTGGACGCAAACGTCTGTTCCAGGCAAAGCCGTCATCATCCTCCTCGCGCTGATGGGCGTGTATCAGCTTGCCGTGCTAATCGAGCGGCTCGTCACGTTCTCGCGTGCGGACAAGCGCTCGCAAGAGTTCGTCCCAGGCCTGGCCGCCAAGCTGCGTGACCACGATCTGAAAGCGGCACTGAGCCTGTCGCAGATCAAGCCGCAGGGGCCGATCGCCATCGTCATCGAGGCCGCCCTCAAGGAGTACATGCTGGGCCAGAAGGCGCAGAAGACCGATGGCGGGTCGAGCGATGTCGGTGAATTCGACCTCGTCGATGCTGTCAACCGCGCCATCGACCGCGTCAAAGAGCGCGAGATCGCCAACCTGAAGAAGGGCCTGTCGGGCTTGGCCACCGTTGCTTCGACCGCTCCCTTCGTCGGTCTGTTCGGTACCGTTGTCGGCATCATCAACGTCTTTGCCACGATGAAGGTCAGCGGTGCTGGTGGTATCGCAGCGGTCGCTGGCGGCATCGGCGAAGCGCTCGTGACGACCGCGTTCGGTCTGCTCATCGCCATCCCGGCCGTGTTCGTGTTCAACTACTTCACCAGCCGCATCGACAGCTTTGTGGTCGATATGGATGAGACTAGCTCAGAGCTTCTGTCGTACGTGCTGCGCGAGGGCCGCTAGGCTGCGTAGCGACGTGACGTGCATCCTGCGCTGTTCGCCGCGACCAGAGTGAGGGCCTGATGTCCACGCTGTCCACGCAAGAGGGAACCACGCCGCCCAAGCGGCGCAAAAAGAAGAAGATCCACGAACGACGCCACCTCAAGGTGAAGTCGGGGTCGATTCGCTCGGACATCAACGTCACGCCGCTGGTGGACGTCGTGCTCGTGCTCTTGATCATCTTCATGGTGGTCACGCCGATGATCACGCGCGGTATGCCGGTTGAGCAGCCGATCACGACGCACCACGACAAAAAGAGCGACTCCGGTGAGCAGGTGGTCGTCTCGGTGACCTGCGATGGCGGCAAGATGGGCGCTATTCACTGGGAGTGTGCGGGCTCGCGCATGTTCGTTGGCTCCGAGAAAGCCTCCGAGGAAAACCTGGGTGAGCTAGTGGTCAAAGAGATGCGCAAGGGCAGCGGCAATCGCGAGATCCACATCAAGGCCGACAAGCGCTTGAACTACTCTGCGGTGCGCGCCGTGATGCAGAAGATCCACGAGGCCGGCGTCCCCAGCGTGGCGCTTGGCTCCGAAGAACTGAAGCAGGAGTAACCGACCATGGCCTTTTCTGCCGGTGGTAGCGGCGTACGCTCGGACATCAACGTCACCCCGCTTATCGACGTTGTTCTCGTTCTGCTGATCGTGTTCATGGTCTTGGTGCCAAAGCTCCTCAACCAGACCAGCCTCGACATTCCACCGAAGGCGCCGGACAACGTCGAGACGCCGCCGGCCAGCGATCAGCTGGTGGCCACGGTCGGTGAAGATGGCCGCGTGGCCATCAACGGCGAAGCTATCGCGCTCGAAGGGCTGCCGGACAAAGTCCGCACGCTGATGTCGAATCGCAACAAGAAGCTGATGTTCTTCAACCCCGACGACAACGCAACCTATGGCGATGTCGTCAAGGTGATGGACATTTGTCGCGGTGCTGGTGTCAAGACCATCGGCATTATGACCAAGTAAGGCCTGCCTTCCGCTTCTTCATCCCGGCGCTCCGCCCTGCGGATGCCGCGATAGCCCCGTCGCTGGGCTGGTTCTTCCCCTTCACAGCTCATCCCCCTGTTCACCGCGGTCTGTTCGCCAGGCAGCGTGCGTCGTCGTACGCGCTACCGATAACGACTGCGCACTCAGGGGGCCAAAACGCGACGAGGAGAAAGCCGTTTCGACTCTCTCCTCGTCTTATGAGGCGGCACCCGGATTTGAACCGGGGAATGAAGGTTTTGCAGACCTCTGCCTTACCACTTGGCTATGCCGCCATACGTCGGGAAGAAGGCTTCGCAATCTTGCCGCGACGGGTCGTAATTCTCACACGCTGCGGAACGGAGGCAAGGAAAATATGCAGGTTTTGTAGCGAGGGCGGTCGCGAGGACCTTGCTTGCCGATGCTTGCAGCGAGACTACAGGATGTCGTCGCCGCCGCCGCCCGACGGCTTGTCAGGCTTGCTGTCGCCCTTGCCTTCCTTCTTCTTGCCACCGCCGCCACCGCCGGAAGACTTGGCCTTGCGCTTCTCTTCCTCTTCGAGCTTCTTCTTTTCGATGTCGCCGATGGTGGCGGTCAGCTTGGTCTGCAGATCCTGCAGCTGCTTTTGTGCTACCTGCTGCCGATCAAGCAGCTCGCGCTCGGCCTTCTCTTCCTTCTCTTTTTCGGCCTTGCGCTGTGCCGCAAGCTGCGCGGCTTCGGCGTTCTGCTCGTCGATGTACTTCTTGATGACCAAGCCGGCGATGATGGCGGCGATCAGCAAGATGGCACCACCGACCATGCCGATGAGCTTGTAGGGCAGGGCCTTCTTGATGCGCTCCTGCGTCTCTTTGATCAACCGCGCTTCTTCGATGCGCGCCTCGGCCTCGACGCGGGCTTTCCGCTCGGCCTCTTCGATGCGCATCTTTTCTTCACGGGCAAGCTGCTCTTTGCGCTCGCGTTCCTTGCGCTCGGCATCTTGCACTGCGCGGATCTTGGCCTCTTCCTCTTCGCGCTTGCGGCGTTCCGCGTCCTCAATAGCGCGACGCGCCGCTTCTTCAGCAGCGCGCTTGCTCTCCGCCTCCTCCTCTTGACGCTGAACTTCGAGCTCTTTGAGCTCGTTCAGGGAGAAAAGCAGCGAGTTTTCGCGTCGATCGGCCATACGAAAAATCTCCTATACTGAGCGAGCAAAATTGCCAGTGGCTTCTATCATAGTTCAAAAGCGGCGAGCAAGGATTAGGTCCCTGCCTCTGCGACGTGTGCTCACCCCGTGCTTGAGCTTCGCAGCTCTTGTGGCGGCTGTCACGTGGATCTGTTTGTTTGCGCGACCGGCAAGAGCCCAGGACACGATCGACGATGGCCGGGGTCTCGCCGATGTCGGTCCATCGGCCACACCGCCCCCGCCGACTGCTGCGCCGTCCACTCCTGGGGCAGCGGACGAAGCCCCCGTCTTGGGCAAGGTCTCGCTGCGGGGGACGTTGCAGCGGACAGACCGCGTCGAGGATCTAGAGAAGTTCTTGGATCTGCGCCTGCCGGCGCGCTGGGATGAAGCGACGCAGGCCCGTCTGAGAAACGACATCGAGGCGACGGGCTATCAAGTGCGAACCGAGCTGCGTCCCCTCGAAACGGCACTTGGCTCATCGGCTAAGTCACCGCAGTACGAGCTGATCGTTCACTTGACCCCCTTGCGCGTCGTTCGACGCATCCATGTACAGGGCAACTGGCCGATCTTTTCCGTCGACATCTTGTCGTACATGACCTGGCGGACTGGCTATCGCCTGCCCGAGGGCGACGCGCTGGCCGCAGAGATCAGTAAGCAGGAACAAGAGCTGGTTAGCTTTCTACAGCGTCGAGGCTACTACGGCGCCGCGGTGCTGATCGAGCTGAGCTGGCCCCCCGAGCAGCCGGGCTTGGTCGACGTGTACGTGCGCGTTCGTCTGAACGCGGGCTTTCTGCGCCTGCGGTACAACATCGGCGAGATCCGCGCCACCGGCTTCTCGTTGCTATCGCGCGAACAGCTGGCTGATTTTTTCGATCACTGCTGTCTGTGGATCGGGCGAACCAGTACTGAGCGGCTCAACGACGACTTCAAGCGACTGATCGACTACTACCAGTCGCAGGGCTACGTCGGAGTGCGGCTGACCAAGCGCGAGGTGCATCCCGATCCGCGTCAGCGTCGGGTTGACTTGGATCTGGCCATCGAAGAGCGACGTCGTATCGCCCTTTTGTTTCCTGGCAGCCGACGCATCAAGACCGACGATCTGCGCGCCGCGGTCACGATCTTTCGCGACAACTACGCGAGCGCCAATGAGCTCGACGAGAGTGCTCGCAATATCTTTCGCCTTTATCAGCAGCGTGGCTTCTTCGACGCGCGGGTTACGTGGCGCTGGCGTGATCGCACGTCCGATCCGATGCAGGTCGAGTTTCAGATCTATGAAGGCCCGCAGTTCAAGGTTCGCGAGCTGGAATTCGTTTCGGACGATTCGTCCTCGTCGCTGCACTACAGCGATGCGCGGCTGTCCGAGCTAATCACGACGCGGCGCTATCCCCGGCTGGGCGCGCTCGGTCTGGGACAGGGCGGCTTTGCCTCTGCGATCCAGCTTGAGCAGGACGTGCGTCGCCTGGAGGAGTTTTATCGCCGCGAGGGATATCCGCAGCCTCGGGTCACGGCCTATGTGGCTCGGTCGCACAGCGCACTCGAAAGCGCGCCGCTTTTGGGCTTGGATTCAGCGGTCGATATCAAGCGACCCGATGCCGACTTGGTGGTGCGCTTTTCGATTCGCGAAGGTCGCCGCGAAGTGGTCGATGCCGTCGAGGTCGAGTTCGTTGGAGCGCATAGCCAGAGCGAAGCTCAGGTGCGCAAAGTCCTTTCGATGTCCACCGAGAAGCCCTATACGCTGGAAGCGCTGGAGCAAGACAAGCAGAGCTTGGTGCGCTTGTTTTCGTCGGTGGGGCGTCCGTATGCCGCGATCGATGCGGCGCAGTCAACATGGAACGAAGCCCACGATCGCGTCGTCATGCACTGGCGCATCGAAGAGGGCGAGCCGGTTTTTTTCGGACCGATTTTGATCCGCGGCAACTTCGTCACGCGCGAGAGTCTGATCCGCAGCGACCTGCCGTTCCGCCCCGGAGATCCGTATGACTTTCAGAAGCTGATGGAAGCGCAGCAGAACCTGCTGTCGCGGCAGATCTTTAACTCGGTGCGCATCACGCCAAACCCTGGCGAGACCGATGAGTTCCGTCTGGAGGCCCGACAGAAGGGCTGGAAGCTAAACCGCAATCCGATCCCGATCTTGATCGAGATCAGCGAGCGCTACGACAGCGTGGGAGAGCTCGGCGTGGCCGTCGGCGTCTCGACGGATAACCCGTTTTACGGCATGGCCAGCTACACCTGGCGCAACGTGCTGGGTGTTGGCACAGAAGTCGAGGTCCGCGGTGAGTTTGGTGTCCGCGTTCAGTCGCTGCTTCTGCGCATCGCGCAGCCGCGCTTGTGGAGCCGCTTTCTGCGCCTGGACTTGAGCGGTTTTTGGCGCAACGAGAACCGCTACAGCGTCGGTCTGGTCAACTTCTATGGCGCCAATGCCGAGCTGACACGGGCGTTCTATACGTCAGCAGATGATCAGGGGCGTCTGCTGCAGCCGACGGTGCGCTTGTTCACGCGGCTTGAGCTGAACTTCAGCCAGATCCAAGTCCCGCTGTATCGCGCTGAGGGCACGACTTCGCTTCCCAGCAACGGAGATCAGACGCAGTCGTTGAAGCTGTCAGCCGGCATTGTGTGGGAACGCCGCGAAGGTCTGGAAGCGCCGGGTCTGCGCCTGCGCAACCGGCCGGTACCGATCAACCCGGTCATGCCGTATAGCGGCTTTCTGGTGTCAGGACAGATCACCGGCTCGCTGTGCTGTTCGCTGGAACCGAACTCGTTTGACGGCAATGGAAGCTTCATCGCGCTGGCGTTCCAGGCCTTGCTGCTCAAGCCGCATGGGCCGGTGCTGCGCACGGAAGATGGCTGGCCATACCCCGGCATGCGGCGCTTCAACATCAAGCTCAACCTGCGCGTGAACTATGGCATTCCGCTTCTGCGACCCGCCTTGCCGGTCGTCGAGCGCTTCTTTGCCGGGGGCGATACGACGACGCGCGGCTACGACAACGACGCGCTTCGCGCGGAAGAAGTGCGGGCACCCGTCGGCTCGCTGTACAGCGACCTGGGCTATCGCGTGGTGCCTCAGGGCGGCAACGTGCGCATCCTGTCGCAGATCGAGTGGGAGTTCGCCATCACGCAGAAGCTGCCCTGGCCCTGGGTGGGGGCCTTGTTCGTGGATACCGGCGCGGTCTTCGATGGCTGGGACCAGCTACGCTGGAATGACTTCCGCTTTAGCGTCGGCCTATCGCTCTTGCGCTTGCTGACGCCGCTTGGCCCGATCTCGCTCGACTATGCCTATCCGCTGACGCTGCCTGGGCAGTCGGCGCTTCTGCAGAGCGATCGCTGGAAGCACGAGGCAGCGTATGCTCACTTCCCTGGGCGAATCCACTTCACCTGGGGCATGCCGCTTTCGTTCTAAGTGGGCAGCAGCGACGCCCGTAGGGCTCAATGCACCAGCTTTTCGCGGGGGGCCTGGGTCGGCTCGTTGTCGTGCATAAGCTCGTGCGCGTGTCCGATCATGTCGCCCAGGTAGGTCGCGACGGCGCAGAACTCGATGTCTTCTCGCTCGGCGGCGAAGTGGATGGCCTGGTGGATCAGGCCACGCACCAGGGTCCAGCGCAGATCGGGACCTAGATCGGCAAAGTCGGTGGCCAGGGCGTCGATCTGTTGTCGCAGTCGCTGCTCTAGCTGTTCCTGCCTCTCGTCGAGGTCGTGGCTGAACTCATCGTCGTCCTTGCTCATAAGGCGGCTACGTATAGCGCAAGGGGGGTGTGTCGAAAAGCGCTTTTGCCTCGGGTTTTCGGGCAGAGACCGGGGCAAGACCCTAGGCCAGGGACGCGGCCATCCGCGGCGGGCCAGCGCTGAGCCCCGGCAAAGACCTATGCGGATGCATGAAACTGTTGATCCGCCGGGGCGAGATCCTGATGATGTAAGTAGTGTCTGTCCCCGGTGATCCGAAGAAAGGCGCGGAGTCTGCATCCCCTGCGAATGCCGGAGATGCAGGCGGTGGCGATCCTCGTCTGGGCCAGCGCTTCGGCAAGTACACCGTCACGCGTCTTATCGGCACGGGCGGCATGGCGACGGTCTATGAAGCCGAAGACACGACGCTGAATCGCCACGTCGCCATCAAGTTTCTGCCCGAAGCGCGCAAAGAGCAGGCGGTTGCCGTCGAGCGCTTCATCAATGAGGCGCAGGTCGCTGGCCGACTGAACCACCCCAACATCATCGCGATCTATGACATCGGCTATGAGCACGATGCCTATTACATCGCGATGGAGCTTCTTAACCCAGGCAGCGCCGGCCATTACATCAAGCGTCGCGGCCGCATGAGCTGGGTCGAAGCCTGCAACGTCGTGGCGCAGTGCTGCAGCGCGCTGTCCGCAGCACACCACGCAGGCCTGATCCACCGCGACATCAAGCCAGACAACATCTTGGTGTCGCCTGCCGGCACGGTAAAGCTCGCCGACTTTGGCTTGGTAAAAGAGCTGTTTGAAGAGACCAGCCTGACCAAGTCGGGTGTCGTCGTTGGCACGCCGCTTTACATGAGCCCCGAGCAAGCGAGCGCGCAGCCACTCGACGGGCGGACCGATATTTATTCGCTGGGCGCCAGCTTCTATGCGCTGCTCACCGGCAACCCGCCGTATACGACAGGCAGCGTGCCGCAGATCATGATGGCGCACGTCAAGGCGCCGATTCCTGATCCGCGACGCCTGGCTCCCGACGTACCGGAAGCAGTGGTGCAGATCGTCCGCAAAGCGATGGCCAAGCGGCCCGCCGATCGCTATCAGAACGCGGAAGAGATGCGCTTGGCGCTTGAAGCCGCCATCGTCGGTGCTGAGCGGCCCACCTTCAGCTTCTTGGTGGTCGGCAAGCTGTCCACACCGCAGCGTACGCGGGCGGCCAATCCCAAGCCGCGCCCCGATGGCATCACCAAGCCTGGCGGCACCACGACCAATGCCACGCAGGCAACTGACAGCGGCAAGAGCCCTCCGCGGGCCGCTGCTGCGACGCCACGTCCGGCCACAGTGACCGCAGATACCAGCCGCCGCAGTTGGCTGATTGGCGGCGCGGGCTTGATCGTCGCTGGGGCGAGCTTTGCGGCCTTCTATCGCAGCACGCGCAAGCCACCTGTGCAGCCGCTGGATCCCAGCAACAGCGGCAATAAGCCGCAGACCAACCCGCTGACCGCAACGCAGCAGCGCGAGCCGATTCGCGTCGGCGTGATCAACTCGCAAGCAGGCACGCTGTCGATCAGTGCGCGGCCCGTGATCGATGCCACGCTGCTGGCGATTGGCGAGATCAACGAGCGCGGGGGCGTGCTCGGTCGTCAGCTAGAGGCGATCGTCGCCGACGGCAAGTCCGACAACGTGGTGTTTGCCCGCGAAGCCGAGCGGCTGATCGTTGAAAAGAAAGTCGTCACTTTGTTCGGGGGCTGGTCGAGCAGCAATCGGCACAGCATGCGCCCCGTCGTCGAAAAGACGGGCAACCTGCTGATGTTCCCGGCGCGCGACGAGGGTCTGGAAGACTCGCTCAACATCATCTATTGCGGTCCGGTTCCCAATCAGCTTGTTGTCCCGGCCCTGCGCTGGTGTCTGGCGAATCGCAAAGCCGAGCGCATTTATTTCATGGGCACCGACGGCATGTTTTCACACACAGCCGCCGAGATCATTCGCGATACGCTTTCCACGCTGGCCGCGTCTTCAGGTAAAGAGGGTGGAAAAGATCGCGAGCGTCCGCGCTTTGTCGGTGAGAGCTTTGCCCTGCTAGGACAAAAGACGTTTGCGGCCGAGATCAAAAAGATCGTCGCGGCCAAGCCGGATCTGATCTTCAACTCGCTGATCGGGTCGAGCAACCTCGATTTCTTGAGCGAGCTTCGCGCTGCGGGCATCACGCCCAAGCAAGCTCCCACTGTGTCGTTCACCATGGGCGAAAACGAGCTGGCCCAGATCGCGGACATCGACGTCAACGGCGACTATGTTGCAGCCAGCTATCTGCAGGCGCTGCCGCGCGAACAGAATCAGCACTTCATCGAGCGTTTCCGCAAGAAGTATGGCGACTATCGCGTGGTCAGCGCGGCCATGGAAGCCGCGTACAGCAGCGTGTATCTGTGGGCGCAGGCCGTCGAGCAAGCCGGCTCGACCGAGGTCCCTGCGATTCGCAATGCTCTGCGCAATCAGTTCTTCGATGGGCCCGGCGGCATGGTCCGAGTCGATCCCAGCAACCAGCACACCTGGCGGCCCTTCCGCATGGGCCAGATTACGCCCGAGGGCATCAAGATCGTCGGTGGCGATGACACGCTAATCCCGCCAGAGCCGTTCCCTGCGTCGCGCACACGCGCCGAATGGGAAGCGTTTTCCCAGGATCTGTTCCGACGCTGGGGGGGCAACTGGGTGAACCCCGAAAAGCCTTCGCCGACGCGCTAAGCAAGCGGCCCGAATTCGTCGCCCGTGTCCCCGCAAGCCCGCACCTCACGGTCGGTAGGGAAGGGGAAAGATTGCTGTTCCTTTGGAATTTGCGCGCGTGGTACGATTTCAGTCGGCATGGAAATCAGCGAACTCACCGAGCTAGCCAATAAACTCAGCGCAGACGAGTTCGCTGCTCGCTTCCCGCATCTTTTCTTGCTGTATTACGAGACCGTCGATCCGGTGGGAGCTTCATCGTTTGCGACGCAGCTCGTGTCTCGCGATGCAGCGCGGAAGAAGCCGACCAGCGAGCTGCGTGTCGTCAAGCTGATCAAGGCGCCGACCAATCCGTACTCCGATCGCATCTCGGTCGGTCGGGCGCGAAACTGCGATGTCGTGTTGCGCAATCCGTCGGTGTCCAAGCTACATGCGCACATCCGACGCGAGCCGAACGGCAGCTGGGTCGTCATCGACCTGAACTCGCACAATGGCACCGTCGTCGATGGAGTTCGCGTAACCGGCTCGAACCCCGTGCCGATCAAAGTCGGCGAGCAGGTCACGTTCGGCGGCATGACCGTGCGCATCGTCGATGCCCACCAGCTCTATCTGGTTCTTCTCGGTCGCTCTCCCTGGGGCAATCGCTAACCCTTTTCCATCGCTGACTTCGCTTCACCACCAGCGGACAGATCGCGCAGGATGCGTCGGCAGGCCTGCTTGCCGCCGAGCATGGCCCCCATGATGCCGTGGCCCGAGCGCGTCGATGCACCGGTCAGATACAAGCCGGGTACAGGGCCGCGCGTGCCGGGGCGGCCGGCCAGAAACTGCTCGGGCGTGGCGGCCAGACCATATCCGGTGCCATCGGTCGCGCGGGTAAAGCGCGAGTGCGAAAGCGGCGTCGCGGACTCGCGATAGACCACGTCCTTTGCGCTGCCGGGGAACAGGTGATCCAGACGCGCGATCATCTGCTCTTCCAGCGAGTGCTTGATGCGCTGGTAACGCTCGTTGTGGCGATAGCGCCAGGTCTCGGCATCGCCGCTGGCTGCTCCCCACAGTGACGGCGATCCAGGCACAACGGTCATGACTTCGACATTGCTGATGCCAGAAGGGGCGTGATGCAGAGCGGACTCGGGATCTTTCAGCGTGGCGCTGGTGATGTAGCAGCCGCGTGCCTGCATCAGGCCATCGGCGTCTGGCTGCCTGCCAGCGCGATAGAACGCGTCGAAGTCGTAGTCATCAAACTGCCAATAGTTTGTTGCGCGCATGCCGCGCCGTGCCATGTCGCCGCGCACACCGAGGAAGGTGATGAAGATGGCGTCGGCCATGTGGTACGAGTCCACGCGGCTCTGCCAGTCGCCCGGCAAGTGCTCGCGACCGACCAAGCGGTTCAGAGTCACAAGCAAGTCGGCATTCGACAGCACGACACGGGCGCGCACCGTCTGCCCTGGCTCGTCGGGGGTCTTGGGTTCTAGGCGCAGACCGACTGCGCGGCCGTTTTCGATCAGCACGCGCTCGACAGGATGGCGCAGGTGGACGCTGCCTCCGAAGCGCTCGACGGCAGAAGTCAGCTGATCCGCAATGACCTGGCCACCACCACGCGGATAGAACGCGCCGTTGAAATAGTGCGCGCACAGGCCCATGTGCAAAAAGGCGCTGGCCTCGCTGGGCGGGACGCCATAGTCGCCGTTTTGACCCAAAAAAATCGCGCGCAGCCAGGGATCGCGCGTGCAGGTGTCCAGAAACTGGCCAATCGTTGCCTCGCGATTCTGGGCCAAGACGAAGGCATCTGTGCCCAGACCCAGCAGCGTCCGCAGCCCTGGTGTGCCTCCGCCGGACTTGTTGCTGACATACATCACGGCGCGCAATAGGCTCATGTAGCGATCGATGCCGCGTCGCTCGCGCGGGAACAGCGCAAGCAGGCGATCGCGATACAGCTCAAGATTGGCCGGGATGCGGAACCGCAGATCGGGGAAGACCAGCGTGTCGAAGCCGTCTTGATCCATGGCCACGAAGTCGATGCCGTGGATACCGCTTACGCCAACGTCAGCGAGCAAGCTGGGCAGGCGTCCGCCCGGCTGACAGTCGCCGATATAATGCAGGCCGACGTCGAAGTGATAGACGCCATCGGCTCCGCGGCGACGGAACTGGGTGGCACAGCCGCCCGAGACATAGTGGGCTTCGAAGATCGCCACGCGCAGGCCTTGCTTGGCCAAGCCAGCACCGGCCATCAGCCCGCCGATGCCACTGCCGATGATGGCGACATCGACCTGCTCAGGAACCGGAGCGCGCACGCGACGGCGTTCGGGCTTATCGGGGCTTGCAGCGGCCGGCAGAGACGAAGAGGTCGACATGCGGCAAAGGGTCGCAGAGGCGCAGCCGACAAGCAAGCGCTGCGACTTTCGGTGTACTGCGGCGGAAGCAAGGATTCAGCGTTGACAGCCGCGCCCGCTGAGTGATAGAGCGTTCGCACCTTTTCTGGGGCGTCGACAAGCGGTAAGTCACGGGTCTTTGGAACCCGCATTCGTAGGTTCGAATCCTACCGCCCCAACCACCCCGCTTCATGCTGAAGTCTCTGTCGATCTTTTCCGGCAACGCCAACCGCGATCACGCCAACGCCATCTGCAAAGCGATTGAGGTTCGGCCTGGTGAGGCCGTCGTCAGCACGTTTTCCGATGGCGAGATCTTTGTCGAGATCCGCGAAAACGTCCGTGGCGTGAACTGCTTTGTGGTGCAGCCGACCTGTCCGCCCGTCAACCAGAACCTAATGGAGCTTTTGGTGATGGTCGATGCGCTGAAGCGAGCCTCGGCGGGATCGATCATCGCCATCATCCCGTACTTCGGTTATGCGCGGCAGGATCGCAAGGTTAAGCCGCGTACACCGATCTCGGCCAAGCTGGTTGCCGATTTGATCACCGCGGCTGGCGTTGACCGAGTTGTCTCGATCGATCTGCACGCTGGACAGATCCAGGGCTTTTTCAACATTCCCGTCGATCACCTGTATGCGATGCCGGTGTTCATCGACTGTCTGCGCTCTCAGGGGCTGTGTGGCGACAACGCGGTCGTGGTCTCGCCCGACGCGGGTGGTGTCGAGCGCGCTCGCGCATTCGCCAAGCGGCTTGAGTCGGCGATGGCCATCATCGATAAGCGCCGCCCGGCCCCCAATATCTCGGAAGTGATGAACGTCATCGGCGATGTGCGCGGCAAGCACGCGGTGATCATCGACGATCTGATCGACACCGCTGGCACCGCCACCGCGGCCGCTAAGGTCGTCTTGGATCAAGGGGCAAAATCAGTGGTCTGCTGCGCCACGCATGGCGTCCTTTCGGGACCAGCCATCGATCGCATCAGTGCGTCGGTGATCTCAGAAGTGATCATCACCGACACCATCCCGCTCTCGGCGGCGGCGCAGGCCTGCGGCAAGATCAAAGTCCTTTCGGTGGCCCGCCTGCTTGGCGAGGCGATCAAGCGCATCCACCACGGCGACTCGATCTCGAACCTGTTCGTCTGATCGGCGCTGGGCCTTGTGGTTTCTGCGGGCGCCGCTCTTGCAGTTTTTTTTGGTCGGTGCGCTGCTGCTTTTTGCGCATCACCTGCTGCAGCCAAGCCCACGCACGCGCATTCGCTTGTCGGCAGACGAAAAGGCCGGCCTGCTCAAGGATTTTGAGCGCCGTACCGGCCGCGCCCCAAGCGACAGCGAGCAGCCGCAGATCGTCGACGCCTACCTCGATAGCGAAGTGCTGTATCGCGAGGCGCTCGCGCGTCACCTCGATCGCGGGGACGTCATCATTCGTCGTCGCCTGATCCAGAAGATGGACTTTGTGCTCGATGCGCTGGCCAGTGGGCAAGATGCCACGCCGAGCGAAGCCGAGCTAGAGGCGTATTACCAGAGCCACGCCGAGCGCTATCGTCAGCCTGCGCGTGTCTCGCTGTGGCATGTCTTTGTCGCGCGTGATGAAAAAGGCGAAGCCGCCGCGATTGCTCGTGCCGAGGCGCTGCGCGGTGCGGCTCGTTCGGGAACCGATCCCGCAAAGCTGGGCGATCCCTTCGTGCGCGGGGCCCGCTTCGTGGAACAAACTGAGAGCGAGCTAGCCAGCGTATTCGGCCAGCCGTTTGCTCGGGCGGTGTTTGCCTTGCCGGTCGATACGCTGTCGCAGCCGATCGCATCGAGCTATGGACTGCACATTGTGCGCACAACGGCGCTTCTGCCGGCGGTCTTGCCGCCGCTCTCAGCGCTGAAGGCTCGCGTCGCGCAGGACCTAAACGACGAGCTTCGCCGCCGCACGCGCCTGCGTCTTCTGCGTGGGCTGCGGCAGAGCTACGACATCGCGGTGCCGTGAGCGCGCAGCGACAAAGCCGCGGTCTCAGTGCTGCGCCACGGGCTCTGTTCGCGGTCTTGCTGCTTGTGCTATGCGGCGGCACCGTGACGGCCCACGGCCTGCTGCCCACGGTCCTGCTCTTGGTCGAGGTCGCGCCCGAGCGATACCTGCTGTCGCTGCGCTCTCCGCTCAATTCATCCGACGTAGAAGAAGACCCGGCCGACCGTGAGCAGCCGCTGCGCGTGCGCTTTCCTGATCACTGTCACAGCCGGCCCGCCGAGCTGATCTGTCGCCACGATGCTGCGGGGGCATCGCTGGGGCTGCGCGGCCACGCCCTGACGGTCGAGGCCAATCCGGCGGTGCGTCGCGAGCTTGCCCAGCGAGCCGAGCTGATCGTCGTCATCAAGTGGCGCGACGGAAGCGAGACCAGCGCCCTTTTGCGGGCGCAGCCTGAGCAAGATCGCCTGCAGCTTCCGACGAAAGAAGACCTGACGCAGCCATCGCGACGCAGCGTGTTTGTCCGCTATCTGCGCTTGGGTGTGCAGCACATCGTGGGCGTGCCGCAGGGGGCTGATCATGTCCTATTCTTGCTGGCCCTGATGCTGCTTGTATCGTCGCTGCGCAGCTTGTTGTGGAGCATAAGCGCCTTCACGTTGGGGCACAGCATGACCCTGGCCGCCGCGGCCCTGGATCTGCTGCGCATTCCGACTGCGCCGGTTGAGATCTTGATCGCGCTCAGCATCGTGTTTGTTGCGCGCGAGCGGCTGCAAGCACTGGCGGAGCCAGGCCCGTTTCAGCCGATGGCGCGCTCACCTTTGACTCGCGTTTCACCAGCCCAGGCGACGAGATCGGCGGCAGCCATGGCCTGTGCTTTTGGCCTGCTGCATGGGCTGGGCTTTGCGAGCGCGCTGGCCGAGGCGGGCCTGCCCAGCGCTCAGCGCGGGCTTTCGCTTGTGTCGTTCAACCTTGGCGTCGAAGCGGGCCAGCTTGCCTGGGTGCTCCTGTGGCTCTTGCCGTGGATGCTCTATCGACACCATGCCGGCGTTGGGCGTCGCGGGTGGCTGCGAGCGGCTCCGGCGTATGTCATCGGCTGCGCCGCAGCAGCCTTGACCCTCAGCCGACTTTGGGATGTGTTCTTCCGCCACGGGTGATGTGCATGACTTCCTTTTTGCGGGCCTTGTCGTTGTGTCGTTCGGGTATGCGGCTTGATTGCCTGGCTGCATCGCTGCTGCTGCAGGCCTGTGCTGCCGAGACAGCGCCGCCGCCCGTGCCCTATGTCGAGCCGCGCGAGCCCTGCGCGGCGGCCGATCCTCTGCGTCGCCTGTTCTTCGGCGATCTGCATGTACACACCGGGTACTCGTTTGATGCCCATGCGTTTGACGTCAAGCACACACCCGACGACGCATACCGCTTTGCACAGGGCGCTGAGCTGCGCTTGCCTCCGCTTGGGCCCGACGGCGAAGGCACGCAGCGCATCCAGCTTCGTCGGCCGCTTGATTTTGTCGCGGTGACCGATCACTCCGAGTTTCTGGGGGAAGTTGAAGCCTGCACGCTGCCCGGATCCGAGACGTACGACAGCGCTGGCTGTCGGGCGTATCGCCAAGGCGGCGGTCCCGCCATTGCCAAGATCGGCCTGACCTTGGCCTTTGGCGATCCGCAGCGAGATCGCGATATCTGCAGCGAAGATGGCAGCGTCTGTGCTCGTAGGGCTGGCCAGGTTTGGCAGCGCACGCAGCAGGCCGCCGAGCGCGCGTACGACCGCAGCGCAGCCTGTCGCTTTACGTCGTTTGTCGCCTATGAGTACAGCGCGGCACCGGGGCTGTCGACGCTGCACCGCAACATCCTCTTTCGCACCGACCGCGTTCCTTCGCCGATCTCGACGTTCGAGCAGCCCACCGCCGAGGGATTGTGGCGTGAGCTAGCCGCGACCTGCCGCGATGCGGGCACTGGCTGCGATGTCTTGGCCATTCCTCACAACCCCAATGAGAGCAATGGCCGCATGTTCCGCCTGGAATATCCCGAGGGCAGCACGCTCGACGAGCAGCGGCAGCAGGCACAGGTGCGCGCGAAGATGGAGCCGCTCGTCGAGATCTATCAACACAAAGGCGACTCAGAGTGTCTAAATGCGCTCGCCGGGCCTCTGGGGGCGCCGGACGAGGCCTGTGATTTCGAGAAACCCCGTCGCAAGCTGGTCGACTGCGGTGACTCGACGGGTACGGGGGGCACGATGCGGGCGGGCTGCATGGCTCGGCGTGACTTCGTGCGCTATGCGCTCCTCGACGGCTTGCGCGAAGAGGCGCGCATCGGTGAAAACCCACTGCGCCTGGGGCTTATCGCCAGCACCGATACACACAACGCCACGCCCGGTGCCGTCGCAGAAGACGCGTTCATAGGCCAGCGAGGGACCGACGATGACACCGCAGAAAAACAGCTCTCGTCGGGCGGGCTGACGCCGGGCGGCATCGAATTCAGCCCTGGCGGCTTGGTTGGTGTCTGGGCGGAAGAAAACAGCCGGCCCAGCCTGTTTGATGCCATGCGTCGACGAGAAGTGATGGGCACCAGCGGGCCGCGTATCGCCGTTCGTTTCTTTGGCGGCTGGGGCAGTGGCTGGGGGGCGGACACCGGTCGCGATGCCGCTCTGTGTCGCGATCCTGAGCTTGTGCGGAAGGGCTACGCACAGGGCGTGCCCATGGGATCGATCCTGCCCAGTGCGCCTGTGGCCGAGCGAGCATCCGGGCCCCGCTTTGTGGTGTCGGCGCTGCGCGATCCGGGCGATGGCAGGCGGGCAGGTGGCAAGCTGCAGGCGCTGCAGATCGTCAAAGGCTGGTTGGGCCCCGACGGAGCGCCGCATTACCGTGTGTTCGACGTCGCCGGAGACCGCAAGAACGGGGCAAGCGTTGACGAGTCCACCTGTGAGCCACGCGGTGAAGGCGCCGACTCGCTGTGTGCGGTCTGGCACGACGACAGCTTTGATGCGCAGCGTCCTGCGTTTTACTACGTGCGCGTCCTTGAAAACCCAAGCTGTCGCTGGAACGCCTACACTTGCAATGCGCTGCCCGCTGCGCAGCGCCCCATGGCATGCAGCGACCCGACGGTGCCACGCACGATCCAAGAGCGCGCTTGGACCTCGCCGATCTACTACGCTCCTTTCGGATCGAGCTAAGCCCGGCGAGGCCAGCCCGTTCGGTGGTCGCTGCCGGCGCTCTTGGCCGAGGGGCACAAGGGGGGCGAAATTCCGCCTCAAAACCACGACGCACCGCCGAAGGCGCAGATGTGGATTTGCTTCTGCGTATCGTGGTACGATTTATGTAGTTTTTGGCCAGATTATGACGCTCCCCTCTCTGCTTTCGATCGTCTGGGCCAGGGCACAGGTCTGTGACCTGGGCAGCGTGGCGCCCCTCGATTTCGCTAGCGCAGGGGGGCGCAGGGACGGACGGAGCGGCTCATGAAGCTTCGTTTTTGGGGAGTGCGCGGCTCGTTTCCCGTCCCAGGCAGCCACACCACTCGCTATGGCGGCAACACGAGCTGTGTCGAAGTTCGCTGTGCGGATGACAGTCATCCTGAAGCTCCGCGCTTGATCTTGGATGCCGGCACCGGCTTGCGTCGCCTGGGCAAAGAGATGATGCAGGGCGAGTTCGGCGAGGGGGCCGGCACCGCGCATCTTCTGGTGAGCCACACGCACTGGGATCATATCCAGGGGCTGCCGTTCTTCGCGCCGCTGTATCAGACGGGGAATCGCTTTCATGTTTATGCCCGTCAGCGCGACGACACGCACCTGCGGACGGTGTTTGCGCTGCAGTCGGACAATCCCTATTTCCCAGTCCCGTTTGAGGCGGCAGCGGCGGATCTCGAATTCACCGAGCTATCAGACGATGCGCGCTTCAACATTGGTCCGGTGCAGGTGCGCTGCACGCGCCTTAATCATCCATGGATCGCTATCGCGTTTCGCCTCGATTATGACGGAGCGTCCGTCGCGTACGTGACCGACACGGCGCCGTTCCGCGACATCCTGATCGAGCGTCAGTTCATTCGTCAGCCGCCCAAGCCCGGCGATCCGCTGCACCCCGACGATGCGGCCAAGCTCAAAGCGATGCGCGATGGCGTCGTGCGTCTGTGCGAAGGGGCGCAGCTGGTGATTTACGACACGCAGTTCACGCCCACCGAATACGCGCAGCGTCCGCACTGGGGCCACAGCTGCCCCGAAGACGCGATCGAGATCGCCCGTGATGCGGGTGCCAAAGCGCTGATGCTGTTTCACCACGCGCCCGAGCGCACAGACGAGCAGCTCGACGAGCTCTTGGCTCGTCATCGTGCGCAGCAGGCCAGCGACGGCAATCCGCTTGCCATCTATGCCGCGTATGAGGGGATGGAGCTCGATCTCACGCGTTCGGGCTTGGGTGAGATCCTGCCGGCGCCGTCTGTGCCCGTGCGCAGCGGAACGACCATCTCATCGAAGCCTCCGCGTTTTGTCACCGCGCCCGAGCCCAGCCAGGAACTTCCGACGCCGGAGCCGAGCGGGCCGTTTCCAGTGGTCCCGCCACCGAAGGTGACGCCGTGAAGGTCACATTTTGGGGTGTTCGCGGCTCGATTCCGTCACCCGGCCCCGAGACCGTGCGATATGGCGGCAACACGAGCTGCGTCTCGATCCAGACCTTGGAAGAGGACCTGCTGATTCTCGACAGCGGCACGGGCATCGTCGGCCTGGGCAAGCAGCTTCTGCGAGGAGCCTTCGGCCGCGGTCAGGGCAAAGCCGCGATGCTGCTGTCGCACGCGCACTGGGATCACATCCAAGGGTTTCCGTTTTTTGCTCCCGTCTTCATTCCGGGCAATCGCTTCACAGTGTTTGGTCAGGCGCGCAGCTCGACGATGCTAGAGAGCATCTTGGAAGGGCAGGTAAACCCGCACTTCTCGCCGCTGCAGACCATGAAGAACCTTGGTGCTAGCTTCGACCTGATGCCGATCAGCGGGGATGGGCAGAAGCACAGCCATGAGCACGTGACGATCTCGGCCTGTCGCAACCCCCATGGCCACGCAACGTGCTTGGCGTATCGCATCGAACAGCACGGGCGTGTCGTCGTGTATGCCCCCGATGTTGGCTATCCTCCAAACGGCCCCAGCGACGCGGCGATCGAGCTGTACCGCGGTGCCGATCTGCTGATTCACGACGCAACGTATACTCCCGAGGATCGCATTCGTCGCATCGGGCGCGGCTATGCCAGCTTCGCCGATGCAGCCACCGCGGCACTGCGGGCGGGGGTTCGGCGCTTGGCCATGTTTCACTATGACCAGGACTACACCGACGAGCAGGTCGATGAGTGCTGGCGCCGCTGCCGGTCGCTGCTGGACGCCGAAGGGGGTCGCAGCATCGAGCTGATCGCGGCCCGCGAGGGCCTGACTGTTGAGGTCTAGGTCGCGGCCAGCGAGTCCGCGCAAACCGGGCTGACCAAGGCTTCCCGCGTGCCTTTGGTTCGGCCGGTGCGGATGCCCAAGCGACGGAGCTTGTCGTAGAGCGTGGACTTGGGCAGGCACAGAAGCTCCGCAGCAGCCCGACCACTGCCGCCTGCCTGGGACAGCGCGAGCAGGAAGGCCTGCCGCTCGATGTCGGCGAAGGCCAGGCCGGCAGGGATGCCCTGAGACAGCGCTGCGAGCGGCGTCGACGGCGATCTCAATGCAGCATGTGGACTGGCTGGGCTGTGACACGACGTATTGTTGCGGCGGGACAGCGGCAAGATGTCTTGCGCGGTCAGCAGGGGCCCACTTAGATGAACCGCGCGCAGCACGGCCGCTCGCAGCTCGCGCACGTTGCCTGGCCAGGGATCACGCGCCAGCAAGGCGAGGTCGGTGTCTTTTGGGATTTCCACGGCGGGCAGGCCGTCGCTCTCGGCTTGCGTCAAGAAGTGGCGCAGCAAGAGCGGGATGTCCTCGGGGCGCTCGCGCAGCGCCGGAATCAGGATCTCAAAGCCGCACAGTCGATAGTAGAGGTCAGCGCGAAAGCGGCCATCCTGCACGGCTTGTTCTAGGTTGCGGTGCGTGGCGGCGACGATGCGTACGTCGACGTCGACTTCTTTTGTCGCTCCGACGGCCCGGATCTTGCGGTTTTCCAGGGCGCGCAGTAGGCGGGGCTGCAGATCCAAGGGCAGCTCGCCGATCTCGTCGAGAAACAGGGTCCCGCCGTGTGCTTCGCCAAAGCAGCCGATGTGTCGCTTTTGGGCTCCGGTAAACGCGCCACGCTCGTGGCCAAAGAGCTCGCTTTCGATCAGCTCGCGGGGAAGCGCGCCACAGTTCACCACGACCAGTGGGCCTTGGCGGCCGCTGTGACGGTGCAGGGCTCGCGCGACCAGCTCTTTGCCGGTGCCGCTTTCACCCAAGATCAGCACCGGCATGCCGCTTTTTGCGAAGCGCTGTACCTGCGCACGCACTTGCTGCATGGCGCGGCTCTGGCCGATGAGCTCATCGGGCCCCGTGTCGTCGCTGGGCAGCGCCAGGCGAAACTCGGTCTGTCCGACGATCAAGCGACCGCTCGGGCGCAGCACGCCTTCGACGACGCGTACGCCATTTATGAACGTGCCATTGCGCGAGCCGAGATCGCGGATGAGTACACCGTCGCTGAGCGGTCGAAGACTGACATGACGACGCGAGGCATGGCTGTCCGATAAGACCCAGTCGTTGTCCGGGTCGCGGCCGATGTGGATGGGCGCCTTGAGTATGCGGGCTCCTGCATTCTGCGAGCACAACACAAAGGCCTGCGGCGGCTCACACGAGCGTGGCTGCAAGAGCGGCGTCGCAGGATCGGGAGGCAGAGACAGACCGGCCAGGGGACGCGCTGCGCCCGAGTCCTCGGCACAGGGCGGGGAATAGGCCGCCGCGCTGCTATAGCGAACCGGGCGCCGGGCCGCGGGCATCATCAGGTCGACGGGCTGCATTGCCGTCGCTGGCACGTCCGAAGAAAGCGCCGCTTGGGCTGTCGAAGTCGGCGGGCAAGTCAGAGAAAGCGAGGCAGAGAACGTTGGGAAGTTAGATCGCATCATGGTGACAGCAGGTATCGTGCGCGGGCGGGCGAAAGTTGCTATGGTGCGCCGTTTTTTCGCGCCGGGCTCTGCACAAGACGCAACGAACGCGCTTGTACCGTCGCGTAGGCCTCGCTTCGTCAGGAAGTCCTCTGCATGTCCAACTCGGAACCCGCCTCGCTCGCCGCGGAATCAGCCCAGGCCTCGCCGCCTGATGAGCCCGCCTCTTCTTCTGTGTCGATTCAGCCAGCACTGGGGGATCACCTGTTCCGAGGCACGATCCGCGCCCTGAATCTGCGGCTGGTCGTGGCCTTGTGTACCGACCTGTGCCAGGACGCGGCGCTTCGTCACCATGCGAGTCCAGCGGCCGCGTGCGCTCTGGGGCGCGGGCTCTTGGCTGGGGTGCTTCTGGCGACGCTGACCAAGACGGAAGAGCGCGTCACGATCCAGATTCAGGCCAACGGTCCTCTGCGCGGCCTGACCGTCGATGCGTATGGCGATGGGCTGGTGCGCGGCTTTCCCCATGCGCCGCAGGCCGGGCTGGGCGCCGACATGAGCAAGCGGCAGCGCCTGGCTCCGTTTCTGGGGCGTGACGGGGTCGTGCATGTGGTGCGCGATATCGGCGTGCGCGATCGCTATGAAGGCCAGGTGTCGTTTGTCACCGCCGAGGTCGACGAAGATGTCGAGGCGTATCTGCGCAACTCAGAGCAGATTCCGTCGGCGCTGGGCTGCGAGCTGATCATGGACCCAGCCGGCCAGATCGTGTGCGCAGGCGGTGTGCTGGTGCAGAGCATGCCCGACAGCCCTCCCGAGACGAAGCAGCACCTGCGCGAGGTGCAGCACATGCTGCGCTCAGGAGATTTTTTCGACGTGTGCAAGACGCGTCCGCGCTCGGCGCAAGATCTGGCGCGTTTCATCGCCGGCCCGTACGAGAGCAGCCTGGAATTCATCGACCATCGACCGCTGTGCTTTCAGTGTCGCTGCGATCGTGGGCGCATCGCGGCGATGCTGCGCGGCATGTCGCTTACCGACCTGGACGAGCTGATCGCCGAGGGCAAAGCGGAAGTGACCTGCAACTACTGCGCGGTGCGCTACGAGATCTCGCGCGATGAGCTGATCGAGCTTCGGCAGTCGCTGCCGCAGCGGGAGAAGAACTGATGATGACCGGTCGTTCGCTGGCCCAGGTCGCGGCTTCCCAGCGTGTACCCAAGAGCATTCCGCCCGAGCCGTACCGCCTGCAAGTCAGCGAAGAAGTCGCGAGCGCGCAGACCCGCGGCGTGCCGGTGGTGGCCTTGGAATCGACGCTGATCGCGCACGGCTTACCCTGGCCTGACAATGTCGAGCTAGCCCTTGAGGTCGAGCAGGTCATCCGCACCGCAGGCGCGATTCCTGCGACAGTGGCTTTGATCGGCGGCACGCTGTGCGTCGGCCTTGAGCGCTTGCAGATCGAAGCCATCGCCCGCGGTCACTTCGTGAAAGTGGCGGCTGCCGATCTGGGACCGCTTGTGGCATCGGGGGGAAACGGCGCCACGACGGTCTCGGCGACGGTATATGCGGCAGCGCGGGCCGGCATCCGCGTCTTTGCCACGGGCGGCATCGGGGGTGTGCATCGCGGCGACGCGTGGGATGTCTCGTCCGATCTGACGACGCTGGCGAGCGAGCCGGTGTGTGTGGTGTCGGCGGGTGCCAAAGCCATCCTCGATCTGCCGCGCACGCTTGAGTACTTGGAGACCTTGGGCGTGCCCGTTATCGGGTATGGCACAAGTGAGCTGCCGGCGTTCTATTCGCGGCGCAGCGGCTTGACCTTGCCTCATCGCGTCGACAGCCCGGCGCAAGCAGCAGCGGTGCTGCATGCGCACTTTGCGCTGCATCCATTCCGCGGCCTGCTTTTGTGCAACCCCATTCCCGAACCGGCGGCGCTCGATGATGGACTGATCGAGCGCGCGATTGCCTCGGCTCTGCACAGCGCGGAAGCGGCGCACATCTCAGGCAAGCAGGTGACGCCGTTTCTACTGTCGGCGATCGCCAAAGAGACCGAGAACCGCAGCATCTTGGCCAACCGGGCTCTGGTCTTGGCCAATGCGCAGGTCGCCGCCGCCGTCGCGGTCGAGCTTGGCGCGCTGTCCGCCGAGGCGCCGCGCGACTGAGCCAGCCCGCGCAAAAGGCCCTGGTTTCGCCGTGATATACTCGGCGCGGTGCTTCATGTCGTCGCCGTCACGTCGTCGTTCTGGATCTGCTCGTTTGTTGTGGGGTCTGCTGCTGTCGCTGCTTGCGCTGCCTGAGCTGGGCTGCAGCCGCGACGATCCGGGCCAGGTGCAGGTGGTGCAGATGCTGGCCGATGCCTTGGACAAGCGCTCGACGCGTCGGACGGGCAGTGCCTGTGTCTTGGCCGTGGCCGAGCGTCAGGATCCGATGAGCTGCGACAACATGCTCGTCCCGCTTCTGCACTACGCGCCAACGTTTCCAGGCAGCAAGATCACGCGGCGCGCTTCGACGAGCGGTGGCTATTTTGGTCGCCCGACCAAAGTCCACGTTCGCTATGAGCACAAAGATGGCAGCGGCAGCTTGGACGTGACGATGCGGCGCGAGTCGAACGGCACCTGGCATATCTACAGCGTGTTTCCGGTGCCCTAGGTTTATCGCGGTCGTCGCGGTCGATGCGACCCCATGGCGCGACGAGCCAGGCTGTATGCGCCACCGTACGACGAACAAAACGCCGCTCTAGCGGCCGCTCTGCACCAAGGCCGCGAAGGGATCGGCACCCGGCTCAAGCTCGGCCAGCGTGTTGGCGCCCGCGATGTCCGAGAGGCGCAGCGTAAAAAGGGGCGTGTGGTGCTCACTCGCGACCCAGGCTCCCGTCGGCAATGCGATCCAGCCCGCCCATGAAGTCTCGATGCCTTTGATCGGCAGAATAGACACCCACATGCGCCACGCGCGCGGTCGGCCATTTCCGTCGAGCAGCCACAGGTACGCATCGCCCGGAGTCAGCCCGCCGCCGCCATACGTGATCAAGAGCGCCTGTGTCCCATCGGGCTGTTGCACCAGCTTGCGCTCGACGCCATCGTCGAACAGCTTGACCAGCGGGTTCAGCCAGAACGAGTCGTTGATCCAGTGGGCATAGGCTTTGGCGAGAAGCTTCTGTTCCTGTGATCCGCTGACCTGCTTATCACCGACGAAGGCCAGGCCGTTTTTGGTCGTCAGGTTCAGAAGTACCCGCTTGTCTCCGCCCCACTCGACGCGAGACAGCATGCGCGTTCGATCCCACACGTGACGGTTGCGGCCGCCGAAGTGCCAGCGCACGGCGCCGGTTCGCGCCCACGCCTCTTTGTTGATGACCGTCTCGATCGAGCGCGCCAGAGCATCGGCGCGCGGACCGGTTTCTCCGTCGGGGCGGGGCTTGCTAAGCAGAGCGCAGGCGCTGAAGCCAGCAACCAACAGCACAAGGACCAGAGTTACCAGGCCAACCCCGATCCGACGGGCGAGCGATGGGCGTACTTTTGCTTCACTCATTTTCCTGTGTCCTCGCGCCCGGCCGGGCCGTTGGGGCCGGCGATCTTAAGAGGCTGCCCAAGGCGTCGCTTCAAGGCCTCAGCAACGACGGGCGGGACCATGCTCGATACATCGCCACCGAACTGCGCCACTTCCTTAATCAGCGACGAGCTGACATAGAAGTGTTCTTCCGCAGTCATCAGAAAGACCGTCTCGATGCTGGGTGCCAGGCGGTGATTCATGTGCGCCAGTTGAAACTCGAACTCAAAGTCAGCGACGGCGCGCAGGCCACGAACGACGCAGTGGGCGCCGCGCTTCTGCACGTAATGAATCAAAAGACCGCTCAACGAATCGACTTCCAAGCGGCTGGCGTCAGCGGGCGGCAGCGACGAGGCAGCGGCATCGAGGATCTGGCTGCGCCGCTCTTCGACCGAGAACAGCGGACGCTTCCGCACGTTGTCGGCAAGCGCGATGATCACGCGATCAAACAGCCGCAGCGAGCGCTGCAGGATGTCGAGATGGCCATTGGTGATGGGATCAAACGATCCCGGATAGACGGCAAGGCGAGCGGTCATGGCCCCTCCGTGGGCTGCGTCGAAGACGGCATCTTGGAAAAGAACAGCAGGCCCGTATCGCCGTAACGGCGACGATCGGTCAGCGTAAGCAGTGACTGAACAGCGGGCGCGGTCTGGGCCAGTGCGTCGGCATCGCGAGCCGCTCGCTCAAGCACCAGGACGGCGTCGTCGGCGAGCGGCGCGCAAGAAGCGAGCAGAGCCAGAAGCTGAGCCGACTCGTCGCTGGCGTACGGCGGGTCTGCAAAGAGCCACGCAAACGGGCCCCACGGCTTGCTCGCTAGCTGTGGCAAAAGCGAAAGGACACGGCCACAGAGGACCGTGCCGCGCGCCGCAAGGCCGAGGCTGCGCAGGTTGTCGCTGATCTGGCGGCAGGCGCGGGCATCCGCGTCGACAAAGACGGCGTGCTGGGCGCCCCGCGACAGCGCCTCGATGCCGAGAGCGCCGCTGCCGGCATACAGATCCAAGACCCATGCAGCCTCGGAGGGCGGGCCCAAAATATTGAACAGCGCCTCGCGTACGCGGTCAGCAGTGGGCCGGGTCTTGTGCCCCGTTGGGGCGCGGAGCCGCCGGCCACCGAGCTCTCCCGCGATGATTCGCAGCATGGGTGCGGCTGGCTAACCGCGGAGGGCGTCGACGAGGATCGAAGGCAGCTTGAGGAAGCTGGGCTCTAGCTCGAAGTCGACCATCTTTTCGGCGACGCGATGCGAGCGGCGGTTGGTGACGAACCAGGGCGGCTTGGGGAACACGGTCAGCGGTCCGCGCAGAACCGCCTTTTCGATGCCCTCGATCATCGGCGTGTTGTGGACGAAGCCGATACCGCTTTGCACGTCTTTCAGCGTGCCGCTTACATGGCCGCCCCAGGGCGGGGTCATTGCACCATACGCGACGGCCGGCCAGTGGTTGATCGCCACCACGCCGTAGCGCAGCTCGTCGACGACGACATCCAGGGTGTTGCGCACTTCGCTGCTCTGCTCGGTGCGCGGGTGGATGATGATGCTGCAGCTCAGCGTGCCCCACAGGGTGTCGTTGCTGAACTTGGCTGCCGCGCGCAAGAACGCCGCCGGATCCCGCTCGGGCAGCGCAACCTCGCTGAGGATGCTGCAGAACGGCTCAGTGCTCCACAGCGGATCCTTGGTTCCTGCATCGAGCCCGCGGATGATCGTCCAGGGCAGCTTGTTGGGCTCTTGCTGTCCCAGGCGCTGGACCTGCGTCCGCCCCTTGGTCAGCGTCTCATAGCGATCGTTGGCACCGGGGTAATAGGCGAGCCGCGTCGGGATCGTCGACAGGATGTCGCGAAGGTGTGTCATAAAGGCCTCGCGCTGCGACCAACCGTCGGACAGCACCAGCACCTTGGCGGCGTTGCAGTTGAACGAGGCGTTGTTGACGATCTGCGATGCGACGTTCTCGGCGACGAAGCGCAGCTCGCTGGGGCTGTACTCGCCAGGCACGACCATGACCGGAGTCACGCAGCCGAGCTCGCTGGTGATCTGCTTTTTCAGCAGGGGATCGTCGCTGGCCATGCGCCGCTCGCGCTCGGGTCCCGGCGGACCCCAGACGATCAAGTCGTGCGTGCGATCCGAGCCCGTGATGTGGATGTCTTCGATCAGCGGGTGATACGAAAGGTACGAGCCCACGTCCGCGCCGCCGTAGCAGAACTGCAGGTAACCGCGCTCGACGAGAGGCAAGAAGGCTTGCTCATAGAACGGCCCGAGGTACTCGTTGACGGGGTTGAGCTTCACCATGCAGACCTTGCCCTCGACGATTAGCTTGTGCAGGGCATCGGTCGGTGGGATCGAGGCGACGTTGCCGGCTCCGAGAATCAAGCTGATGCCGGGGTGCGCGTTCTTGTTGCTGTAGTGCGAGGCTTGTCGCTCGCGAACCGTTAGCTCGGTCAAGCCGCGTTGGATGCGCAGGTTGCAGCCAAAGCCACCGAACATCGCCTTGTCGATCGACTCATAGGGGAAGACTTGAACTTCGGTGCGGCCGTCCCAGCCCGTGCGGAAGGCGCCCGCGGGAAGCTGTGGCTTGCCCAGGCGGTGAATCTCTTCCAGCGCCGCGACGAACAAGCGCAGGGCGCGCATCGTGACCATGGGACCGCCGAGCCACTCTTCGCTTGCGGCGGGGCTGTTGATGTCGTGGCCCTTGGCCTTGCAGGCGGCTTCGACCCAGCCTCGTGCGACTCGGCGCAGGTGCGGCATGCAGGCCCGTAGCAAGGCGGCACGTTCACTGGCGCTGAGCTTGACGAACGCCGGAGCCTTTTCGCTGAGCAGGGCCAGGGATCGATCCAGCTGAGCCTGCGAGGTTGCAGTGCGACTCTGGGCACTGCCACTCATTTCCATCGAAGCCGAGTTCATACAGGCACGCTATCAACCCACAGGCGTCGCCGTCAACAGAGCGCCCCGCCGCGTCTTCGTCTGGGCCTGGCAAAAATCCACCAGCGCGCAGGCCAAAAAGCAAACGGGCCGTGACGGTCATAGCCATCACAGCCCGTTTACTTTGCTCGAAACACAGCGGCGGATTTAAGAGTAGCGCCGTGTGCTGCGAGACAGCCGCTTGCGTCTCATAAGAAATAAGAGAGACCCGCGCGGCGAAACTAAGCCAAGCCAGGTTGTTGCATAGGGACTACAGCAATGCATGTGCCAGGCTCAATGGCCGCAGATCATGCGGCGGTCGGCTCTGCAAATCCGTACGCATGGGCAGCTTTTCCGGGGCCCTTCACGGCGTTCGTACGGGCTGACGTGGCCGCGTTTCTCTCACGACAGCCGGCCAAGTGCCGATGGAAGCGCTTGAAAAGGACAGGCTCGCATGGTACGCGGAGAAATCTTCCTAACATGCGTCGACCTGTGCAGACAGATTGGTCGGGCCCATCAGGGTGACATGAATGCCAGCCCTGCCTGCACAACGCGCTACTTTTTTCATAGGCATGAGGGACCGTGCCGAACCTGCTTGTTATCAACGCGGATGGACCTGAGACCCGCGTCGCCCTGGTCGAGAACGGTCAGGTCGTAGAGATCTATATCGAGCGCCGTCGCGAGCGCGGCATCGTCGGCAATATCTACAAAGGCAAGGTCCTGCGGGTTCTTCCCGGTATGCAGGCGGCCTTCGTGGACATCGGCACCGACAAGGCCGCCTTCTTGTACGTCGCGGATGTGCGCGGCTCGCCCGAAGACGTCAAAGACCTGTTCGTCGACGAAGAAGACGAAGCGCGCGAGCGCCGCGGGGATCGCGAGCGAGAGCGCGAGCGAGACGGTGAAGAGCGCAGCAACCGTGACTCTCGCATCGAAGATCTGCTGCGGCCCAACCAAGAGATCCTCTTGCAAGTGGCCAAGGCGCCGATTGGTACCAAGGGCTCGCGGGCGACTTCGTACATCTCGCTGCCAGGGCGCAACTTGGTATTCATGCCGACCGTCGATCACGTCGGTATCTCACGGCGCATTGGCTCGGAAAAAGAGCGCAAGCGTCTGCGCGGCATCGTCGATTCGATGCGGCCTCCTGGCACTGGCTTCATTGTTCGTACCGTCGCTGAGGGCGTGCTGGAGGCCGAGCTTCGCGCCGACATGGAATTCCTCATCAAGCTGTGGAATTCGGTCCTCAAGAAGTCTGAGACAGCGAAAGCTCCGTCGCTGATCTACAACGATCTCGATCTGCTTCTGCGCACGGTGCGCGACCTGTTTACGGGCGATATCGACAAGCTGATCATCGACAGCAAAGCGGAATACGAGCGCCTGCTGAAGTTTACCGGCGCGTTCATGCCCGAGTACGTTTCCAAGATCGAGCTATATGACAAGGGCGAGCCGATCTTCGACGCGTACGGCATCGAGATGGAGCTAGACCGTGCGCTCGAACGCAAGGTCTTTCTAAAGTCCGGCGGCTCGTTGGTCATCGACCAGGGCGAAGCGCTGACTGCCATCGACGTCAACACCGGTCGCTTCGTCGGCAAGCGCAACCTGGAAGAGACGATCACCAAGACCAATCTGGAGGCCTGCAAAGAGGTCGCGGATCAGCTTCGTCTGCGCAACATCGGCGGCATCATCATCATCGACTTTATCGACATGGATCGAGAGTCGAACCAAGACAAGGTGATGAAGGCCTTCGCCGAGTCGGTTCGTCCCGATCGCGCCAAGACCAACGTCACCAAGATCTCGGAGCTTGGTCTGGTCGAGATGACGCGCAAGCGCACGCGCGAGTCGCTGGGCCGCATGCAGACCGAGCCGTGCTTTTACTGCGACGGCAAAGGCTATCTGAAGTCGAAGACGACGGTCTGCTATGAGGTGCTGCGGCAGATCCGTCGCGAAGGCCACCTGCACGCCGACGATACGCTGGTGGTTAGCGTACACCCCGAGATTGCCGAGCTATTGGCGACGTCGGATCACGAGTTTCTTGAAGACCTGGAAAAGCGGCTGCAGAAGAAGATTCAGATTCGTCCGCGTGACCGCTTCCACATGGAACACTTCGAGATCCGCGGCGCGTCGATGAGCGGTGGCTCAGACGGGCGGGGCAGCGGTGCCAGAGGCCCGCGTGAAGATCGCGCTTCCGATGGACGTGGCGACACTCGTGGCCGAGAGGAAGGTCGAGGCCGAGACGACAACCGCGGCCGAGACGACAACCGCGGCCGAGACGACAACCGCGGCCGAGAGGAAGGCCGGG
>CAZKOY010000058.1:0-29932 GCA_964554495.1 uncultured Myxococcales bacterium
GGACCTAAACGGCGATGGGCTTTTGGATGTGGTGGTGGGGAATCGGGGGGGGGATTCGTTGAGTGTGTTGATGAATAAGGGCGGGGCGATGTGGGACGCTCCTGTGACGGTGGCTGCTCCGGCGCTGCCGGCGGGAATCGCCGTAGGAGACATCAACAAAGATGGCCGCGCGGATGTTGCGGTGAGCAGCTACCAAGACAACTCGGTGCAGGTGTTTGCCAGTGTTGGCGGCACGCTAATGATGGCGGGGCCGGCGCTGATGGTGGGCAGCGGCCCGACGGGAGTCAGCCTGTTTGACTTCAACAAAGACGGGTTCTTGGATTTGACGGCGGTGTGCGAAAACACAGGCGGTGTCTCGGTGCTGCCGGGCCAGTCGGCGGGAGCGTTCGGCGGCGCTCAGAGCTATCCGACGGCGCAGTATCCGGCGATGGCACTGGCAGAAGACCTAAATGGCGATGGCCGCACCGATCTGATCGTCCTAAACGGCGGCAGCAAGGGCAGCTTGGTGGTTCTGCCAGGGCAGGGCGACGGCACATTCGTCAGCGGCAACAGCAGCCAGCGCATTCCGCTTTCCATCGCACCGAGTGCGTTCAGCACGGCGGATATCGATGGCGACGGCAAGCTGGACCTGGCGGTGATCAGTCAGTCGGCAAGCAAGGTCGTGATCCTGCGCAACCAGTCGCGTTAGGCAGCGCCGCCCGGCGTCGGTGGCCGCGGCTTTTTCACGGCGTCGCTACGAGGCGCTGCTGTGCTGGCTGCCGTGCTGGTTAAAGAACCGCGCCGAGGCATCCAGGCCCTTTTCGATCTCGCTCGCGATGAACTTTTCTACTTGGCCGCCGATGCCGAAGATCTTCACTTCGATCTCCCAGTCCATGATGCGGCGACAGGCCTGATCGCCGTCGGCCACCAAGCGCAGCTTGTAGCTCATCTTGACCTTGTCGCGCAGCGCGCTGGGCACAAGCTCGCCCGCGGCTTCCATCGCGCCCTTGGGGTGCGAGCGGCGGTCTTCCATCCAAAAGCCACCGCCCACCAGCTTTTTGATAAAGCCGGGCATGTTGTCAGGCGGCGTGACACGCGTGTGCATGCTCCAGGTTGGCCCGTCGACGCTGCGATTGAGCATCTCGCAGGCCTGATTGCCCATGCCTTCGATGCTGATGCGCTTTTCAAAGCTGGGATCGAAGGCCAGCTCAAGATAGCGGCTGGCCGGCAGGTTGATGCGGTGTTCTTTGACAAGCTTCATCGTGGTTCCTCGCGAGGTTTGGCCGCAGCCGGCGTGGCTCGCCGGGCCGTTTCGGCGCCGACGTGTTCACCGGGATCGGACGTTACAGGCCGTCGAGATTATCGAGATCACTGGCAGTGGTAAATCCATCCGTGTGCTTATTTTGGTCGCGCGCGGTGGCCCTGATATAACCGCCGCGTGATCGCACAACTGCAAGGGACGTTGAGTGACAAAGGTCTCGACTCGGTCGTGTTGGATGTGGGCGGAGTCGGCTTTCATGTGTTCGTCTCGCTGACCACGCTGCAGGCCCTGCCGCCTGCTGGGCAAGCGGCGCGGCTTCACACCTATCTGTTGGTGCGCGAGGACGCACTGAACCTGTATGGCTTTGCGACGCTCGATGAAAAGCAAGTGTTCGAGCGCTGCTTGTCGGTGTCGGGCGTTGGGCCCAAGCTGGCTCTGGCCGCGCTGTCGGGTCTGGGACCGCAAGAGCTTGCCGACGCGATCGTGCGTGGCGAAGTGGCGCGCCTGCAGCGCATTCCCGGCATCGGCAAAAAGACCGCCGAGCGCCTGGTGATGGAGCTGCGCGATAAGTTCCATCGCCCGAGCCCTGGCACACGCCCCGACGGCAAGTCCGGCGTCCTTCCGGGCAAGTCGGCTGCAGGTGGCGCACGGTTCGCAGATGTCGTCGGTGCGCTGACCAACCTGGGGTACAAGCCGGCCGATGCCGAGCGCGCGGTCGACAAGGTCACCCAGGATCTTTCGGTTAGCGCGACAGCCGGGACCGCAGCGCAGCCGTCGCTGGAAGACGTGCTGCGTCTGTCGTTGCGAGCGCTGCAGCGCGACTGATCGGCGGCGCTATTTGACCAGCACCATGGTCTGTTCGTTCAGCGCCACCAGCGCGCCGTCTTCGCTCCATAGCTCGCGCTGCTCGACGACGAAACCATCGCGGGCGGCAAGCGTGCTGGCACGATAAAACAGCGGCGACTCACGGGATAGCTGCTGTGGGGGATGCAGAAGCTGCAGGCTGAACGCCACCGTCACCATCGGCCGTGGCGCCGACTCGGTGACCAGCAGCGCGGGCCAATAGATATCAGCGGTGGCCACGACATCGGCTTCTTCCCAGCCAGAACCCAGACCCAGCAAGCGGACCCAGCCCAGAACCTGGGGATTGCCGGGCTGGCCTGAAAACGGGATTCCTCCGACGGGGCGAAACTCGCAGTGCTGCGTGAAGACTGGGGCGAAGGGCGCGCGAATCGGGGCCACAGGCACATCGCGCCACGAGCCAAGGCTTGGCGGTGTAAGCAGCATGCGATCGCGATCACGGACGCGGGTGCGACCCAAGATAGCGACGACATGCGCCAGGACTTCGTCCGCTTGGACAAGCTGTGCCGACAGCGTGGACACGCCGCTGCCATTGCGCAGCACGTCGACGCGGATCTGCGCCACGCCTGGCTGCACGGGACCGGTCAGCGCGGCTGTCAGCGAACGCAGGGCTCTTTCGCGATCGGGCTCGTGACTGCGGATGGCGCGCACCAGCATGGCCAGGATCAAGCCGCCGAAAGCGCCGCGTCCTTGCTGCCAGGTATCGGGAATATCGATGACGTATGCCCCATCCCCTTCGTGACGCGGCGTGGTCAGGGCGCGAAAGCCTGCCGCGCTGGATGCAAAGGAAGAGGCGCCGAACTCGCTGGGAAGCGTGTGCAAAGAGTCGCTCGACACAGCCCCAAAGCCTATGCCAGACGCCGCTGACCTGTCACGCTGTGCCGCGCCCGTGCTGCAGGTTCTTTACAGCGCACGCGATGGAGAGTACGCCTTGCCGCATGGTTGAATCGCGCAGAGTGCCGCCGCGCGGCGCGGGCCTCTCGGAGCCAGCGGCTCGGCAGCAGGTCGTCGACATCTGTCGGCGGCTGTACGAGCGGGGTCTGATCGCCGCGGGCGATGGCAATGTCTCGGTCAAGCTGGACAGCGAGCGCGTGCTGGTGACGCCATCCGGTTTTCACAAAGGCTTGATCAAGCCCGACGATCTGATCGTGACGGATCTGCACGGTCGACGGATCAAGGGCCAGCACAAGCCGTCTTCCGAGTTCTTGATGCATGAGCAGTGTTACGCCGAGCGTCCAGACATCCACGCGGTTGTGCATGCGCATCCGCCGATGACCGTGGCCCTGGCCTTGGCTGGCGTCACGCTGTCGCAGTGCGTGCTGTCCGAGACCTGCTTGCTGATCGGTCCAATCCTGACGGCGCCGTACTCGACCCCGACGACGGAC
This sequence comes from uncultured Myxococcales bacterium, assembly GCA_964554495.1. Lineage (GTDB taxonomy): Bacteria > Myxococcota_A > Polyangia > Palsa-1104 > JAEUJZ01 > JAEUJZ01. The sequence goes on from CAZKOY010000058.1 coordinate 3,487, forward strand.
GAGGTGCCTCGCGTGCTGCGGCCCTACCTGCGGCAGGCGAATGCGGTGGTGCTGGATCGGCACGGTGCGCTGACCTTGGGGCGGACGCTCGACGAAGCCTGGCATCGCATGGAAGCCATCGAGCATGCGGCCAAGATCACGCAGGCCGCGCGAGCCATCGGCCCCGTCGCTCCCTTGCCGCCGCCCGAGGTGCAAAAGCTGCAAGCTCTGGCGCAGAAGCTGGGCATTCCGCGCCCGCCAGAGCCCTGCACACTGTGCAACGCATGCCCAAGTGGCCGCGGCGGTCCCCAGCCGGCGCAGCGAGGCGCAGGTGCATGCTCAGGCTCGTGCCGTGGCGACTGTGGCTGTGCCGGTTCAGCGTGTCCCAGCCCGCCCCCTGCGATGGCCGAATCAAGCGCTGAGCACAGCCTTTTCGATGCGGTCGTGGCTCGTCTGCGCGGCTAGCCAGCCCGACGCGCGCCAGCGGCGGTTGTTGAATTAATGGGCAATTATTTATGCAAAATAAAATAAAGCGATCGTGAGAATATAAAGCAACGCACAAAATGTATTAAAATATATTTACATATCAATCACTGATTGATTACTTCGGTACCCGTTTTTAGCGATCGTCTCGGCGGCGGGCCAGGCGCAGACCCAGGTACACGCCGGCTGCCGTCGACAGGCTGATAAAGCCGAACAGCCCCGCGGCGATGGCAAGCAACCAAAAAGGGGATCGCTCGGGCACGGCACCGACGCTGCGAAGCTGCGCGGATAGATCCTGCATCGGCGGCACAAGCTGGCCCGTCGTAGCAAGTGGCTGCTGCAGCTTGGCGACCTGTTCCATGGGGTCCTTCAGTCCCTGCAGGCTCGCCATCGGCTCGCGCAGATCGGCAACGCGCGACATCGCCTGTTCCAGGCTGGCCAGGCGCACCATCGGCTCGCGCAGATCGCTCAAGCGAGACATCGCCGGCCCCAGAGCCGCGGTCTTTTCCATCTGCGTTTTCAGCGCCGCCATCTCAACCCGCATGGCGACAAGCTCTTGGTTCATCGCCAGCATGGGCTCGCGCAGCGCTGCGGCTCCGTCGAGGCTGGACTTGGTCTCGCGAATCGCGGCCGTGGTCCCGGCCATCGCTGGCACGGTCTGGCCGGACAACATGCGATTGGCTTCGCTGATGGCCCCGCCGGCACTGCGCAGCTCGACGTTGGTCTCGGCCAAGCCTTTTTGGGTTCGGGCAAGCTCATCGCGTAGCTGAAAAAAGACGCAGCCAGAAAGGACCGCGCCCACGATGCCGACGAACACGCCGCGCAAAGCCAAGGCCCAAAGCGAACGCAGCGGCAGACAAACGCGGTGGCCTGCGAGCAATCGCAGGCCGGTACGGGGCAGAGTAGGTTGCGGCGCAGGTGACATCGTCCGTTCCCCCAACAGGCAGCGGCGGCAAGAAATGCCCGACGCGCTGTCCGAGCATTGTCGCACAACGGCTCAATCTTTCTGCTCGTCGATGGCGACTGTGTGGATAGCGAGAAACTTGCCCTGTGTTCTCAGTCAGGTACGACCAAAGAATGACTCCACGCATTTTGATCACGGGGGCCAGCCGCGGCATTGGGCTGGAGCTAAGCAAGCAATATGTCGCCGCTGGAGCGCGCCTGTTTGCCGCCGCACGAACGCCACATCAGGGCGAGCTTCTGCGGCTTGCCGAAAAACACCCAAAGCAGGTGTCGCTGATCACGCTGGATGTGACCAACGAAGAACACCTGCCGGCGGCGGTCGCGGCGGTGCGGGCGCAGGTGGATGGCTTGGACGTTCTGATCAACAACGCCGGCATGAACCTGCGCGGACAGAGCTTGGGCAGCTATACCCGCGCGGTCATGCTCGAAACGCTGCACACCAACGCCGTCGCGCCCGTGCTGATCGGGCAGGCGTTCTTGGGCCTTTTGCGCAAGGGCAGCCGACCGCGCTTGGTGCAGATCAGCTCGCAAGTGGGATCGTTCACGTGGAACACGGGTGGACGCTCGCCGCTTTACGCCGCCAGCAAGGCTGCGCTGAACATGTATACGCGCTGCATCTCGCACGAGTCACCGGACCTGATCACCGTCGTCGTACACCCAGGCTGGGTGCAGACCGACATGGGCGGGCCAAGCGCTCCGCTGCTCGTGACCGACGCTGTGCAAGCGCTTCGCACGCTGATCGACGGCCTAAGCCTCGCCGACAACGGCCACTTCCTGAACTACGACGGTCGCCCGCATCCCTGGTAGGCCCTGGCAGTCGGCAAAAGTCAGGCACCGCGCAATTGGGTCGTTGACTTCGCCTCGACAAACCGGCTATTTACAACCTTCCGTTTCCTTCTGGTGATCCCTCGCGCTGCATGCGCCAAGGCCGGTCGCCAAATGCTGGGAAGGAAGGAGGTGTGCGCTCACATGATCGGAAAACCACTCGAGGTCGAAGTCCGGGACAACCTGGAAAAGGCCATGAAGATCCTCAAGCAGAAGATGTCGAAGGAAGGCATCCTGCAAGAGGTCAAGCGCCGCCGCTTCTATGAGAAGCCCAGCGTCAAGCGCAAGCGCAAGATGCGCGAAGCGCGCAAGCGCCGCCGTCGCGAGATGAAACGCCGCGGCATGAACTCGGCCCGCTAGTCACGGCGGGTCTCCTCGCAACACTCCCCTCCACGTCTCGTTCACATTCCCGCATCGCACAGGCTTCGCTGACTGCACAATACGTGCATGAAGTCGCAGCCTCTTTCTTCGCTGGCTCCCTCGACCTTGCTTCTGTCTTCGGGCCTGGCGGGCGCCGATACGTCTGCGCCCATGCCCAACGTGCCGCCGCTTTATCAAAGCGTTGGGTACGAGCTGACTGATCTGGCCGCGCTTGAGCAGGCTGTCGTCGGGCAGCGCCACTTGTATGTGCGCCATGGCGCCCCCAATGAAGAAGCGGTGGCTCGCTTGCTCGCGCAGCTTGAAGCCCGTGGTGGCCCGGCGGATCTGCAGGTCGAGGCAACGCTTCTGTCTTCGGGAATGGCGGCGATCGAGGCAGCGGTCATGGCCGTGCTCGACGATCGACGCGTACACAGCCGAGATCGGCCGCCGCTGGTCGTCATGGCTTCGCCGATCTACAGCGCGGCGCGATCGCTTCTGTGCGCGCTGGCCAACCGCGGCCTAATGACGCTGCACGAGCTGGAAGTCCCAGACACCGCGGCAGTCGCCGCCATCGCCGAGCGCGAGCCGGTCGCGCTCATCTATTGCGAAGTGCTGACCAACCCGCGGCTGCGCGTGCCCGATCTGCCAGCCTTGGCCGCGCTGGCCAATCAACACGGCACCACGCTGCTCGTCGATGCGACACTGGCGACGCCGCTTCTGTGCCGGCCGCTGACCCTTGGGGCGCATGTAGTCGTCCACTCAGCGACGAAGTTTTTGGGTGGCCATGGCGATCTGTGTGCGGGCGTGGTGGCGGGCCGTCCCGATGTGCTGGAACGCGTACGCGCCCATCGTCAGCTGCACGGCAGCGTGCTGGATCCGTTCGCTGCGTGGCTCTTGCAGCGCAGCCTGCGCACGCTGGATGTCCGTCTGAAAAGGCAGATCGAAAATGCCAGCGCTCTGGCGTCGTTTTTGTCTGAAAACGCCGAGCGCCTGGGGATTCGCGAGGTGATCTATCCAGGCCTGCCCAGCCATCCCGATCACTCGCTGGCCAAGACGCTGCTTGACCGCCCCGGCGCCATGCTGGCTTTTACGCTGAAGACGCCCGAGGCAGCCCGTCGTGCCTTCGAACGTGTGCGCCTGCTGCGACGGGTGGCTTCGCTGGGTGATGTCGAGTCGCTGATCATGTATCCCGCAGCGACGTGGAGCCGCTCGCTATCCCCCAAAGAGCTGGCTCGCTTTGGCATCGCCCCCGGCCTGCTGCGTCTGTCCGTGGGCATCGAAGACATCGCCGATCTGCAAGCCGACCTAGACGCCGCGCTGGGGCCGCAATAAGTCGGTTTGCCATCCCACAGGCGCCGCGCCGCGCGCACGTGATCTCGCTGAAACTCTCTCTGTTCGGCGGCCCAGCTTCGGCAGTATGATGGGACAGGCTCTGTCTTGCCCACGTAGTCAGACCCTATAGAGGAGATATCGCGATGACGTCGCGTCGAGGCCTGTTCCACAGCGTTGGCTCTGCTCTGCTCGTCCTTGGCCTGTCTGCTTGCAGCGATCCCACCGGCCTAGAGCTGATTCCCGCCGCCACCGTGAGCTGCGAAGGGGAAGAGCCTCTCTCGGCGCAGAAGCAGGCGAGCGCATCCATGCTGCCAGGTCGCGTATGCGGCGCTTGCCATCGTGCCGGCGGCCAAGCAGCGAACTCACCATGGACGATTTCAGGCACGGTCTATGGCAGCAAGGACGGACCGTGCAACAGCGGCGGCTTGCCTGGCATTACCGTCGAGATCGTATACGCCAAAGACGATCCCAAGGGGCTGTACCGTGTCGATGAGCTTCAGGACGGCGGTCTGCTGAAGACCAACGAGTCCGGCAACTTCTATTCGACGCGGCGCTTCGTGTCGCCCATGAAGATCCGCATCTTTGAAGGCACGCGCACAAACCCCGGACGACAAGCGCAGATGATCAAGCTCGTCGGGGTGGACGAAAACGGCGCACCCACCACCGTCGACTGCAACGCGTGCCATTATCCGAACAGCCCGCAGCTTCCCGGCAGCTCCTACGGCCGCATCTTCCTGCCTATGCAGTAGCCGTTCGACCCGGCTCTGGTCCGCCCCAAGATTTTTCTTTGACACTGCGCGATCGAGCGTGGTAGCTAGCATTTCCTCCGACGGGTGCATAGCTCAGTTGGTTAGAGCGCAGCCCTGATAAGGCTGAGGTCCCTGGTTCGAATCCAGGTGCACCCACCCCGTCCCCTGGCAGCAGCCTCGATTTTGGCTTTGCTCTGGCTGCTGCGGTCAACAGGTGGGGGGGATTTCCCCACCCCTCTGGCTGAGAAGTTTCAGCGCCTCCGCTTCTCTCGCATCTATCTTCCCGCCGCTCAGCATCTCGCGAGTGTCTGTACCCCTGTCCGCTTAGCTGCTGCCAAGGTCGGTGCGAAGGTTGCATAGCTCGTCGTCCTATGGAGTCTTCGATGTCTCGTCCCGCCCGCCGCAAAGTTGCCCTGTTCGCTGACGGCGGATTCCTTGCCCACGCCACCCGTGTCCTAGAGGTCGGACGTGCGCTGCACCGTCTTGGATATGAGGTCGTCTTCTGCTCAACCGGACCGTACACCCGGCTGATGCGCGAAGCGGGCTTCGAGGTCCACCCTGTCTACACCGAAGATCGCGAGGTCACGCTGGGCTTAGCTCGTCGCGCGGGCCTGGTGAACCTGTCCTGGTGGCGCGAGTGCGCAGAGAAATCGGTCGAGTCAGACATGGCCGCCATTTCCGCCTTGAAGCCCGACGTCGTCGTCGGGGACATGCGCCTGTCGCTTTCGACCAGCGCGGCCGGCATGGGCGTTCCCTGCGTGGGCTTGACCAATGCCGCATGGACCAGCCGCTTCGCCGAGCGCATCCACGTGCCTGAAGGCCACATCACCGAGCGCGTCTTGGGTCACACGGTGGCGGATGCGCTGTTCCCGCACCTAAAGAAGCTGATCATCCGTCACTGGGCGCGCGGCTTCGATCGCATCCGCAGCCGCCTGAAGCTTGCGCCTCTGCACACGATGTATGAGCTGGTCGAGGGCGACATCACGCTGCTCGCCGACTTGCCCGAGTACTTCCCCATCGATGTACATAGCGCTGCGGACTTTCGCTATGTCGGCCCGATCATGTTCCGCGCGGCGCTGCCGCGGCCGATCTGGCTGCCTCGCTTAGATCGCAGTCGCCCGACGCTTTACTTCACCATGGGCAGCACGGGAGACACGCAGTTTTTCACCGAGGCAGCCAAGGTCTTCGGCGGCACTTCGTATCAAGTGCTGATCACCACGGCGGGCCTGCCCGTCGACCTGTATCGCAAGTACGACAACGTCTTTATCGAAGAGCTTGCCGACGGCGATTCCTTGATGAGCGTGTCGCATGTCGCGATCACGCATGGCGGAAATGGCACCGTCTATCAAGCGCTGACCAACGGTGTTCCGGTACTGGGCATCCCCACGCTGTTTGACCAAGAGGTCAACTTGCAGCGCGTTGAGGCTCTGGGGGCTGGCCTGCGAATGGCCCGGCGTGACTACTGTGCCGAGCGCCTGCGCGCTGCCATCGAACAGATCCTGCGCACCAAGAGCTTCACGCAGTCCGCTCGCCGCCTGAGCGGACGCATCGCCGAGTACGAAGCCCCTCGGGCCGCCGCGCTGCATATCGATCACTTCGTGCAGACGGGCAATCCACTGTCCCTGCCCAAGCTCCCTGCGGGGGTGTCGCCTCCGGCGCGGACGTCATCGGACTTGGACGAAGGCTCGGCCGACATGGCGGCGCCGAGGCGACAGCACGTTGGCTAGCACCATGCACGAACCCGCCGATCATTCCTTGGCACCGCGCCTGCCCGAGACCGACCAGATCACCTCGCTGCCTCATGGCGAGCGCTGGTTCTTCGACGGGTTTTCGGTGATCCCGGCGCCGCGCGGCATGGTTACCAAGCTCTGCGATGCAACGCGCATCAAGCAGACGCTGCAGATCCTGCGTCAGCGCGGCTTGCCTGCGACGTACACACAGATCTTTGTGCGGGCAGTTGCTTTGGGACTGCGCCGTGTGCCGCAGGCGCATAAGCTCGTCGCTGGTTATCGCCGCCTGAGCCCAGCCACCGTCGACATTGGCCTGTCGGTGGCGGGTCGCACGAACTATGCGCCCGTGCTGGTCATTCCGCGCGCCGACGAACAGAACCTCGCCGACCTGTCCCAGTTTCTGAGCCAAGCCGTGCCCGTGACACGCGAAAAAGAAGTACGCGATCTAGAAGGCATGATGCGCACGGGCTGGGTGATTCCCTTTGGCGCGGTGCGGCGTTTTATCCTGCGCTTGCTGCAGCGAATGTTCTGGTTTCGCCGCAAGCTCGTCGGGACGATCCAGATCACCTGCATGCCGCAGATTGATCAGGTCTATGCCCTGACCATGTACAGCAGCACAGCCATTGGCTTTGGCCGCATCGCGGATCGCGTGCTCGCTGTCGATGGACAGCCGGTGGTTCGGCCCAGCGTGTGGCTGACCTTGGCTTTGGATCACCTCGCGATCGACGGCAAGACAGCCGGCGACCTTTTGGCCGCGGTCGTCGATATCCTAGAGAGCGATCTGTTGGTGAAAGAGGCGGAACAGGCGGAAACGGTGGGAACGGTCTCGCATGCGGCTCCGGTTGTGCCAGCCCGCAGCGGCGCGGCCTAGCCGCAGGCTTGCGCAGCCGGCTAGGCGCGCTCGACGAGCGCCGCAGCCCCCATGCCGCCGCCGATGCACATTGAGATGATGCCGTAGCGACCACCGGTCTTGGCCAGGGCGCGCAGGGCCGTAAGCGTCATGCGAGCGCCCGTGGCTCCCAGGGGATGACCGATGGCGATGCCGCCGCCGTGGATGTTCAGACGATCGCCTGGCACGCCTAGCTCTTTGGCGCAGTACACGGCTTGGCTGGCGAAGGCTTCGTTGATCTCGAAGATGTCGATGTCAGCGATGGACAGGCCGGTCTTTTTCAGCAGCTTGCGGATCGCTGGCACCGGGCCGATGCCCATGATGTCTGGTGGCACACCTGCGACGGCAAAGCTGCGGAAATACCCCAGCGCCTTGCGGCCTTCGGCGTGATCTTTTGACGCCAAAACAACCGCCGCCGCGCCATCGGTCAGCGGCGATGAGTTGCCTGGCGTCACGCTGCCTGTCGGATCAAACGCGGGCTTTAGCGTCGCAAGCTTAGCCAGGTCGGTATCGGCGCGCGGCAGCTCATCGCGATCCAGGCGCACGGTCTTGGCTTTTCCAGACTCGTCGAAGACCGAGGTTTCAACCGGCAGGATCTCGTCGTTGAAATAGCCGGCCTGCTGCGCCGCAATGGCCTTTTGGTGACTGCGATAGGCGAACTCGTCCTGCTCACTGCGACTGATGCCGAACTTGCGCGCGACGTTTTCAGCGGTGATGCCCATCGGCGTGAACAGATCCGGCTGGCTCTCGACCAGGCGCGGGTTCAGCGAGGGCTTAGCGCCGCTCATCGGCACCATCGACATCGATTCCAGGCCGCCAGCAATGCCGACGTCGATCTGTCCGACGGCGATGCGGTCGGCAACGATGGCGATCGACTGCACACCCGACGAGCAGAAGCGGTTGATGGTCATGGCGGGAACATCGGCCGGAAGCCCAGCGCCCATGGCCACCACGCGGGCCACATTCATGCCCTGTTCCCCTTCGGGAAAGGCACAGCCCAGGACCACGTCTTCAACGAGGTCAGCGGCCACCTGCGAGCGGCGAAGCGCCTCCTGCACCACCGAGATGGCTAGGTCATCGGGGCGAGTGTCTTTGAGCGAGCCTTTGACTCCACGGCCAAACGGCGTCCGCACGCCTGAGAGAATGACGACGTCACGCATGGCGCAAAGTGTCGAGGATCTGGCCTGGCAATTCAAGCCAGGAGTTAGAGCCAGCAGGGCCGCGGTCTTTGGGCGCGAGCCTCGGTACCCGCTGCGCAGTGATATCGTGCGCGCATGCAGACGAAGAAGAGAGGCTCAGCCAGCGAGAAACATCGCTCTGTTTGTGGGACCGGCTCACGTTTGATGTGCCCGCAGCTTCTTGGGATCTTGCTTCTGGGAGCCTGTGAACAAACGGACGCACCCGAGCCGCTGATTGCAGCGGAACAAGACACCGACGGCGGCTTCGTTGCGGACCTGGCTTTGCGCCCTATCGCGATCTGCCCAGAACACATGGCGCTTGTCGCAGTGCCCGAGACGCGAGGCATGGTCTGCGTCGATCGATACGAGGCGGCGGTCGAGCGCCTGCGTCCCGATGGCACAAGCGAGCCTTGGCCGTTTGATCGCGTCGTCGATGGCCTGACCGTTCGCGCGATCATCCGACCAGGGCAGAAGCCGCAGGCCTATATCAGCGGCACGCAAGCTCAGGCCGCATGCAGGCTCGCTGGCAAGCGCTTGTGTACGCAGCCCGAGTGGCTGGCTGCATGCCAAGGTCGAAGTCGCTTCATCTATCCGTATGGCAACACCTACAAGAAAGGCGCCTGCAACGAGGGGCGCTCGACGAATCCCGTCAACGACTGCTTTGGTCCGGGCGGCGGAGTCTTTACCAGCAAGAACATGAACGACCCATGCTGTGTGAGCTTGCCCAACACCGTCGCGCCGGCCGGCTCGTTCCCCGAGTGCAAAAGCGGCGACAACGTCTATGACCTGCACGGCAACCTGCACGAGTGGGTCGACGCCACCACGCCCAGCGGCAACGGGGTCTTTCGTGGCGGCTTCTTCGTCGACGCCAAGATCAATGGAGCCGGCTGCTTGTACCGCACCGTGGCGCATGCAAAGAGCTACCACGACTATTCAACTGGCTTCCGCTGCTGCGCCGACCCTGCGCCGTCCCCTGCGCCCTAGGTCCGCGGACTTTCTGCTTTGTGCGATCACCAGCCTGACATCGCAGCGCAAGGTTGTTTCGCCGTCGAGGCGCTCGCGGTCAGAAGCGAACCCACTCGATGCCTAGCTGCGCCGAGTAGCGGCCAAAGGTCGCTTGGCTTGGCTCGCCCAAGGCCCCCCGAGCCGCGGCCAGCAGACGGAAATGGCCCGCTGGATCCAGACGCACACGCAGGCCTCCGCCCGCCGCTACCGCATGCGTCGAAGCGCCATACAGCGCCACAGCCGCCTCGATCTGCGCCACCAGCGCAAAGCGCGAGATCTGAAGCTGCGCGGCATAGCCCATACTCCAGCGCAGCTCGGCCTGCGGAATGTTGAGCGACGCGGTGATGCCCTGCGTGGTCAGCAAGCCAAAGCGTCCCAGTCGCAGCGAGAGCGCCAGCGCCGGATCGATGACAACCGGACGCAGCGCTGCCGCCCCTCGCTCATAGGTTCCGCTGGGTAGCTGCAGACGCAACAGCACGCCGAAGTGCAGCCGTCCGTCGAGAGCCTGCGCAGCCATGGCGCGTGCTCCCAGAGAAATGTCCCCTAGGGCTGGCCCGCTGCGCGGCGTGTTGGCGGCAGACAAAAAGTCGATGAAGTAGAGCAGCGGCACGTTTACATCGACAGATAAGCGATGCCGCAGGAACGCCCACTCGCCCCCCAGATCCAGGCGAACCACGTCCAGGCTGTGCGACGGGACCTGTGCGCCGATTCCAGCCAGTGCATACAGCCGAGTCCGCGGATCCAGGGTTCGCATCGGCAGTCCGGGTGCCCACAGTGCCGGCCCGGTGTCGAGTGCTTCGACCCGCTCGGGTACCGTCGGACCAGCGTCTGCTGGCTCGGCTTTGGCGGTCGGCCCACCCGAGATCGAAAGCGCGACCTGAGCCTGACTGTCATTTAGCGACAAGGCAAAGCGGTGCTTGCCGGGACCCAGATTATAGACACACTCGCCGCGGCAGGTCTCGTGGCGCTGGCCGTCGATCTCCATCGTCAAGGGCAGCACGCCCGCATCGATCTTCAAGATGGCCGGCTGCGCTCGCGTAAGCTGCAGCATGCTGCCGGATCCGCCGTGCTCCGACGACGGGACTAGCGCGACGGCAGCATTGCTGCGCACCGCCACCAAGTACAGCGTCTGAATGGTGCTCGGCATCCCCGAAAGCAGCTCGCCATCCATGGCCGCGACCCGCGCATAGTAAAGACCGGGCAGCAGCTCGGTTCGCATCGGCGAGGTTGAAACCTCCCCCTGATGTCGTCGGTCATGAAGCTGTGGATCGCTTCCGATCTCGACGCGATAGCGCACCGCTCCCGGCACCGAGGTGAAGTTCAAGGTCAGCTCGGCCTGACGAGCCGCTCCGCGCAGGCTTCCCATCGACAGTGCGATGCGTGCGCGCCCGTTGTCACCTCCATCGAGCCACGTCGGGGCCGGCGGTAGCTGGCGGATGTGAATATCGTCGTCGCCTGGCCGCAGGACCGTCCCCATCCCCGCGATCAGCGTTAGCTGGTTTCGCCCGGCCTTCAGCGACACCTGGCCTTGATGCACGGCGATGGCGGTCTGCCCTTGGGCATCGCAGGCAATGCGCACGTTGGCTCCGCGCAGGCGCACGTCGCCGGCCGGAGTGCGGATCAAAAGCGGGCCAATGCGCGGACTGTCGATGATGTCGGCCTGCAGGCTGCCTCGCTGCAGTTGGATTTCACCGGGGCCTCGCGCCCCGCGCGGCAGCTTGCGGACGAACAGCAGGCTCTCTGCGTCGATCTGGATGCGAAGCTGCTCGCCAATTGCGATCTCGGCCCCCCCTTGGCTGCTGGTCAGCACACGGGTGTTGCGCTCGGCGGGCTGGTCGGGAAGCGCTTCGAACCACTCTCGCTGGCCGAGCACCTGCGTCCGCACCGCGGGACTGACGTACGACAGCCGAGCCACGTCGCGGGGTGGGCGTCTTTTTGCTTCGAGCGGCGCAGCGTTGGCCGACGCCCCCAGAGCCCCCAGGCAGGCCAGCAGAGATACCACGTATAAGAGCCTGCGCATTCGCGTCGATTATAATGAAATTCACAGTTTTAGTGGCTTGTGATAGCGTCCGCCTTCATGCCGTGTTCGATGCAGATTTCTATCTCACTCTCTGTGTGCAAGGCCTCTGCAATCACACACGATACATGTCATCCAAATCACATATATCTAGGCATAAAGTTTTTGACTTCGTCGGACAGCACAAATAATCTGGATGGTAGCTTACTTTTTTCTGACAGGGGGGCAGGCTTTCTATGCAGGATCGTCGGACGATGACAAAGGCCGATATCATCGAGAATGTCTATGAACGGGTGGGTGGCTTCTCAAAGAAGGACGCCGCTCAGATCGTCGAGGCCGTGTTTGACATTATCAAGGTCACCCTCGAAGAGGGCGAAAAGATCAAGCTCTCTGGGTTCGGCAACTTCGTCGTGCGAGACAAGAAATCGCGCATTGGCCGAAACCCGCAGACCGGCGACGAGATCACGATCAGCGCCCGTCGCGTCTTGACGTTTAAGCCCAGCCAAGTCCTAAAGAACGCACTGAACAGCTAGCCACTCCGCCCTGCCGTCGCTGGGCGGCTCAGCCTTGCGAGCCCCAATGAAACGCGTCCAGCGCTCTGCGCAACCTAAGCCATCCCCATCGGGTACCAGCCGCGCCCCTGCGAAAGTGTCGGTACGCCGCCCTCAGCCCGTCGTGCGAAAGACCTCGCCTGTCCGCGCAAAGAAAGCAGCAGCGACGGGAAAAGGCGTGAGCGCAGCCAGACCAGAGCCGGCTGCCGATGCATCTTCGACGCAGCCCGCCTCGCACGGAACGGCATCGCCCCCTGCGAAAAACGAGTCCGGCACGCCGACCGAGACGCCGGCCAAGCGGACGCGACGTGGGCTGGGAACGCTCGGTATGGGCAGCCTGCAGCGCCACCTGCCGACCATCCTTCTTGCCGTCGAGAGACCCCGCCCCTTAGGCAGCCCGACAGTGACACCCAGCCCGGCTGCCTTCCGGCTTGAGCCAGGCGGCCAGGTGGCCTTGGGCTGCGTCGACCGCACGGACCTTCTTCTGCTGCGCGATGGCCTGCGCGGCCTCTTGGCCTTGCTCGATGCTCCCTCGCCCACTGCACAAGAGATGTGATCTCTCTTTCTCCTCTTCATTTCGTTAAACATCGAAAATTATGCGAAATAACGCACACTTCTCTGGCTGAGCAGGCCTTTTTTGGTCTACTCTGAGAGAAGGTAGGTGCATCCCCATGGCTGAGGCCCAGGGCAGCTCAAAGCTCGGCGAAATCGAAGGCGCAGCAGGCGGGCCCGAAGGCGGCACCGAGTCCTCCCGCGCGACCGACGACTCCGACGAAGGCGGTGACAGCGCCGAGAACAGCCAGCAGGTTCTTTACGCCAGTCAGCCCACCAGCGAGCCCGAGATCCCGGCCTATATCGGTCGCTACAAGGTCGTCTGCCGCCTGGGCAGCGGCGGCATGGCCGATGTGTACCTGTGCCGGCAAAGCGGCATGGGCGGCTTCGATCGCCAAGTCGTCATCAAGCAGATCCGGCAGGACCTGCGAGACCGCGAGGACGTGATCTTCATGTTCCTCGACGAAGCACGCATCATCGCGCAGGTCAACCATCCCAACGTCGTGCAGATCTATGACATCGACGAACAGGACGGCCTGCCTTATCTGGTGATGGAATGGGTGCGCGGTCTGTCCCTGCAGAGCTTGATGCGCCGCGTCGAGCAGCGAGGTCAGCAGTTCCCAGTCGACCTCGTGGCTGCGATTGGCGCGCAGGTCTGTGCGGGCTTGCAGGCCGCTCACGAGATGCGCGATCTCGGAGGGGCGCCTCTGAACGTCGTGCATCGCGATATCTCGCCCAGCAACCTCCTCATCTCGGTCGACGGCATCGTCAAGATCATCGACTTCGGAGTGGCACGCGCCAAGAACCGTCTGTCGGTCACCTCGGCCGGGCGAATCAAAGGGCGCGTCGGCTACATCGCCCCGGAAGCTCTCTCGGACCAGCCGATCGACCGCCGGGCGGATCTGTTTGCCCTGGGGGTTGTGCTGTACGAGATGTGCAGCGGCAAGCCCTTGTTTGAGCGTGAAGGCGACGCGACCGCCCTGGCCTCGATGCTGACGCAGAAGGTGTCGCCTCTTTCGAGCGTGCGCCCGGATGCCCCGCCCGGCATGACGCAGATCTTGGCGCGCGTCCTTGAAATCGATCGCAAGCTGCGACCCGCGACGGCTGCCGAGCTGGGGACGGCGCTCTTTTCGCTGGCCATGCAGACTGGCCGCTTCGTCAGCTCGCACCTCGTGGCAGAGTGGCTTGATCCGCAGCTACCTCGCGAGCTTCGTGCGCATGGCCGCGGGCTTACGCCAGCCCCTTCGCGCTTGGCTCCCGAATCGACCCAGCAGCAACCATCGCCCTTCTCGACGACGCAGATGGCGACTCCGCCTTCGTCCAGCGTTTCGCCGCTAAGCTCGCAGGCCACCAACTTTCAGATGGCACAGCCGCAGCTAGCATCGGCGATCGCCCCCATGGTTGGCGAAGTCCGCGAGCAGCTCAAGTACATGGCACCAGCGACGAGCGAGCTGGCCCTGCAAGTGCGGGCCCTTGCCCCGACTGTCGACGAGCTACAGCAACAGGTCCGACGGCTGCGCTGGCTGTACTGGCCGATCTTGGTTCTGTTCTGGCTGATGGGACTAGGCCTCATCCTGCTCGGCGTCTGGATGATGCTTCACGTCGGTAGCCACTAGGCCACGATCCCCAGGCCGGCGCTGCTACGCTTTTTCAGACGCGCGGACCAAGACACCCGCTGCGAGTGAAACGACCGGCTCGTCGAGAAGCTGCACCAGCAAGTCCAGCGTCAGCGCATGCTCGGCCACGCACGCCGCAATCCGAGACAACAGCGCCCCAAGCCCATCCGCACAGTCGACGTCGTACTGCGTACAGAGCTCAGCCGCCAAAGCCTGTGCTTCTGCCTTACCGAGCGGCAGCAGGGCGGCCTCGTCTTTGCCAAGCCGCAGGACCGGGCCCACGCCACGCTCTACGGCCGCGCTGATCCGCAAGGTCACGGCGGATGGCAGCACCTCGCGCAAAAGGACATGGGGGCTGTTTGCCAAAAACAGCGCGGCTTGGCGCTTTAGCTCTGCCTGGGTCTTGCAAAGCGCCCGCGCGCCCGCTTCCGCTGTCACCAAGGCCTGTACATCCGCATGCGGTGGCACATTGGCGATTAGCTCGACGGGAAAATCCAGCTTGCTGGCAATGCGAAGCACCGCGGTCCCGGTGTTTGCCGGCGCCTGCCGTGTCACGCGGATGCCATACGCGGCCAGCAAACGCTTCAGATCATGGTCACCAAGAACTTCTTCGCGCACCATGGCCCCAGCGACGTAAAGCGGCGGGGGCAGCGTCGCAAGGACACCGTGCAGTCGCTCTGGCTCGGCTCGAACGACCAGAGGCTTGTCGTGAGTGGCTGGCTGCGGACGCAGCGTCACGCTGAGTGCGCGTAACAGCGCTCGCAGGCGCTCTGGCTGACTCGGATCGACGCACAGAAGCGAGCCCAGCCCAGTCAAAGCAGGTTGCTGTTCCGCGAGCAGATCGGGCGGGCCACACAGAAGTACAGTTGGCACATCGCGCTGCGCTTTGACGAGAGTCGCACGCAAGCTCTCGGCCGTCTCGGCGGCATTGTCGGTCGGCTCGACGGAGTGCAGCTGGATGGGGGTCGTGCTGCGCACCCGCTGAACCTCGGCTGCGACGAAGTCGGCCCCACCACCCACCACGACCACCGCGGCCTTCGCCCGACGAGAAGAACCGCTCTGCGTGCCTGGTTCAACCGCGGCCGCCGCATCAAACAGGGCTGCGTGGGCCAGCCACTCTTCCAAGTCGGTCGTGATTGTGGCGTGCGTACGTCGAGCGACAGCGCGCAGCAGGGCCCGATCCCGCGCTGGCGTCATTGGCAGCTCAAACAACACCGCGGGCTTGTCGCCCAGCACGGGCAGCAGTGACTGCGGCCGCAGCCCTCGGCCGACGGCCAACAAGACAGCTCGCGTCGCTGGGTCACGGGCCAAAAAGCGCACGACCTCGGCTGGATCGCCATCGCCGACCGAGATCAGCCAAGAGGCCGCCAAGCCGCGACTGCAGAGCAGCGGCACTACCTCGGGCAGCGCCTCGCGACGCGGAACAACCCAGGCCACGGCACCACGACGCGGACGCTCAGAAAGCGGAGCGGCGAGGGGGGCAATTCCCTCGATGTTGTTCAGAAACCCAAAGCTATGAGGCCCCAGTACACCCGGCTGATCGCCCAAGCAGATTGCTGGCCGCTCAGCGGGAGGCACACCCGTGCCAATCCATGCTGCCGCCTCGTCATCGATCTGCCCGCCAAACGCTTGCAGGTTGGCAGCCACGCGGGACAGCACGGCCCCTTCTCCACCCAGTGCGAAGGCACGCGCCCGCAAGAGCAGCGATAGATCGCTTGCGACCTGAGGCGTCTGCGTTGCCTGGCCCGTCGACAGCGCAAGAGCCTGAGCCGTCGATGCAGGGTGCGCAGCCGAGCCCGCTTCTGGACGTGGCGCGTGGCGGGGGCGTCCCATCAGTCTCCCCCGTCTATCACAAGATCATCGGCCGGCTGAACGTCGTCGGAATCGCCGCCTGACCGCAGGCTCTCGGGAGGGGCGAGCCCATCCTGACGCAGGCGCTCGGCCAAGTCTTCGATGCGCTCGAACTCGCGGCTCGGAAACACGCTGCGCCTCTCGGGCTGCAAGAGCTTCAGCAGCGATCGCGGAAGATCCTCTGGATGCAGCCCCAGCTTCTCTAGGCTCCAGCGCTCTACCGACGGAGCCACCCCACGCGGAGAGCTGTCTCCATTCGGGGTCGAGGGCAGAGCTAGCTGCGGCAACGGTCCATACGGCAGCACCGCCAGCACACTGCGCCCCGGCCCTCGTAACCTCTGCACGCCCTGCAGGCACAGACGCTGAACCAGCACGTCACTCGCGCCTTTCTTACCGGGCTCAACCGGCACTGCATCCAGAACACCGGTCACGTGGGGTAGATCCAAGTCTTCGGCCAGCGCTGGTCCCAGCCACGCATGACTGCCATCGCCCACCACGAGTGTTGTCACATCCACGTGACGGACCACGCTTGTGAGCACCGCCACGTAGATCAG
This sequence comes from uncultured Myxococcales bacterium, assembly GCA_964554495.1. Classification (GTDB taxonomy): domain Bacteria; phylum Myxococcota_A; class Polyangia; order Palsa-1104; family JAEUJZ01; genus JAEUJZ01. Next base: position 20,121 of record CAZKOY010000058.1, read on the forward strand.
CTCTTGCTCTTCGCTGCTCTCTAAGGCGGTCAACAGGGCAGGATCCCAAATGTGAAGCACACGCGACACGCCGTGTTTTGTCAGCAGGTCTAGTGTCTCTGCCGACGGGGGCGAGGCGGCGATCTGCACGGCCGTCGTCTCACCAAGTCGCGTGGCCAGACGCACCACCGCCTGATCCGCCATGCCGAGTAGCGCAAGAACGCTCATCGGCCCTCCTTCTTCTGCAGGGCCCCCGTCGGTGCTTGAATCGGAACCGGAGCTGTATCCGCGCTGACGAACTCAAACGCCGGATCGTCGTCGCCGCCGGCAAAGCCATCGGCTTCAGGCAGGCTGGAAACGCCTTCCCACATGGCTGCCCCCGCCGCTGTTGTTGCCGGGTTCTTCTCGCGGCTTGCTGGACCAGTCCGCTTGCCTGCCCCTTCTCCATCGTCGACTGAAAACTGCGACAGCGTCGGTGAGCTGGCCTGTGTGGACGTCATAAGCTTGACATCACCGACCGCGCTGCGAATTCGTGCCGTCGTGGCCTCGTCGCCGCTCAGCGTGTCCTCGGTGAAATCCCAAGGATCTTGCTCGCTGGCATCGGCCGTGTGTTCTTCTTCTTCAGCGGCTGCGAGCACTTCGTCGCTGGACATCGCCAGCGTGCGCTCTTCTTCCACGCGTGGGGGCGGCTGAGGCCCTGGCGAGCTCAGAGGAATCACCGGCTCTAACGAGGTGAGGCGTTCCTGCAGAGCCCGCAAGCTGTCCTCGACAGCCCCAGCCGGCACCACAAGCTGATAGTTGGCCCCTGGATTTAAGCTGGGCCCGATATGGACAAGCCACTGCGCCGTCGTGGCACCCGGTGCATGCGTATCGTGCGTCACGTACCAAAGCGGAACGGATGGGTCGTCTTCCGACGAGCCAACCCCACCTTGATGGGCCATGCGCTGCATCGGCGATAGCGGCTCAAACGCCTCTTGGACGAAGCCACGATAGCGCTCTAGGTTGGCCAAGTTGGGGATGGTCTGCGCGTTTTCTTCGTCGGAGGGAACGATCAGTAGCTCTGCATCGTGCAGGCCCCAGGACATGCGATGACGGCCGGTGGGCACGGTCATCACAACGGGGATCGTCAGCGGCGGCTGATCTTCGGTGACGTCTAGTTCGACGCTCAGATCGAGGTGGCGGCCCTGCTGATCGCAGATCTGCAACGACCCGTCCTCGACGAGCGCAGTACCGGCAGGCAAATAGGCGGCCCCCAAACGCGATGCAAGTCGAGGCGCCAAGTCGCGAGCAGCGGGCGTATCCCCGACGAAAAGCAGCCGTGGCGGAACCATAGAACAAGCTGCGACCACCGCGTCTGCATAGTTCTCGTACCGCATCTCCTGCTCGGAAAACAGGCGGTCTCCCGTCAGAAGCAGCACTTTGTCTGCGCCGAAACGACCACAGCGAGCCGTGATGTCGCTGTCCCCCTTCGCTGGCTCAGACGGCAAAGGCACCAGTGCATAGACCGTAAGGCCGATCGCACTCCCCACCCGTCGCGCTTGGCCCAGCGCTTCGAGCGACACGGGCAGCAGCGCGCCGCGGTTGAACTCCATCAGGACGAGCAGATTCGCCACTAGCGTGCCACCTGTCCACCGTCGATGACGAGCACCGAGCCGGTCATAAAAGCCGAATCTTCCGAGGCCAAGTATACAAGAAGTGGTGCAAGTTCGGCGGGTTCTCCCGCGCGGCGCAGTGGAATTTTCTTGAGCAAGCGGCCTTCGACTTCTGGGTTGTCAAAAGCCTGCGCGTTGAGGTCGGTGCGAAAGTATCCCGGCGCCAGCGCATTCACCGTCACGCCATAGCGCGCCCACTCGATAGCCAGGGCCTTGGTCAGCGCGATCAAGGCGCCTTTGCTCGCCGAATAGACGGCTAGGTTTGGCTCTCCGACCATTCCAGCGATCGAGGCCATGTTGATCAGGCGCCCCCAGCGACGCTCGGTCATCTGCGCTCCGAAGATGCGAGCAGTCAGCAGCGCCCCCACCAGGTTCACATCGAGCAAGCTGCGCAGCGACGCGGTGTCCGTCTCAAGAAACGGCCGCACCATCGCCGCACCGGCATTGTTGACCAGGATCTGGCAGTCGCCTAGCTGCGCTTTGACGACGGTCGCGGCTGCCTGCAGATCCGCTTCCTGCGTCACATCGGCCGGCACGGCCAGCGCGATGCCGCCCGCGGTGCGGATCTGGGCCGCCGTCTCTTCCAAGCTCTCGCGCTGACGACCGAGTATTGCCACCTTGGCTCCTGCCGTCGCGAGCGCGCAGGCCGCCACGCGTCCTAGGCCTCGTCCGCCACCGGTCACGACCGCGACACGGCCCCCCAGGCGCTGGCTTGGCTTGGCCACTTGCTCGGTCTTTACGACATCTGCGCACATGATGGGTTTGAATACCACCATGTAGGCATGAAGTCTACATTTTGCACGACCCTGCCGCGCTGGCTTGAAGAAGCGACCCTAGCGTTTCCGCGGACGCCGACGGAACAAAGCGGAACAGGCCAACGCCAGCAGCGAGACGACGAGGATCAGCGGCGTGCTGGCTCGCTGGGCCCGCGTCCTTACGTCATTGCCGAGGAACGAACAGCCGCCTTCCCCACCCGTATGGGGCATGGGATCCAAGGGGTCGTGGACCCCAGGCTGGGCATCGGTCGTCCCCATGTCGGTCGGGGCAGGATCGCCGTCGAGCTTGGTGAGCGTGAAGCGATCGAGCTCAATCCCAACGTCGCTATATGCCACACCAGAGACCGTGCGATCGACGACGCGCAGCGAAACGAAGTTATACGCCGACTTCGATACAATCGTGGCTGCGCGGCTAGTTCGCCCGTCGCTGTACAGCGGAGCCCCGGCTCCTCCCGAGACGATGTACAGCACCTCGCTTGCGGGGTCGCGCATGCGGGCATAGACGTGATCATGCCCCGCGAACACCGCCGTCACCTTGTTCCGTGGATCGTTGAAAAGCGGCACCCAACGAGCCATCACATCGCGCGCATCGCCATGGCTGCCTGGCGAATACGCCGCGTGGTGAAACCAGACGAAGACGTGAAGCACCGCGGGGCTCTGACTAGCTTGGCTGAGGGTCTGCTGCAAGAAGTCATTCTGCTTGTTATCCAGCACCGCGTTCGAATCCAAGGCGATGAACACGCTGCGCCCGCATGCCACCGAATAGTACGGCGTCCACGGCGCATCCGACGGCCGCGGGCTGGGAAAGATGGCGCCATAGTTGCCTAGGTATGGGCTGTCGGCGTCGTGGTTCCCTGGAGCGGCCATAAACGGAATGCTGGCGAACAGGCCCTTTGTCGACGGAAAAAACTCGTCGAGGTACTGGCGATATTGGCCACTGGGCACGATATCGCCGCTCTCAAACACCATATCCGGGGCGCGCTTGCGAACTTCGTCCAGCAGGCGTGCGTGCGCGCTGGCTCCGTCGCGGCTATCGCCATAAAAGACCACGTCCAGAGGCAGGTTGTCGCCGATGGCGGGACAGGTCGCAAAGCCATAGGTAGGGCTTCGCAGCGTGCCACTCTCGACGGAGTATTCGTACATGCTGCCGGGCGTCAGGCCGCGCAAGACGAGCTCGTGATCGCGAGCGGGCACACCGGCCTGCATCGCAAAAGCCGTCTCACCTTTTTTGCGCACACGAACGGTCGTGGGATCTGTCAGGCCCTTGGTGCCCCAGCGAACGATCATCGAATCAGGCGTGAGGCCACGCGCGAGAAACGGGCCATAGGTCAGCGTCTCGGCAGTGGCGCACGAGGACCCCGCCAGAAGCAGGGCCAGCGAGCAGCCGACAGAGCGCGCAAGGACCCGTAAGCGATATGAAAAGCCAGGCAGCATGCGCGCAAGCAAAGCCCGCGGCAGCGGCCAGGGTCAATGCGAAAGTTGCCGCTCAATCTTGGGACCCACGCGGCGCAGATACGCCGCGCAGCGCAGGCGGCTTTCGACGGAGGGCAGCGGTACTACTTGCGCAAGAGCTTGAAGGCGTGGTTGCCCGTGCGGGTGCGGAAGTAATGCATGATCCACACCATCGCCAGCGGCTCCAGGTAGCGCGACATATCGATGCCACCGAGATCGTTTACGTCCCAGCCGAAGGCCTTGAGGATCTCGGTGACCTTTTCTTTGGCTTCCGCGTCGTTGCCAGCGATGAACATATCGGGCGGACCACCGGGGAAGCTGGGCTGAAACATGTGCGGATTGCCGACGATGTTCCAGGCCTTGACGACCTTGGCCCCCGGCACCCAGCGCTGCACCTGCTCGCCACCTGAATCGGTGTGACCGACGGCCAGCGACGGTCCCTGCGGCCCAAAGTTCAGGGGGTTGGTGGTGTCGATGAGGATCTTGCCTGCAACGTTCTCGGCCCCCGCCAGCCGAAGCGCGTTCTCGGTGCCGCTCCACAGCGTCGCCAGAACGACGATGTCAGCGAACTGTGCCGCCTGCGCGAAGGTCCCGGTCGAAGCCAGCTCACCTGCCGACTTGGCCCAGGCTGCGCTCTTTTCGTTGCCCGCCTCGCGCGAGCCCATCATCACCTGACAACCCAACGAGACGAAGCCGTTCCCCAGCGCCCGGCCCACGTCCCCTGTACCCAGGATTCCGATCTTGAGATTTTTCATGGTGTAAGAGGATATCGCGAGCTGCGTTCCGAGATCTAGAATCGGCCGCATGACCGCTTCTGCTTCCCCTGATGCACCGTCGAAACATCCCCAGATCGCAGCCCCCACGCCATCGCGCGAGGCAGGCGGCGAAGGCAGCCCGACAGGTCCAGGAGATGATCACGCTACATGCGATGATCTTCTGTCCTTTATCCGCGAGTCGCCGACGCCGTTTCACGCTGTGCAGAGCGCTGTGGATCGCCTGCATGCGGCCGGCTTTTCTGCCCTGACACCTCAGGCATCCTGGCGGTCGCTTGCGCCGGGTGGCTATTACGTCTGCGTCGGAGACAGCACGCTGGTCGCCTTCGTGCTGCCGCAAAAGGATCCGCGGACCGAGCTACACGGCTTTCGCATCATTGGCGCGCACACCGACAGCCCAAACCTGCGCCTGAAACCCAAGGCGGCGTACGAAAAGCAGGGCTACGTGCAGCTTGGCGTCGAGGTGTACGGTGGCGCGCTGCTGAATTCCTGGCTGGACCGCGACTTGTATATCGCCGGTCGCGTCATCGTGCGAGGCAGCGATGGTGGGCTGCAGCGGCGCCTGGTGAAGCTTGCGGATCCGCTGATCCGCGTCGCCCAGCTAGCGATTCACTTGGATCGCGAGATCAACGACAAGGGTCTGCTGCTAAACCGCCAGGAACATCTGGCTCCGATTGTTGGCCTGCTGGGGGGATCAAGTAACCACGCGGCTGGCAAGGGCTCGGCAGACAGCGGATCTGCGACGGCAGAGAGCGTGTTTTCTGGGCTCTTGGCCCGCGCGCTGGATGTGGCTCCCGAGGCGATCGTCAGCACCGATCTGATGCTGGCCGACTCGCTTTCTCCGCGCCGCGGCGGACTGGGCGAAGAGCTGATCTTTGCGCCTCGTCTGGACAACCTGGGCATGTGCCATGCAGCCCTGCATGCGCTGCTGCGAACTGCGACGCGACCGACGGAGATCGGTGTCGTTCCAGTCATCGCTTTGTTCGATCATGAAGAGGTCGGCAGCAACAGCGCATACGGTGCGCAGGCGCCGATCCTGCCGATGCTACTTGAGCGCATCGCGGCCGCCACGACGCAAGACGGCGATCGCCGCGAGCGCTATCTGCGCCTGCTTTCTGGATCGCTGTGTGTGTCGGCGGACATGGCGCACGCAGTGCATCCCAACTATGCCGATCGTCACGAGCCGCAGCATCGACCTCGCTTAAACGGTGGGCCGGTGATCAAGCACAACGCGCAGCAGCGCTATGCAACGTGCGGACGCACGGCGGCGCTGTTTGCCGAGCTATGCGCCCGCGCCGAGGTACCGGTGCAGCACTATGTGCATCGCACCGATCTGCCCTGCGGAAGCACGATCGGCCCGATCACCGCGACGCTGCTGGCGATTCCAACGGTGGATGTGGGCAGCGCCATGCTCAGCATGCACTCGGCCCGAGAGTGCGCAGGCGCCCGCGATCCCGAGCTAATGACCCGCGTGATGATGCAGTTCCTGCAGCATGCCGGCGAGATACCAAGCTAGACGCGACGCTCGTCGCGGGCCCCGTCTGAACCGCTACCAGGGCAGCGTGGTGCCTTGGTAGTGCAGAAACAGCCCCGTCTGATCCATCGACAGCTTTTCGAGAACCTGATTGATGCCGGTCACGCTCGCCTCGGGGGTAAGCATGCCGAAGCCGCGCGTCATGTCGGTCTGGACCATGCCGGGATGCATGGCGATGACGACGATGCCGCGGCTCTTTAGGTCAACGGCTAGGCTGCGCGTCGCCATGTTGAGCGCCGCTTTCGACATGCGATAGCCGTAATAGCCACCGCTGGTGTTGTCGTCGAGCGAGCCCATGCGCGAGGTCATGTTCACGACGCGCGAGCCTTCGCGCAGGTTGTCGAGGATCGCGTGCGTGACGCGCAATGCACCCAGCGCATTGGTCTGGAACTGCGCCAAGATGGCGCCGAAGTCCATGTTGTCCAGCGTCTCGACCGTCAAGATGCCTGCGTTATTGATCAAAAGGTCAATCTGGACGTTGCCGATGGCTCCGGCCAGAAGCTCGACGCTGCGATCGTCGGTTACATCAAGCTGCATAACCCGCAAGCGATCGCCGTAGCGGTCGATCAGAGCCGATAGCTCGGTGGCAGCACTCGGCTCACGCGCTGTGGCGATTACCTCTGCGCCACGAGCCAGCCACTGTTTCACAAACTCCAAGCCGATCCCGCGGCTGGCTCCGGTCACAAGGACCGTGGCAATGGGATGCGGACTAGGACCTTCGCTTTGATTGTCGTCCATCACTTTGGTTGTAGGGCAGGCGTTGTCTGAGATGCAAGCGCTAGCTATTGCCGACGCGCTCTACCTCATCGTCGAGGTATGCGAAGGTGCGGACTAGACGAAGGATTTGATCGCGCTGACCAGGCGTCAAATCGACGAACTTCAAGCCCATGCCGGGCTGGCGACCTTGCTCGCCATCTTCGCGCGGCGGGTTGATCCAGATCACCTGCGCTTCCAAGTCCAGCGCTGGGCCGCCTGGAGGACTAAACCGCAGGTTCAGGCGCGTCCCCGGTGGCTCGGGGCGGGGCGTGCGCACAAAGATGCCCATGGCGCTGATGTCCGAGATGTACGCAAACAAAAACGTGTCGCTGGCGCGATAGTCAACGGACCAGTTGACGGTGACGCGCTCGTGCTGACGACGATCGATGCCGCTTCGGCGCTCGGGTCCGCTGGGGCGATCTTCGTTGCTGCGACGGTCGCGGGCCACCATTGGGATCTTGCTGTTCATTCCGCCGTCCTTGCCATTCTGGCTTCGTCACACCGTGCAGCATCGCATAGACCGTCGAGCTCTCATCGAAATAGGGCACTCGCCGGACTGGCTTGCTGCAACGTTTGCCTCACATACCAGCGGGCCGGATCAGGGGTAAAGAAAAATCCCTTCGCGTCGTCGGGAACCTAGCGCGCAGGCCTTTCTGGGCCCCCTGCGCCAAGCGCCACATCCAGCGCCATATGCGAGCGCGGCCGATTCGCTTACAGCGCGTTTAGCTGCACATCGATCTGGCTTAGCTGATTGGCGCGCACCGTCAAAGAGCGCGTGGCCGACTTGTGCCCTGGAGCCGAGATCTGCAGATCGAGCGACCGGCTGCTTTCATCGCCCGCGATCGGCAGCGCCACGACCTGACCGCTGCGTCCAACCAACTTTCCGTCGACAACAACATCGGCGATAAGCGGCTGCGGCTCGCCGATCGTGCTGACGCGCACCAGAAGCAGCGCCGGTTTCCAACGCAGTCGGACGCGCACTTCCGGTGGCGAAAAGCCAGGAGGCAGCGTCACACGCTCGCTGTAACAAGCGGGGTTCTCAAACAGGAATTCATTGCGCCCGCCCGCAAGCTGTACCGCTCGAACGTCGGTGCCATAGACCCCAAGAACGCGGCCGTTGTGCGTCACGCGAACCGCTTTCGGCCAGGGCTCTAGGCGCACCATGCGCAGGGGGGCTGGCTCGGAACCGCGCGAGCGGCCGCCGATCGACGGACTTGTGGCCGCTGAGCCGACGTTGGTGCGTGGCGCGGCGGACGAATCGCCGATCTCGGTCGTGCCCACGATGTCGCCCCCCGCTGGTGCGCCCAGCAAGGACAGCACGGGCGGACTGCGCAGCATCGCATCCGCGGCGGCATCCATCCACCCGGCATCCAGCGATGCTTCAGACGGTGAGCGATCCATAGAGGCTGTAGATTCCTGAAGAGGCAGTGCGCCCATGGACAGCGACGATGCCCCTGTTCCTCGTGCGTGGGTCGCGGCAGCCAGATCGGGACTCACCTGAAGCGCAGCCGTCGCCCTGTCCCCGCGCAGCATGGCCCGCAGCCACGGTCCACTGCGCACGGCCGCCAGCACGAACAGACCACCAAGCAAGGCGAGAGCCGCCCCAGCGCGCAGAAAGCGATGGCGCCTTCGCTGCCGACTCACCGATCCGATCAATACATGGATTTCTTGGTTCGTTGGACTTTCGGGATGCGCGGGATCGATCTGTTGCGCTCGCGACCACAGCGACAGCGCCAGCGCCATGTGGCCCGCGCGCTGCTCGGCTTTGCCTTGGCTGATCAAGCGCCGACCCAGGCGCTCGGCAAAGGCCGCATCCCAGGCCTTGGGATCGCGGAAATAGGCGCGTAGCTGCGGCCGGATCTCCTCTTCGGGGATGCCGGACTCGGCGAGTGCCGCAAGCAGGTCTCTGCGCAAAAGCTCGGCTTCGGGCGGGCGGTCTGCCGGATCGCAGCTCAGCGCTCGCTCGATCACGCGACCCAGGGCTGGACTGCACAGCGGCGCCAGATCGCATACTGGTTGGTGCTCGCCCGAGGCGATGCGCACCAGCGTGTCATGCGGGTTCTGTCCGCGAAAGGGAAGCTGACCACTGATCAGCTCATAGAGCAGCGTGCCCAGCGAAAACAGATCGCTGCGCGAGTCGACGCGCTGCCCTTTGATGTGCTCGGGCGCCATGTACGCAGGCGAGCCCAAGAGCTGGCCGGTCGTCGTCACATTGTCTTTGTCCGCGATGCGCGCGATGCCGAAGTCACACAGCACAATCGTCGCCTCGCCATGTGCCTGCAGATCACCGCTCCGCTCGCCGCGGATCATGATGTTTTCCGGCTTGATGTCGCGATGAACGACGCCTTGACGATGCGCCACGGAAAGGGCCCGCGCCACCTCGCAGCCGATCATCGCGGCGATCTCGGGAAAGCGTGGCGGGTGTTCCAGGATCTGCGCCCGCAGCGTCGGCCCATCGATGTACTCGGTGACTAAGAAGCTCTCGTCCGCTTCATCGACGCTATAGGCATAAATTTCAAGGATGTTGGGATGGCGCAGCCGGGCCACGGCCTGGGCTTCCCGCTGAAAGCGCAGGCGCGACTCGCGCTCGCTTTGCAGGTGTCTGTGCAGCACTTTGACTGCGCAGTCTCGGTCCAGTGACAGATCGCGGGCGCGGTATACAGCGGCCATACCGCCCTGGCCGACTTGCTCTAGCAGTCGATAGTGCCCAAGGGTGCGGCCGACCATCGCAGGCGAGTCTACGTGCGCCCCATGGTCATGACAAGCAGCACAAAAGCCCCTGTCATAGAGCCGCGCTTTTGCGTCGGAGACATCAGTTCAAGGTCCCCGTCATGGACCGGCTGCCGCGGGCTTGCCGCTGCAGGTTTTCAGGATGAGTCCGCCGTGGACT
>CAZKOY010000059.1:0-29915 GCA_964554495.1 uncultured Myxococcales bacterium
AGACGGTGATGCCGGCCCGTGGGCAGCCATCGCGGACCGTGGCCGAGCAGCTCTGTGGCCTAAAGTCTTTGCTGTAGCAGATGCGCACTTCGCGCAGCATGGGCCCGCGGCAATAGACGGCGATGCTATCGGCAAGCAGGCTGGGGTTTTCCTGCATCAGCTCTTGCCGCAGCTCAGCGACGGTGGTGGCGACGGGATCGCTGGGATGCTGATAGCGGGCGGGAATGCGCAGGCCCGAAAACAGCGACTCGGCCTGGGCGAAATAGCGCTCGGGACTCAGGCCGCTGCAGGTGCCGTGCTTTTGCCACTCGTGCTGCACCAAGCGTGGGCTGGGCATGATGCGCAGCATGCGCTGCACCAGGGCCGCATCGGGAGCCGTCCCGACGGTACACGACTCGGGATAGCCGCGCGCACTGTACTGGGGCCACAGGCCATGCAGCACAAAGCCGAACGCGACCCCGACCCCGCACTGTGGATCGTCGGGACGCGCTTGCTTGCCACGAGTCGCGCAGAACTGCGGCGACCAGGACAGCGAAAGGACGTAGTAGTCAAACTGCCCCGGCACGTGCCCGCCTGCGACGGGACTCTGTTGGCCTTCATCCCCCGGCTCAATCGGCTCGCTTGGCTCGGGATTGGCCTGTGGCGTGCCGCCCGTCGTTGACAGGCGCGGTGTGGTGGCGTCTTGCCGGTTGCTGGTGGGGCTGGGACAGCCGGCAAGTCCCCAGACTGCGAAAGAAACGATCGCAGCGCTCGTCGCGCGCAGCCTGCCAGCCACCTTGGTTCCTGCGTCCTGCCTCACGAAGCACCTCCACAAGAGCGAGGCTCGATCTTATCGCAGCCACGTCGGCGCAGGCTTCTGTTCCCGTGCGGCCCGGATCCGCGTCGCATCACCGACGGACTCCGAACAGGACATCACACAGCCTGGCTCGGGTTGAACATTCCCCGGCTTGGTTCTGCTCCCCCCAAGCAGCAAGTCCAGAGCTGCGGTGCCAACATTCGCCTTAAGCGCAGGTCCACCGCGTGAATCTAGGGTGAGTGAAGGGGTTCGAACCCTCGACGACCGGAGTCACAGTCCGGTGCTCTACCAGCTGAGCTACACTCACCACAGCGCCACAGATGTATAGGGCAGAGGCTTTTCTCTGCCAAGAAAAAAGTGTGCGGAGTTTGCTCAACATGTCACGTCGCCATCCGACTGCTAGCGCCTCGCCTGCGTCGTCTGATTTCCCGCAGCCACCCCGCGTTGAACCGGCACCGCGCGCCGCGGCTCTGTCCCCGCGCACTGTCGCGGCGGTGGCTCATGGCACGCGTGGGCTGGGACGATCGCGCTGGCTGTGGTCGACCCTTTTTCTGGGGGCGTTGGCTCTGCCTCAGCCATGGTTTCCATCGCTGCCAATCGCCCACGTAGCGGCCAAGCCACAGGTCGCGGCTGGCTCACCAGCCGTCGCTGCAAATACCGGCAGCTCGACCACGACGGCCAGCGCCCAGCCGGCTTCGCCAAGCAGTCCGCTCGGCGATCCGACGCCGCGTATTTTGGATGCGCTCAAGCAAGAGCTGCAGCGATCGATGGCGCGCTTGCGCCTGCGCAACTACGAGGCGCCTTACTTCATTAGCTATACCTTGCGCGACGAAGAAGCGTTTGATGCCGAGGGCCGCTTTGGCGCGGTGTACGGGCAAGGGCACGAGCGCACGCGCGTGGTGCGCGTCGAAGTGCGCGTGGGTGGCTATGACCTCGACAACACCAGCGTCGACGAAGAAGACGGCGGCGACTTCGTGCTGAGCTTGAGCAACGTCTCAAAGGATGCTCCGCTCGACGACGATCTGGATGCGCTGCGCGCAACGCTGTGGCTGATCACGGACTACAAATACAAGCAGGCAGTGGCGGCGTACGCGCAGAAGCGGGCCCGCGGCGTCAAGCGCATCGAGCCGGAAGACAAAGTCGCCAGCTTCTCGCGCGAGCCAGCACAGCGCGCTGTTCTGCCGCAGCCTGCCTTTGTTGTCGATGCGGCCACGCTGTCTGACACCGTGCGGCAGGTCGGGGCGCGGCTCAAGCAGGCGCCCGTGCTGCTCGGCAACGTCAAGGTTGCGGCAAGTCGCGAGAGCCGCTATTTCGTGTCGAGCGAAGGCGCGGAAGTCGTCGAGCATCAGACGCTGTGGAGCGCGCACCTTTTGGCGCAGACGCGCGCCAAAGACGGCATGATGCTGACGAATGCCCGTGACTTTTATGGGCCCGAGCGCGGGGATCTGCCGGTTCAGTCGGCCCTGGTCGCGGCGATGGATAGCTTGGTGCAGGATCTGACGCTGCTTCAGACCGCTCCTGCCGTCGACCCGTACACCGGCCCGGCGATCCTCATGGAAGAAGCGGCCGGCGTGTTCTTTCACGAAACGATCGGCCACCGCTTGGAAGGCGAGCGACAAGGCAACGAGCAGGAGGGCCGCACGTTCAAGGGACAGATCGGCAAGGCGGTGCTGCCGGACTTCATCTCGGTCCTCGACGATCCAACACAAGAGCGGGTGACGGTGCCCGGCGGGGTTGGCTCAGCGCTGCCCACACCGACGATCTTTCGCCTAAATGGCTACTATCGCTTCGACGATGAAGGTGTGCCGGCTCGCGCCGTGACTTTGGTCGATCGCGGCATCTTGCGCGACTACTTGAAGTCGCGCACGCCTGTTCTGGGATCGCTGCGCAGCAACGGACACGGGCGCGCCGAAGGCGTCAACGATCCCATTGGTCGCATGGCCAACCTGATCGTAAAGAGCAGCCGCGCCGTGCCCATGTCGCAGCTAAAAGCCCAGCTTCTCGACGAGGTGAGGCGGCAGGGCAAGCCATACGGGCTGATCATCCGCGACATCTTGGGCGGATCGACCAACACCCAGAACTTTGGCACGCAGACCTTCCGCGGGCAGCCGACGATGGTGTATCGCGTCGATGCCAAGACCGGCGAAGAGTCGCTGGTGCGCGGCGTCGAGATGGTCGGCACGCCGCTTTCGAGCGTGTCGAAGATCATGGCCACTTCGGACACGGTCGGTGTGTTCAATGGCTTCTGCGGCGCCGAGTCCGGCATGGTGCCGGTGTCGACGGTGGCTCCAGCGATCTTGTTTTCCGAGATTGAGCTGCAGCGCGCCCAGAACATCTCAGAGAGGCCGCCTATTCTGCCGCCGCCGTGGCGCGACGAAGGCGACAAGGCCGGCGATAGCGGCAAGGGCAAAAAGAAAGCACCGCGCTAGACCGCGCGCAGCGGTCCTGCACATCGCGGCATCCACGCGATGCGCAGCGTTTTTGCGACGGGAATCAAGCGGCCAGCGAGGCAAGGGCTGCGGCTAAGCGGGCATCGGCCTGCTGCGCAAGCAGGGCCAAGCCGTCTTCGCCGAGCATCGCCATCATGCTGCTGGGCTTGGCGATCTCGACGGACATTTGGCCAGGTGCAAGCTCGCGCACGACCACGTTGCAGGGCAGAAGCGCCGTGACATCGGGATTGGCTTGGTAGGCCGCAAGCGCAAGTTGCGGATTGCAGGCCCCCAGGATCACGACGGGCGCCACGTCCTGCCCCAGCTTTTCTTTGAACTTCTGGTGCAGATCGATGCGCGTCAGCACGCCGAAGCCTTCTTTCTGAATCGCCGCCGTCACACGGTCAATCACCTCGGGCAGGCTGCCCAGGACCGTCTGCTTCATGTTCAGCGTGGACATCGCACTCTCCTTTTTCTTTGTAGTGGGCTCTGCGGCGCAGCGGCCGGCCGTGACCGAGCGTGTGGCCGCGATCCTAGTTCGCCTGCGGATCTTGTTCGGCAATCTTTTTCCGCACGGCATCCATGTCGAGCGTGCGCACTTGATCGATCAGCTTGTCCAGAGCGGCGGGTGCCAGCATTCCCGGCTGTTCAAACAAGAGCACATTGTCGCGGAACACCATCACCGTCGGAATCGCTTGCACGCCAAAGGCCGACGCAAGCTCGGGCTGCTCTTGCGTGTTCACCTTGCCAAAGGTGGCATCGCGGTGGCGGCCGGCTGCCGCTTCAAAGATCGGCGCAAACGCGCGACACGGCCCGCACCAGGGCGCCCAAAAATCCAGCACGACGATGCCCGGCGTTTCGAGGGTCTTGGTCAGGTTCTGCGTCGTAATCTGCACGGTATTCGCGGCGTTCATGGTCCTGCTCCTTCGTATCGCTTGTTGTGTTTGTCGGTCCTGTTTAGGAAGAGCCACGGGCCATGAAAAAAGATTCGCGCCGCGCGGATGAATTCGTTCGTTCCGACGCTGCGCAGCCGATAATGGCGGCATGGAAGGCGATGTCCTTTTGCGGGCGCAGCACGGTGAAGCCGACGCCCTTGCGCAGCTAATCGATGCGACGCTGCCTGCGGTGTATCGCTTTGCGCGGCGGCTGTGTCGCAGCGAGGCCGATGCGCAAGACGCGACGCAGGACACGCTGCTTTCGCTGTCGCAAAACCTGTCGCAGTACCAAGGTCGCGGCGCGTTTTTGGGCTGGGTGTTCATGCTGACGCGCAGTGCCTGCAGCCGGCATCGGCGCGGCGAAAAGAACCGCCCGCACGAGCCACTGGCCGAGCATGAAGGGCTGCGCAGCGACGGGCCAGATCCCGAATCGCAGGCGCAGAGCGATGAGCTACGCGCCACGCTGCAGCACGCCATCGATAGCCTGCCTGCCGATCAGCGCGAGGTGATCTGGCTGCGCGATGTCGAAGGACTGAGCGGAGAAGATGCCGCGCAGACGCTGGGCCTGTCGCTAGAGGCGCTGAAGAGCCGCTTGCATCGCGCTCGCGCCGAGCTTCGTCGCGCTGTCTCGGCCCGGCTTTCGGTGGGACTTACCGCGACAGAGCACGTATGCAACGACGTGCCCGATCTGGTCCTTGCGCTATCGCAGAAGCTTGAAGGCGAGCTATCCAAGAGCGCCTGCGCCGAAATGGAAGCGCACGTCGCGCGCTGTGCCGGTTGCCACGCACGCTGCGAGACGCTGCGTCGCTTGCTGAATCTGTGCAAGAGACAGGCGGATGATCAGCCCGTTCCGGCTGCGCTCAGGCGCCGCATCAAGACGGCTCTGCAGGCGCTGCAGTCGTCGACGATCGCGCACCCCCCAACGACGCGCTAGCAGGGTGCTAGAGCCATCAGTTCAGGATTCAAGAATAAATAAATATAATTTTAATGTAATTACGGCGCCGCCGTATTATTATAAATAAATATATTTTGAGTTTCAATATTTGTTGCCCATTACGGCAACAAGCTAGCGATCGGCGGCGTCTAGGGCCTGCGCCAAGTCATCGCGCAGATCGTCGATGTGCTCGATGCCGGTGCTGACGCGGATCAAGCCGTCCGAGATGCCCAAGCGCTCGCGCTGTGCCTGCGGAATGCTGGCGTGGGTCATGATGGCCGGGTGCTCGATCAGCGACTCGACGCCGCCCAGGCTCTCGGCGCAGGCGAAGATCTGACAGCGGCGCAGGATGGCGCGGGCGCGCTCAAGGGCCGATCGACCGCCGGGGCCAGCGGCTTTTACGACAAAGCTGATCATGCCGCCGGGGCCTTGCTGCTGACGGCTGGCCAGAGCGTACTGCGGATGGCTGGGCAGGCCGGGATAGATCACGCGCTCGACCAGCGGGTGCGCTTCCAGCCAAGCGGCCAGCACGCGGGCGTTTTCGACATGGCGCTGCATGCGCAGGGCCAGCGTCTTGGTACCGCGCAGGACCAGATAGCAGTCCATCGGCGAAGGGACGGCACCGATGGCGTTCTGCAGAAAGCGCAGGCGATCGTAGACCTCGGGATCGCTGGTCACCAGCGCGCCACCAACGACGTCTGAGTGGCCGCCAAGGTACTTGGTGACCGAGTGAACCGACAGCGTTGCGCCCAGCGAAAGTGGGCGCTGCAAGATGGGCGAAAGGAAGGTGTTGTCGACGGCCAAGATCAGGCGGTGCTGCTTTGCGATCTCGGCCACGGCGGCGATGTCGCAGATCTTGAGCAGCGGGTTGGTCGGCGTCTCGACCCAGATCAGCCGCGTGTTCTTGCGCACTGCGCTGGCAAACGCCGCGGGATCGGTCGGATCGACATACGTGAAGTCGATGCCCAGCTGGCGCATGACGCGTTCGAAGATGCGGTATGTGCCGCCGTATAGATCGTCGCCCGCGATGACGTGATCGCCGGCCGAAAGCAGGTGCAGGATGGTCGTGGCCGCAGCGCAGCCCGATGCAAAGCACAGCCCGTGCTTGCCACCTTCCAGGCCCGCCAAGTTGCCTTCCAGCGCATAGCGCGTCGGATTGTGCGTGCGCGAGTATTCAAAGCCTTTGTGCTCGCCAGGTCCGGCCTGCACATAGGTGGAAGACAGAAAGATCGGCACGTTGACGGCGCCGGTCTGTGGCTCGGGGGCTTGGCCGGCATGAACCGCCAAGGTCTCGATGCGGTGCGTGTCTTTGGTATGCATGGGCTCTGCTGACAGGGGTTAGTTGGCGACGGCGACCGCTGTGACTTCGCGGATCACCGTCACTTTGATCTGGCCGGGGAAGGTCAGATTTTCACTGATATGGGCCGCCAGTTCCGACGACATCTGCGCTGCGCGCAGGTCATCGACTTCGTTCTCTTTGACGTGAATGCGGACTTCGCGGCCGGCTTGCAGCGCGTACACGCGATCGACGCCTTTTACGCCATACACCAAGCGCTCTAGATCATCGACGCGCTGCACAAAGCTGCCTTCTTGTTCGTGGCGGGCACCAGGACGCGCACCGCTCATCGCATCGCCGGCCGCCACCAGAAGCGCATACGCCGAGTTGAACGGCTCGTCCAAGTGGTGCGCACCAATGGCATTCGCCACAAGCTCGCTTTCGCCTAGGCGGCGGGCCAAGTCGGCACCGATGACGGCGTGTGATCCGTCGATGGCGTGCGTCAACGACTTGCCGATGTCATGCATCAGCGCAGCGCGCCGCGCGATCTTCACATCCAGGCGTAGCTCGCTGGCCAGCATGCCGCACAGGAAGGCCGCTTCGATGGCGTGCTTCCACTGGTTCTGGCTGTAACTCGTGCGAAAGTTCAGGCGACCAACCAGCTTAACGATGTCGGGGTGGGCGCGCGGAATCTCTAGCTCGCGGAAGGCGCGCCGGCCTAGCTCGATGGTCTCGCGATCCAGCTCTTCGGCGATGCCTTGCACGGTGCGGCGGATCAGATCGACATCCCCGCGCGGTGGGTTCTTGCTGAAGCGACTGAGCGCGCGTCGCGCGATCTCGCGACCAAAGCTGTCCTGTCCTTCCAGGCGGATCGACGTGTGGTCATCGGAAAGCGCCAGCTTCACGTTGGCCACTTCGCCAATGATATCGAGGCCGGCGGTGCCAGCGCCCGCGATCTGCTCGACGAGGGCTGGCTCGATTGGCAGGTTTGAAAGCAAGCGCTCAGTCAGGTAGTGCCCGTGATATCGCTGGCTGGCCACATCGAGCATGCGGCGTCCTTCGCGGGCAAACTCTGGGCTGTTCTGGTTCTGTTCAAGCTGCCGCAGCGCTTCGCTGCCCTCGGCTCGGGCCTGCTCGGTCCACTCGGTAATCAGGCGCTGTCGCGCTTCTTTGAAGGTCTCTCCGGCGATCTGCTGGATGCGCTCGCGCGCTTCGGCTTCGGCTTTTTTCTGATCCGCTTGCGCGTTCTTTTGGCGGTCGGCAATCGCGCTCAAGGCCTGCTCGCGCAACACCAAGGTCTCGGCGCGGCTCTGCAGCTGCGAGTCGGTCTTCTGCAGCGCCGCTTCCCAGCTCTGCAGTTGTTCCGATGAGGCCTGCATCAGGCTTCGTCGCTGGGCTAGCTCAGCCTGCAGGGTGCTGCGTCGCTCGGCCCCCTCGGTCTGCGCTTGCGCCTGCGCTTCCTTTAGCAGTGCAGCGGCTTCACTTCGAGCCTTTTGCACACGCTCGTTTGCGCGTCGCTTGGCATCCTGCAGATCGCTGTCCGCCTGCGCCTGCGCTTGCCGAGCCCGCAGGAAGGGAATGGCGGCTCCCGCTGCGGCTCCCACAACTGCGGCCAGCCCGATAAGGATGTGCTCCGTCACGCGGCTGAGTGTTGGTCAGCCTCGCCATCCGAGTCAAGAGCTCAAACAGTCGGTCGCTTCACTGAACGATCAGCTTGCCGCGCAGGGGTTTGCGATGACCGGCGGTGCCGCAGGTGCAGGTGAACTCATAGTGACCGGGGGCCGGCGCGGCAAAGCGCGTTGCCTGCGTGGACTGCGGCGCGATCCAGGGTCCGCGCTCTAGCACCGCCGTATTCCGCGAGTCGGCGCGGGCCTCCATCGAGCCAGCTGAGGCCAGCGCTTCTTCGATGCGACCCGGCTGTACCAGCACGAAGTTATGCGCCTGCGGCGTTGCGTTGCGAACCAGGATGCGCACCTGCGTGCCCTCTGCGATGTAGAGCTCAACCGGCTCTGCGACCACAGTGGATTCGCTGCCGTCGGGCGATTGCCGCAGCGTCAGGTCATAGGTCACTTCGCGCGTGCGGCGATTGCAGCCCACAAGACAAACGAGCAGCAAAGAAAAGGCCAAGGCAATCCAGCGTGCCGACCGGATCAGCACGCAAAGACTAACGACGCAGGATGCAGAAACAGAGGCAGACGCCACAGCGTTTCTACCCTGTCACATCCACTGTATGAACGGAAGCCTGCGCAGAACGCAAAGACGGGCAGGGCACCCCCATGCACGTGCGTCTTAGCGGCCGCGGAAGTTCGCTTTACGCTTGTCGAGGATGGACCGTACGCCTTCACGAGCGTCGTCGGTGCGCGACAAGATGGCCTGGGCCTGCGATTCCCAGTCGAGCATGGCGACAAAGTCACTGCTCAAGGCGCGTCGCAAGCCCCGCTTGGTCACGGCCTGCGCCACCCGTGGACCACTGGCGAGACGTGCGGCCAAGGTCTGCACTTCTTCGTTGATCTTGTCATCGGCGACAACGCGGTGGACAAGGCCGATGGCTTCGGCGCGGGCCGCCTGCACAGGATCGCCAACCAGCAAAAGCTCGGTTGCGCGGGCCATGCCGACGATCTGCGGCAGAAGCCAGGTCAGGCCATAGTCTGAAGTCATTCCCAGACGCTGTGCGGGGGCGGCAAAGGCGGCGGACGGACTGCAGATGCGCAGGTCGCAAGCCAGGGCCAAGGCCAGTCCGGCACCGGCACAGGCGCCTTGGATCTGCGCAATCACGGGGCGATCGAGCTCATACAGCGCGCGGATGACTTGCGCGTCTTGGAACAGGCGCTGCTGCAGGTCGGGGGCGGGCCGCTCAAGCTGGTCGGCGATCGTGCGGATGTCGCTGCCGGTGCAAAAGTTGTTGGCCGCACCGCGCAAGATGACGACGCGCACACGATCTTCCGCTGCGATGTGGTTGATCTGCTCGCCCAGAAGCTGCCACTCCAGCGGGCCAAGCGAGTTGCGTGAGTCGGGGCGATTTAGCGTCAGCACCGCGACCCCTGCGAGGGGCTCGGGAAGGTAGCTACAGCCGATGGGCGGCTGGGTGGCCGTCGTGGTTTCCAGGTCGCCCAGACCTGCCGAAGGAGCTACCGCGCCATAGTTGCCAGAGATGCGAACGTTCTTGCTCATGAGTCGTGCCCGACTCCATCGTACTCTAGCGTCCGAGGCTGAATAAAGGCTTGATTGTGGGCGCTTGGCCTTGCGCTGGCTGCCCTTCACTTGCGGTCACGCTGCGCGCTTGTGCCTGCTCTGTATCTGTTTCTGCGCGCGTGGGCGATCGCCACCGCCGTCGGCAGGCCAATCGCTCGTCTGCCAGACGAGCGGCAGGCTATCCCGCTGAGCCAGTTCCCTTGGTCCCTTGGTCGCCAATCGTCGACTGAGGGCTGGATAGCGTCGGTACGATCTGCAGATCCGAGGATGGATTCGCCGCTGCTTTCTCGACGGGCAGCAGGCCGAACAGACCAATGAAAACGACCAGCAAACGCACACTGAACCCCTTGGACAGACGCATTTCTCTACGCTCCTGTTGAGCTGTGTTCCCCTGCGTGTAGATACGTCCAGAGACCAAAAAAGGTGACTGCGACTTTGTCTACGTAGTTGCGGTGTGATCGCTCGGCTGAACTTCGCGGGGAATCGATGCCTGGCGAACTCGAAACGAGAAACCTTATAGCCGACGGGTCTGACAACGCACGTTGGGGTAAAAAGTTTCCCAATCCAGGCTGAAAAAGGAGTCGAAAAAAGGAGTCTGAAGTGCAGCGATCTTGCGACCTTACCAAGCGCGAGGCAGGGCTCTATGAAGCCAGGGGCGAAGGCGCACGGCATGTTTGCAGAGGCGTACCGGCCTGCCTGCGGCCTGCGCCATAATCAAAGCTGGAGGTGGTGATGGGATGGCTTCGCTGGTTCGCACGACCCATGCCGCGCTTTGTCTGCCCGCTGTGCCTCAGCACGGCAGACGAGTCTGGGCTGTGCGGGTTTTGCAACTCAGAGCTCTGCGCCGACAGCCAGCGCGAGCCCCTAGAGGAGTACTTGGCGCGGCACAGCTTGGTGCAGCTAGAGCAACAGCTTGCCGATGCAAAGCGGCGCGAGCGCGAGGCGCACGGCAACCGGCGCTTCTATGCCCGCGACTATCGCCGCGGAGTCGAAGCCCTGCTGCGGTACAAGCGCCAACGCAGCTAGCCAGACCAGCTAGCCAGACCAGCTAGCCAGACCAGCTAGCCAGAGGCGAGCGCTTCTTGGCCAAGCGGATGTCGCTGGCCATGCCGCGAGCTGCGTGCGGACCGCGGGCGGCTATCTCATAAGCACAACGAGTCAACGATAGGCCGAACCGGTAGGCCAGCAAAAGGACTGCAGCGCTAGCGGAAAGCAAAGCACGCAGGCCATCGACGACAGGCTGTCTGCTTCGTTCTATGGCTAGGCCCTGGAATCCAGGGCAGATGTGCGGAAACAATCGGCATACGAAGCCGGCTAGCGTCGATGCTGTGTCGCTAATCCGACCCGCGGCTGAGACCTATGCCTAGGAGGGGTTCATCGAGGGATCGTTGCTGAGGACACCGTAGCGGTAAGCACAGCGAACCAAGGCCGCCAGGTTGTCGGCGTGCAGCTTGCGCATCGCATTGGCGCGGTGAATCTCGACGGTGCGGCTGCTGATGCCGAGGGCGCGGCCGATGCCGACGTTGGTAAGCCCCTTGGCGGTCAGCTCAAACACTTGACGCTCACGCGGGGTCAGAGCGTCGACGGGGAAGCGCAGGGCGTGCATGCCCTTTTTGAACAGGCGATCGACTTCTTTGGCCTCTAGCACGCGCGAGATATAGCGCTTGCCAGTCAGGACCGTGCGAATCGCCTGCAGCAAGTCCGTGATATCGGCCGTCTTGGGGACATAGCCCGCCGCCCCAGCACACAGCGCCCGCGCCGCCGACGCCGGGCTGATGTTGTTCGAGAGCACGACGATTTTGCAGTTGGGGCAGACCTGAACCAGCTTCTGCAGCAGATCGAGGCCGCCTAGCTCGGGGGGTTCAAGCAACAGGACCTGGGACTGCTCTGCGGCAGACAGGATGACGGATAGATCCTGGCCATTGGTCTGCGTCGTCAGCTCGATGCCGGAAGCCTGTTTGAGCAAGAATACGAGGGCTTCACGTACGAGTGCTTGCGACTCAACAAGGGCGATACGAATTGATGTTGCCATTGGGCTCAGCCTTTCAAAAAGAACAGAGGCATGCAATCCGCAATACACCTAGCTCAGTGAAAATTTACAAGCGGGTATCCGCCTGCGAGCGCTGCCTACGCAGGATGCCGCACGTCGCAGCGACAGAGTACCCGCCCGCGGCCGTGGGTACGCGTCACTGCGAGGCCGTGCCGCAGCCTAGCTGGGCCTGTCGTTCGGCGGCCTTGCGCACGCGGTTGCCGTCCGGGTACTGCGTCTTTAGGCGATCTAGATAGCCGCAGGCTTCGCGGCGATCGTCTTGGCTGGGGGCGGCGCGCCGCAGCAGCGCAGCTTCGGCCATCAACAAAAGTGCGTCGTCGCACAGCAGCGAGGTCCGCTGTCGCTTCAGAAAGCGGCTCAGCGTCGCGAGCGCACGCTCGGGTTGCTTGAGATCGTACAGATAGACCTCGCCGAGCAGGATCGCCCCCTCGTCGAGCAAGAGCTTGTTGTAGTGACCGATGATGATCGCCTTGGTGTAGCTGGCCTCCAGGCGCTCTAGGCGCTCGGCTGCTTCGGGGCTGCGGCCTTGCTGGCGCAGCAGGCGGGCGGCCGACATCAGCGCGTCGTCGAACAGCGGGCCACGCGGGTATCGTCGCCAGATTTCGTCATAGGTCGAAAGCGCTGCCGGGTCGTTCCGACGCTCTTGAAAGCGGGCTGCGTGGTACAGCGTAAAGCTCGCGACGACCTCGTGGGTGCGCAGCGCATCGGCAAGCTGCAGAAGCGTCGGCAAAAGCTGCGGATCGCCTTGGTCCAGCCCAAGCTCGACGAACAGCTTCAGCGCGTCTTCGGCCGCCACTTCGCTGGGCCAGGTCTGAATGACTTCGCGACACAGGTCCTGGGCCTGTCGAGGCTGTGACAGAGGGCCAGCCAAGAGCGCCGCCGCGCGCTGAAGGCCGCGTGCCATATTGCGCCCCTCGCGACTGAGGGTTTTCGTCTCGGCATAGGCGCCCGCAGCCTCGGCAAAGCGCCCTAGCTGTTCCAGAATCTGCCCCCGTCGCAGCGCGGCGGTACCACAGGGATCTTTGCTCTCGCTGCGTGGCTTTTTTCGGCAGCCGGCAACGACGGCGTCATAGACGGCAAGAGCCCGCTCGGGGTCTTGGTCGCGCTCAGCCTGCTGCGCTTGCTTTAGATCGTCGGGCAGCGGCTGCGCATGGTTGCAGCCAAACCCACTTAAGCAGGAAAGCAGCGATCCCAGCACGATCCCAGACCAGAACCTGCGTCGCAGAACGCACACATCCTTCATCGCGGGGACCTAGCTACGCGCGCCGCGCGGTTCTGGCGAAGGGGACGTTTTTTCAAGGATCGCGCACACCTGCTGCGCCGCCGTCAGGCAGGCATCGCGGCTGACATCCAAGTGGGTCACCAAGCGCACGCGCCGGGGCCCAAACGCCGATCCCAGCACGCCGCGCTGGGCCAAGGCCCGCACCACAAAATCGGCATCGGGCGCCCCGTCTACTAGATCGAACAGCACAATGTTGGTCTCGACGGGGGATACGACACGGACACCCGGCAGGCCGCGCAGGTGATTGGCGATCAAGCGCGCGTTGTCGTGGTCGATGTGCAAGCGCTCGTAGTGACGGGTCAGGGCATAGACTCCGGCCGCAGCCAGAATACCGGCCTGCCGCATGCTGCCACCGTACATGCGGCGATACCTGCGGGCCTGATCGATCTCGGCTCGTCCGCCGCACAGCAGCGACCCAGCCGGCGCCCCCAGGCCTTTGGACAGGCAGACCGACACGGTATCAAAGGGCGCGGCCAGATCTCGGGGCGAGGTCTGCAGGAACACCGCGGCATTCCACAGACGGGCGCCATCCAGGTGCAGGCGCAGTCCCAGTCGTCGTGCCTCGGCGCAGACCGCTGCAAGCTGTGCCTGCGGCCATACGCGTCCGCCGCCGCGATTGTGCGTGTTTTCCAGGCACAAAAGCGTCATCGGAGGCGACGCATGATCGCTGCGCCGAGGCTGATACACCGCGCGCAGCTCTGCCGCATCGAACAGCCCAGACTGGTCGGCTCGACCGACGGTGACAAGCTGCAGGCCGGCAAGGGCAGCGGCCGCCCCGGCTTCGTACCACTTGATGTGCGCACCGTCGCTGGCCAGCACGTCGTCACCGGGCCGCGTATGCAGACGCAGCGCAAGCTGGTTGGCCATGGTGCCGGAAGGAACGAACAGCGCCGCCTCTTTGCCTAAGAGCGCAGCGACCTGTTCTTGCAGCGCCTGCACCGTCGGATCTTCCCCGTACAAGTCATCTCCCACCTGCGCTTCGGCGATGGCTGCACGCATGCCAGCGGTTGGCTGGGTCACCGTGTCCGAGCGCAGATCGATGGGTGCATCAGCCGCCCTCGCGCCTGCTTCTTTCGTGGTGGACCCGTCGAATGAGGAGCTCATGCCCGGCACCATACCGCAGCCCGCCGGGCTCGCGATAGGCCGCTGCGCACGCTGCTCTTGCTCGTGGGTCCAAAGCTGTGCCAAGGGTCACAGACGCCGCCAAGAACGACGGAGTACATCCGGTATCGTGTCTTGTTCCCGCCGCCTTTTTTTGCCAACTAGACAACTCAGGAGCCATCGATGAACCGTTCATTACAGGCTGTGTGTACCGACCAAGCCCCGCAGGCCATCGGCCCCTATTCGCAGGCCATCTTTGCCTCGGGTGAGGGGCCTGGCGGTCTGCTGTTTTGCTCGGGCCAGATTGCCCTTTCGCCGAGCACCGGCACCCTGGTTGGCGCCGGGGATGTTGTGGCGGAAACGGAACAGGTGATGCGCAACCTGCAGGCCGTATTGGCTGCGGCGGGCTGTGGCTTTGAGCACGTGGTCAAGACGACGATCTTTCTGGCCGATATGGCGGACTTTGCCGCCGTCAACGAGGTCTATGGCCGGCACCTTTCGAGCGGCCATCGCCCCGCCCGCGCGACGGTGCAAGTCGCCGGACTGCCGCGAGGAGCACGCGTCGAGATCGACGCCATCGCCGTACGCCCCACCCATCGCTAGCTTCAGGCACGGGATCAAGCCGCGACGCGCTGCCGTCGGGCTCAGCGGTGCTTCTTCTTCTTGCTCTTGGCTTTGCCGGACGCTTCGCGATCGCCTTGCTGCAGGCTGGCCATGGCGGCCCGCAGATCGGCCTGCATGCTCTCGGGCAGAAGGTCGGTGTACAGGTACCACAGCACAGCGACATGACCGGTGCGCGCTTGCACAACGCCGCGGCCCTGCACGCTGTCCTGCACGCGAGCGTGTAGCTCCATCGTTGGCCAGCCGTCGATTTCGCTGCGCTTTGGTGGGGTCAGCTCACTGACGCCAGGGGCGCGCAAACGGTCGGCTTTTACCTGCGCCACAGCCTGATCGAACGCGATGCGCAGCTTCTTTTTTGCGAGCGGCGTGGCCTGCTTGTACACGACGACGGCCAAGAGCTGCTGCTTGTCACCCAGGCTGCCGAATTCGTAATACGTCGCGCGGTTCGCTTCACTTTTTTCGCTGGCCTCTCCGAGCGACTCGGGCACCTCGATGGAATAACCGGACTCGCCGAGTGGACGGCGGATCAGCGTGAGATTGCCGCGCTCTGACAGGCGCTTTTCCCCGACCTTGGTCGTCGATTTGCCTGCATCCACCGCGGTCGATCCCGTGCTGTCTGCGCCCGCGCCCGACGTGCCTTGGCCCAGCGCGGCTGACAGGCGGCCTTTCCACGACGTATCTACGTTCCAGGGCTGTCCGCGCACAAAGGCCAAGGCCACCGATGAAAGCAGCGCCAGACCACACAGCGCCGCGACTCCGCGGAACACGAAGTCTGCGATCGCCGATCCCGCCCCTTTTTGCACGTCGCGTAGCTGCAAGGCGCGCACGGCCCCGCTGGCCGCGAAGGACAGACCTACGATCAATGCGCCGAGGTTGGCGGCTCGCTCGACACCGGGCAGAAACGACGTGATCAGCGCAAAGAACACACCGCCCAGCGCGAGCTTGCGCAGGCGCTGCACGTCGTCGCTGGGCAGGTCGCTCGGCGTAAACGCGAGGATCAGGCTGGTGCCCAACAAGGCAAAGCCGGCGGCCGATCCGCTGACGCTGATCAGCGCCAGCCCGCTGCGCGGCAAGAACGTGCTCAGCAGCGATCCGCCGAGCGCTCCCACCATCATCAGCGTCAGAAGCCGCGCTGAGCCGACGATCTTTTCCAGCGTCGTACCCAGCGACAGCACGAACATGCTCGTCAAGAGCACCGTCACCGGATGCACATGCAAGAGCGTCGAGGACAGCAGGCGCCACGCCTCGCCCTCGCGCACAAAGGGCGCCAGGCTGGCCCCAAGCTGCACCAGCACCGTCGCGCCGTCGTTGCCCGGCTGCCGCTGCCAGATGTACTTCAGACCGAAGATCACCGCAGGCAGCGCCGCCGCGGCAATCGCCACGGGCGTAAGCCGCGCCTTCATGATGTCGGACAGCTTCTCGCGCAGGCGGCCTTTTTCCGCTTCGGCTTGCGTGCAGCGCTCGGCGAACGAGGCTTCCGAGAGCTGCCCCAGCGGCCCGCCATCGGCTGGCAGCGAGATCTGTTTCTGCGCCTTGAAGATCGCCTGAAGCTCGTCGAGCGGCTGCTTGGCTTTCAGCTCTAACTCGGCTTCTGAGTTGAGCTGATACACCTGCATCTTGGGCCAGAACTCTTCGCTGATTTTTTTTAGCGCGTCCGGCATCCAGCTGTGGTTGGCGCAAAGGACGATGTGCTGGTTTCCGACATTTTCCGTCGCCAGTCGCCCGATGCGCAGGCGCAGCGAGCGATCTTCTTCGCGCGAGCCATCGATCAGCACGATGAAGATCGGCGGCTTGCCAGGGCGCTCGATCGAAAACTGCGCCTCGCCATCTTTGTAGCTGACGAGGCGCGCGGGATGCGTCGGCACCAGCAGCGCATCCACCAGCAACCGGAAGCGAGCCGTAGCCGGCGAGATGATCTGCAGGCTCGGGTTACTGAGATCCATGGCCAGTGATTGTATTGCGTAAGGCGGGCGGTCTGGGGGGCAAATCTGCGGTCGCAACAAGGGGCATTCAGCGACGATAGATCCGCTACAGTGCTTTGATCCGCAGGTTGTCGAAGTGGACCGGTGTCTGCCAGTTGTTGAAGCCAAAGAAGCGATGGCCGGGCCCTTGCAACGGCGCCGGATCGTCGAGCTCCAGCGCGAGCTCTCCGTTGATGAACCACTCGATGCGGCTGCCGCGGCGCGCGATCTGGTAGTGATAGTGCGTGCCCGGCACGACCTTGATGTCGTTGCGCACGCGACGATCGGCGGCGTGCTCGTCTTGCCGGCACAGCGCCGACAGGCTGTTCTTCCAGCCGCCGTGGATAAAGACATAGCCCGTGCTGGTGTACGACACGCTCTGCGCAAAGCTTTGTCCGTCGCCAAAAAGCTCGACCTTGATGTCGCCTTCTGGGCTGTCTGACCAGGCATCCAGCTCGACGACGACATCGCTGGGCAGCTCGCGGGTCAGCCACAGCGGGTGGTTGAACGCACCGCGTACGGCCAGCGCTCCACTGTCTAGGCGATAGACGCCGGGCGGGGCCGTGTTGCGATAGTCGCTGCCCCACTCGGCGTCCGCAGCGCGATCGAACGTGTCGCTAAACAGCACCGCGCCCCCCGTCGGAGGCTTGGGTTTACATGCCGCACCCAGCGCGATCAGCACAAGGCCCATCAGCGCAGGCCAGCCGGCCGCTCGCCGCGGTGATTGGCGCAGGCGAGATACAGGCAATAGCCGAGAGAAAACGGGCCGAAAACAGCGAGCGATAGGGCAGGGCAAGAGCGACATTTTGCGCAAGCTAGCATGTGACCGGCGATTCAAGTACCTTGCCGCGCATGACTGCCGCTTCAGGTTCAAAGACAGCAGCCATTCGCCCGGAAGTCACCATCAGCCACGTCGTCACCGAGCAAGATCTGGCCGATCGTGTGGCAGCCACAGGTACAGGGGGTGGGCCCGAGCACAACGTGTTTCCGCGCACGCTGGGCACGGCGCGCCTGATCTCGCTGATGGAGCTAGCAGCGGCGCGAGCCATGGAGCCGATCCTGCAGCCAGGTGAGCTGACCGCCGGCATTGTTGTTCGCGTCGAGCACATTGCACCGACGCCGCTTGGTGGAACGGTGCGCATGACGGCGCGCTATCTGGGCCGCGAAGGCAAGCACCATCGCTTTGAAGTCATCGCGGCCGACGATGCGGGCGAGATCTTTCGCGGCCAGCACATCCGCGCGGTGGTGGAAGCGCGTCGCTTGGAAAAAGGCGCGGCTCGCCGCCTGCGCATTTGACGCTGTATCGATCCGCGAGCGCTGGCCTGTGCTGGCTCACTCGCACTTCTCTGCGCGGAAAACCCGTCGCTGCCCAGCCTCTCTTCGCTTGAGTTACGCCGATGTCGACCTTGCCTTCATCGCCTGCCCCGGTTCGTGCAACGAAAAAATTTCAGCGCATCCTGGTCGCCAACCGCAGCGAGATCGCGATTCGCGTATTTCGCGCCTGCAGCGAGCTAGGCATTCGCACGCTTGGCATCGTCAGCAAAGAAGACAAGGCGGCGCTGCATCGCTACAAAGCGGACGAGACCTATCTGCTTAACGAAGCCGGCGGGCCACGGGCGCAGGTCGGGGCGATTGCGGCCTATCTCGACATCGAAAACATCGTCGCCATCGCCCGTCGGCACGGCGCAGATGCCATCCATCCGGGCTATGGCTTTTTGTCGGAAAATGCCGACTTCGCGCGAGCCTGCGCGCAGGCCGGCATCGTGTTCATCGGCCCTTCGCCCCAGGTGCTCGATCTAATGGGGGACAAGACCGCGGCGCGCAGCCAAGCGCTCGCCGTGGGCCTGCCTGTGGTGCCTGGCAGCGACGGGGCGCTTACGAGCTTGGATGCAGCCTGCGTTTGTGCCGCGCGCATTGGCTATCCCGTGATCGTCAAGGCGGCGTTTGGCGGCGGCGGTCGCGGCATGCGCGTCTGCCATCACGAGTCCGAGCTGATCGCATCGCTGTCGCAGGCCGAGCGCGAAGCCAAGAGCGCCTTTGGCCGCGGCGATGTCTTTATTGAAAAGTACATCGAGCGTCCCAAACACATCGAAGTGCAGGTGCTGGCCGATGCCTATGGCCACACGGTGCATCTGTATGAGCGCGACTGCTCGGTGCAGCGACGCCACCAAAAAGTCGTCGAGGTAGCGCCAGCGCCGCGCCTGTCGCCCAAGCTGCGCGAGCGGCTGTGTTACGAAGCGGTGCGCTTGGCCAAGTCGGTCGGCTACCAGAATGCCGGCACCGTCGAGTTCTTGGTCGATCGCGAAGGCGGGCACTACTTCATCGAAATGAACCCGCGCATCCAGGTCGAGCACACCGTGACCGAGCTGGTGACCGGCATCGACATCGTCAAGAGCCAGATCCACGTCGCAGAAGGCTATCCGCTGGCCAGTCCCGAGATCGGCATTTCAGCGCAAGATGCCATCTCGCTGCGCGGCTTTGCGGTGCAAGCGCGCATCACGACCGAAGATCCCAACAACCACTTCATCCCCGATTACGGTCGCATCACGCACTATCGTTCAGCGGCTGGCTTTGGCATTCGGCTCGACGCGGGCACAGCGTTTTCCGGCGCGATTATCACGCCGCACTACGACTCGCTTTTGGTCAAGGTCTGCGCGCATGCGCTGACGTGGGAAGACGCCTGCCGCAAGCTGGATCGCGCGCTGGCCGAGTGGCGCGTGCGCGGCGTGCGCACCAACATCAAGTTCCTGCGCAACGTCGTGCGTCATCCGCGCTTTGTGGCCGGCGAAGCGACGACCAGCTTCATCGCCGACTCGCCCGAGCTTTTGTCTTTTGCCGAGAGCCACGATCGCGCGACGCGCATCCTGCAGTACATCGGCGACCTGAGCATCAACGGCAATCCGACGGTCAAAGGGGAACGGCCGAGCGGTCTGCGTAAGCCGGTGGTGCCCGCTCACGACCCCGATGGCGCAATTCCGCCGGGCCTGCGCGATCGCTGGAAACAGCTAGGCAGCGACGCGTTCTGCGCGTGGCTGCGCGATCACAAGCCGCTTCTGCTGACCGACACGACGCTGCGCGATGCCCACCAGTCTCTGTTGGCGACACGGCTGCGGACGTTCGACATGCTGAAAGTGGCCCCGGCGATCGCGCAGCACGTGTCCGGTCTGTTTTCCTTGGAGCTGTGGGGTGGCGCGACCTTCGATGTGGCGATGCGCTTTCTGCACGAAGATCCCTGGCAGCGCCTGGCGATCTTGCGCAAGCAGATTCCCAACATCTTGTTCCAGATGCTCTTACGCGGGGCGAATGCCGTCGGATACAGCAACTATCCCGACAATGTCGTGCGCAAGTTCGTGCATGAAGCGGCGCGCGTCGGCATTGATGTATTTCGCATCTTTGACTCGCTGAACTGGCTGCCGGGTCTTCTGCCTGCGCTTGGCATGGTGCGGGAAAGCGGGGCGCTGGCCGAGGCGGCGATCTGCTACACCGGCAACATCGATGACCCCAAGCGCGATCGCTATCCGCTGCACTACTACGTCAGCCTGGCCAAAGAGCTAGAGCGGGCCGGGGCGCACATCCTTGCGATCAAGGACATGGCGGGTCTGCTGCGGCCGTTTGCGGCGCGACGCTTGGTGACGGCGCTGCGTCAAGAAGTCGGGCTGCCGATTCACCTGCACACGCACGACACCGCAGGCATGCAAGGCGCAACGCTTTTGCTTGCGGCCGAAGCCGGCGTCGACATCGTCGATGTTGCGCTGGGCGCGATGTCGGGACTTACGTCGCAGCCAAACTGCGAGACGCTGGTCGCCGCGTTCGAGCACCATGAGCGCGCGACAGGCCTGGACTTCAACCGCCTGCTGGAGTTTTCCGACTATTGGGAAGCGGTGCGCGCGATCTATCAGCCGTTCGAGTCGGGCATGAAGGCCAGCGCCGCCGATGTCTATATCCACGAGATCCCAGGCGGTCAGTACAGCAACCTGCGGCCTCAGGCCGAGTCGGTCGGTGTCGGCGACCGCTTGCCCGAGCTCAAGCGCATGTACCAGACCGTCAACCAGTTGCTCGGCGACATCGTCAAGGTGACTCCATCGTCGAAGATGGTCGGCGATCTGGCTCTGTTCATGCTGACCAATGGCTTGTCGCCACAAGACCTGATCGATCGTGGCCGTGATCTAGCGTTTCCTGAGTCGGTGGTCGGCTACTTCGCGGGCGAAATCGGCCAGCCATCCGGTGGCTTTCCACAAGCGCTGCGCGACGTGGTGCTAAAGGGCAAGCGCACGTTTGTCGGCCGCCCTGGCGAGACGCTGTCGCCCGTCGACTTCAACACGGTGAAGGCCGAGCTAGAAGCGAAGATTCGTCGCCAGGCCACTGAACTCGAAGTGCTCAGCTACCTGATGTACCCCAAGGTCTTCGTCGAGTTCGCGGCCTTTGAGCGCAAGTACACCGATGTCTCGATGATCCCCAGCGATGTCTTGTTCTATGGCCTGCGCGTCGGAGAAGAGACCGAGGTTGAGATCGAGCGCGGCAAGACGCTGTTCATCAAGCTGGTGGCCGTCAGCGAGCCCAACGAAGAAGGCAGCCGCACGCTGTTTTTCGAACTCAACGGCCACCCGCGTGAGGTGCTGGTCCATGATGCGCGCTCGGGCCGTGAAGCCAAGACGCGCCTGAAAGCCGACCGCGACAACCTGCACCACTTGGCGTCGCCGATGCCCGGCACGGTGATCGACATCAAGGTCAAGCCGGGCCAAGAAGTGCGCGAGCAAGAGCGCTTGCTGACGATCGAAGCGATGAAGATGGAAATGGCCGTACCCAGCCCACTTACTGGCGTGGTCAAAGAGGTCTTCGTCAAGCCAGGCGAGCGCGTCGATACCGGCGATCTATTGCTGGTCTTTCAGTAAGCGCAGCCGAACGGGTGGACGGCGCTTCCAGGTCGCTGCGGCGATGCAAAAAAATGGCGCCGCCTGGGAACACGGCCGCTTGGCCTTTCGTCTAGCTGACCAACGAAGCCGAGCGCGGCGCCAAAGCAGGCGTAGCCCACGTCACTTCGCAGTCCGTTCCTTGGCATTTTTTGGAGGCATCCATGCGCACGACTCTTTCTTCGATCGCTTTGCTGGGTCTTCTTCTTTCGAACTCGCTGGCTGTCGCGCAAGAGGCTGGCTCGGCGGCACCGGCTCCTCGTCCAGCGGCGCCTCCGGCTGAGCGTCCGGCTCTGCCTGAGCGCCCGGCTCCCCGCCCTGCGGGTGAGCGTCCCGGCGCTGGCGATGTTCGCGCCGATCGCCAAGAGATCCGCGCCGATCGCAAAGAGATTCGCGCCGACCGCCAAGAGATCCGCGGCGACCGTCAAGAGATCCGCGCCGACCGCCAAGAGATCCGCGAGGACAAGCGGGCGCTGCGTGATGCCCGTCAAGCTGGCGACAAGGACGCAGCCAAAGCCGCCGCGCAAGAGCTTCGCAAAGATCGCGCTGAGCTTCGCAAAGACGTCAAAGAGCTACGCCAGGATCGCCGCGAGCTTCGCGAAGACAAGCGCGAGCTACGTCGCGACATCCGCGATGCCAAGGGCGATGTGCGCGACGCCAAGGCCGACGCACGCCAGGAACGCCGCGACGCCGCACGTCCCGGTCCCGGAGCGTCACCGACCGCGCCGCAGCGCTAGGCCCGCTTCATCACCGCAGGTTAGAAGTTCACGTCGTAGACTTCGATCTGCGTGCCGCCGCGCGGGAAGTTCTTGTGCTTGCGCAGGATGGCGAAGCGTCCGGTGTCTGTGACGAACCAGGCGCTGGGGCGCTTATGGCCCGGCAGCGAGAGCACCTTGCTCACCGTCGGTGAGGCCGCCTGCGGATCCATCACCATCAGCTCGAATGTGTCGGGGTCGGTGCGCTTGGCCGCGACCGCCTCTTCGTTCACCGGATCGACGTTCAACGAAAACACCAGGCGCTCGCGACGCAGAAGCTGCATCTGCAGCGTGTTCATTTCGTACATCTTGGTCGCTCGCGGCAGCGTCAAGTCAACGCGCGACTCGGCAGCGGTGCCGTCGGCAGCGCGGTCATTGCTGCGGATTAGCTCGGCCTTGTGGGACGCGGGATCAATGTGAATGAACAGCGGCTCGGGGTGCTTTTCGCGCAGCTTGGCCCACGCGAAGGTGCCCGGCAGATCGACAATCGGCTGCGAGTGCCGCAGCTTGCCGCTCAGCGTATCGACAAAGCCGATGAAGTCGGGCTGCCGCACGTCGGTCTTTTTGTCATAGAAGCCGTCGTGCTTGGCGACCAGTGTCTGATAGTCATCCAAGAAATAAAGCGGCTGTCCGGTGCCCTTGTCCGTCGTGATGCGTCCGTCATCGCGCACTTGATAGCTGCGAGCGGTGCCGGCCTTGAGCGTGCTTGCATTCCACGTATGCAGGCTGTATTCGCCGCGCGGTCCATCGGCGGGCCGCTTCAACGACAGGATGATCGGGCCGGTCGCTGAGTTGGTGACGACGATCTCGTTGACTGGGCCGATGTTGCCTTCGCTGGTGCCGGCGCCGGAAAGGGGAACGCGCGCCTTGGTCTTCAAGCTGTAGATCGCCCCTTGCACCGCATCGCCGACATCGGTGTCGCGCAGCAGGAACAGCACGCGATCCTCGGGCAGCAGCACCATGCGAAAGATCGAAAGCGGCAGGCCGGACAGGAGCTCTTCCGGCTTGTCTTTGCCGACGCGGAAGCTCAAGTTCACCGCCGGCAAGCCGCCAATCGGCGGCGCCGGAATCGCTGGGGCTGCCGGGACGGCGGGAGCGCCCTTTTTGCCCGCGCCTTTTTTGCCCGCAGGCGGTGGCGTCGTCGCAGCCGGCGGTGGCGGTGGCGTCGCTGCGGCGGCAGGCTGCGCCGGAGGAGACAGCTCAGCATGGTGCGGGCGCGCGATCAGGCCCTGCGCTTTCAGCGTCGCAAACGACGCACCGTCGGTCTGCACATATAGCAGCGTGCCGCCGTCGGCCGTAAGCAGCATGGCATCGTCGATGTAGCCGCGCTCGGCCACGACCACCACCAAGGACCCTTGCGCCGCGGGCAGTACCTCGGGCTTGCCCGGCGGGGGAAGCGCGGCGCCGGCCAGCCCAGCCAGCGTGCCCAGTCCACAGAGTCCTGCCACCAAGAAAGCAGCTCGCATCTTCGAGAACGTTCGCATGTCTCACGGGTAGCCCCTTGGCCCCCCGCAAGTCAAGCCGCCAGGTGCGAAGCTGCGAGCGCGGTCGTGTGGCCCGGCTGGCTATTCGAAAAACAGGCAAAAAATGCGCGGCAAAACTGCGCGGCAAAATTGGTACAGTGGGCAGCATGCGACGAGCTGTTTTTTCCCTCGCGTACGGCGCGGCAGCCGCTCTGCTGTTTGCCTATGCGGTGGCTCCTGTTTCGTCGGAAGCGCAGGCCCCGACGACTCCCGCGACGCCCGCCGGTCGAGCGGATGATGTCGTTCGCTTCCGCATCACCAACCCTGGCCAGGCCCTGTACAAGATCGCCGTGCCGGCGGTCTTGGGCGATGCGCAGGCGGCGGCGGTGATGACGGAAGTGCTGTCGGCGGATCTGGGCGTCTCGGGCTTCTTTAAGATCTTGGATCCCAAGTCGTTTGTGGCCGACTTGACCAAAGAAGACGTCAACTTGGTCGCCGATGCCTGGAAGACCGTCGGTGCCGAGAGCGTCATCAAGGCTCGCGTCACCAACAGCGGCGGCGATCTTTCCGTCGAGTTCCGGCTGTATGAGCTGGTCAAAGGTGAGCAGCCCGTGCTGGGCAAGACCTATCGCGGGCCGCTTGGCGACACACGCAAGCTGGCGCACCTGTTCGCGGCGGAAGTGCTGCGCTATTTCACCGCCGAGGACTCGTTCTTTCACACCCAGATCGCCTTTGCTCGCGCCGAAGGTCGCCAGCAAGAGCTATCGGTGATGGACTGGGACGGCGCCAACGTTCGGCAGCTTACGCGCAACGGCTCGCAGAACTATATGCCGGGGTGGAGCCCGAGCGGCGATGCCCTTTTGTACACCAGCTTTGTGCGCGACTCGCCCGACCTGTGGCTGATTCCCAGCGTCGGTGGCAAGCCCAAGCGCATCTCGACGCGGCCGGGCATGAATACGGGCGGCGTGTTTTCGCCGAACGGCGGCCAGCTTGCCGCCACGCTGTCTTTCGAGGGCAACAGCGAGATCTATCTGCTGACGCCAAGCGGCGACATCCTGAAGCGCCTGACCAACAACCCCACCATCGATAGCTCGCCCAGCTATTCGCCGAACGGCGGCCAGATCGCCTTCGTCTCGGATCGCTACGGCTCGCCGCAGATCTGGGTGATGGATGCCTCGGGCGCGGGGCAGCGGCGCTTGACCACCAAGGGCAGCTACAACCAAGAGCCCTCGTGGGCGCCCAAGCAGATCAACGGGCAGTCGCTGATCGCGTTTACGGGCCGCGATGAAAAGGGCAACTTCGACGTGTTCACGATCAACGTTGGCTCGGGCGAGCTAGCCCGCTTGACCGAGGGCAAGGGCAGCAACAGCCATCCATCGTGGGCGCCCAATGGCCGCGCCCTGGCGTTTAAGAGCAGCCGCGGCGGTATCTGGGTCACCACCTTCGACGGCAAGAGCGAGCGGCAAGTCTATCGCGGTGCCGTCGAGACCCCGGCCTGGGGACCGATGCGCAGTCCGTAATTGTTGCCGGATGCCAGGTGCGGCAGACGTCGCAGCCGAGCGTCGCTGGACGCGCAGCTTTCGTGCTAGGTTCCGCCCACGTCGTGTGGTGAATGCGACGAAGTGAGGTGGCGACCATGAACGGGCAGGCAGCGACGACGCTTATCAAAAACGGCACCCTGGTTACGGCATCAGACACGTTCACGGCGGACTTGTTGATCGCGGGCGGGCGCATCGTGCGCATCGCCGAGCCGGCGGCATCCGATCCAGTGGGCGGCGATGTGAAGGTGATCGATGCCAGCGGCTGCTATGTCCTGCCGGGCGGCATCGATGCGCACACGCACTTGGACATGCCGTTTGGCGGGACGACCAGCAGCGACGACTTCGAGACCGGCACGCGCGCCGCAGCATTCGGTGGCACGACGACGATCATCGACTTTGCGATCCAGCAGAAGGGCGGCACGCTGCGTCAGGCGCTCGACACCTGGCACGCCAAAGCGCAGGGCAAGGCGGTCATCGACTATGCCTTCCACATGATCATGACCGACGCGCCCGATGCCAGCCTGCGCGAGATGGACGACATGGTGCGCGAGGGCGTGACCAGCTTCAAGCTGTTCATGGCGTATCCCAACGTGCTGCTTCTCGACGATCAGTCGATCTTCAAGTGCATGCTGCGGGCCGGCGAGATCGGCGCGCTGATCTGCATGCACGCCGAGACCGGCCTGCCCATCGACATCCTGGTCGAGCGGGCGCTGGCGCG
This sequence comes from uncultured Myxococcales bacterium, assembly GCA_964554495.1. Lineage (GTDB taxonomy): Bacteria > Myxococcota_A > Polyangia > Palsa-1104 > JAEUJZ01 > JAEUJZ01. The sequence goes on from CAZKOY010000059.1 coordinate 25,965, forward strand.
CGGCCATACCGCGCCCATCTATCACGCGCTGACGCGTCCAGAAGCCGCCGAGGCGACAGGCACCGAGCGCGCGATTGCGCTGGCCGAGATGGCCAAGGTGCCGGTGTACATCGTCCACCTGTCGGCGCAGCGAGCGCTGGAACGGGTCATGGAAGCGCGCGACCGCGGCCTGCCCGCCTATGCCGAGACCTGCCCGCAGTACCTGTTTCTCGACGAAGATGCGCTGCGCGGCACGGCGACCGATCCGTTCGAGGGCGCCAAGTATGTGTGTACGCCGCCCTTGCGGCCCAAGCATCATCACGATCACCTGTGGCGCGGCCTGCGCAACTATGACCTGCAAGTGGTGTCGACGGATCACTGCCCGTTTTGCATGAAAGATCAGAAGATCTTGGGCAAGGACAGCTTTGCCAAGGTCCCCAACGGCATGCCCGGCATCGAGACGCGCCTGCACCTGATGCACGACGCGGTCCACCACGGCCAGATCTCGCTCAACCGCTTCGTCGAGATCACCAGCACGGCGCCGGCCAAGATCTTCGGCCTGTATCCCAAGAAGGGCTCACTGAATATCGGTGCCGACGGCGATGTCGTGGTCTGGGATCCCAAGCAGGCGCTGACGCTTTCGCACGAAAACCTGCACATGCGCGTCGACTATGCGGCTTATCCCGAAAAGACGGTGCTGGGTGCGCCGCGCTTTGTGTTTTCGCGCGGAGAGCTAGTCATCGACGCCGCAAACGGCGCCGGCAAGAGCGCGGTCTGCCTTGGGCGCACCGGCCGCGGTCAGTACGTCCGCTGTGGAACATTCAACCTGTAGCGGCGTCTTGCAGAAGTGCGCGAGCAGGCCAGCGTGCTGGCAGCGTTCCGGCGCTGGTCGACAGCGCGAGACATGAGCTTCTTTGACGACGGACGACGCGCTTTAGAGCCACCACACCGCTGAGTTGCCGCGCCACAGCGGATCGCTCGACGGAACAACTAGTCAACCAGCGCAGTGCCCAGCGGATCCGCGGTCGTTTTGCGGCTTGATCCGAACTTGAGGCTTATGTGCTTGGCCAAGATTACGTGGGTGCCATCGCGAATCTCCGCTTCTTCACCACGGCTGAGGAGGCGGCCATTGACTTCCGTTAGCTGCGAAGACACCGAGCGGAGGATGAAGCCCTGCGGCCGGCGTCGCAGCTCGAAGTGCCACCGGCTGACCATATTGGTCAGGCGTTCTTCGGGTAGCTTCAGCACCACGTCGTTGGCCTTGATGCCATCCAGTTCTGCGATGCGTCCGAAGCTAATGGTGTCCAGAGCCGGTAGCTGCAGCTGCTCTCCGCTGTTTTCGATGCGCACAAAATCGGGAAAGCGCGAGGGATCCCACCAGATCAGCTCCATCAGCGCGACCTTGCTTTCGATTCCCTTGAGCTCGACGGGGTCCAGGGCGCGGCAGTGCATGCGCAGGGCGCTTGGCAGCTCGGAAAAGACCTGGCGCGAGATGCGAATCTCGCCGGGGCGGCTGCAGCCCGCGATGCGGGAGCAGAAGTTCACGGCGTCGCCGGTAACCACCTGAGCGTCGGCCAGCACGGGTCCGAAGTGGATGCCGACGCGAATGGCCAGCTGATGTTCGCGTGGGCGGGCAAAGTTGTCGGCCGAGATGCGTTGCAGCACGTCCTGCATGGCTAGACAGGCTGCTTCCGCACTTTGAAAACAGACGAAAGCGCCATCGCCGACGGTATCGATGATGCGACCGCTCTGTGACGACAGGCCGCCTTGCAAAAGATCGAAGTGGCGCTGCTGCAAGCTGTGTCCAGCTTCGTTGCCAAAGCGCGCAAAGTACGGAGTGGAACCGACGATGTCCGAGAACACCAAGGCGAGCTGCCGCTGGAAGCGCTTGGTGATCGAGGCCGATAGCGCAGACTGCAACCGGATGGCCTCGGTCAAGGACAGAGAATCGACATCGAGCATAACCTATGCAGGTTATCAGCGACGGTGGGCGCTAGCAATACAGGGTTGCCGGGCGAGCTTGGGTGCGCCTTGGATCGGATCGATGCTCAGGGGCACTGGCGAACCGGAATGACGGATCCGGCATAGACCGACACGGTCTGTGATGCGCCGCCAGCCAGGTTGACGATGTGATCACCGGGCGGCAGAAAGTACTGCTGGGTTAGCTGACAGCGACCTTTCTTCATCACAAAGACCTGAATCAACCCCATGGTCTTGGCGCGTGGATCGTTGGCTAGCGAGCCTTTGGTCCCTGTGCGCACTGCGTCCGCAGCGGACTTGGTCGCCCGCTTGGTCAGCTTGCTCGGAGTCGGAAGTACCATCGGTGCGGGGGCTGCTGGATGGATCGCAGCGTTGGCAGCCGATGTCCCAGCGGCCTTGTCGGGAGTCTTTTCGGCGGTCGCTCGGACGGGCTCACCCGACTGCTTGAGCAAGCTGCTATACGGCGCCAAGCGATCGGCGTCCGGTTGGTTATTCGCTTTAGCCGACGCTGGCAAGCTTGCGATGAGCTCAGCCACTCGCCAGCGCACGACGGCATCTCGATCGTTGCGCAGCCCGAACAAGACCTGATGGAAGGCGTTCTGCAGCGTGTGCAAGAACATGTCGAACGCGACTTCAGCACTTCGTCGGCGCAGTGCGTTCGACGCATCCACCGAGGAGCGCAGCAGCAGATCGAGCGCGATGTTGAGTGGCAGATCCGGCACGAGACTCAAGAGAGCCTGCTTTTCGCGCAGCGCTTGCCCCGTAAACAGGTTCAGAAGATCGCTCGGCGGATCGACTGCTTCGCCGAGCTTTCGAAGCAGGCTATACGCCAGAAGACCGTCGGGGCCACCCTGGGTCAACGCGGCGCGCAGCACGGCGATGCCATCCCCCAGACCCAGCTCTGCCAGGCGGCGTGCCGAGGCGAAGCGCACCTGGGGATCCGGATCCTTGAGCGCCGGGAGCAAGAGCGACCTGTCCGCATCCAGTAGCTCCACCGCCAATCGGCGCGCCAGCGCGTCCGCAGCCCGGAGTCCTTGGCGCAAGATGTCGATCTGTTGGCGCTCTCCCAGCAGCAGCAGCATGCCCGCCGCAACGATGCGATCGATGGCAGTGCCCTTTTCGCTGAGCTGCCGCAGGCGCGCAAGGACGTTCGTTGCGAAGTCTCGCGCGCCTGACTTCTGCAGGGCCGTCGCCACCTTGCCGATTGAGCGCATTCCCGCGATCCGGACCTCTTCATCTGCATCGTCCAGCGCATCGCTGAGTGCATCGAGCGCAGCCGCAACCGTCTTGCGCCCCAGAGCGTGCGCGGCACCACCCCGCACGTCTCGGTCCTTGTCCTTCAGCGCCTGCCGGAGAGCCGGTATGGCCTCGTCTGATTCCAGATCGCCGAGCAGCATGACGGCTAGCTCGCGCGTGGCGCTGCTGTCACTGGCCAGTGCGGCTCGCGCCCAGCTCATGCTTCGACTGGCTCCAGAGCGGGCGGTTCCGCCAGCGATCTGCAAGATCGCCCCAGCGGCAGAGAGCCTAAACCGCGGGGTGACCGCCGCTTCCTCTAACGTACGCGCCAGCATGCCAGCGGCCGGGGTCTGACCCGAATCCCCCAGACCGTCGAAGGCCACTTCGCGCAAGCGCTCGGGGATGTTTTCGTCCGTGCCGACAGAGAGAAGCACGGCATAGCCATCCAGCTGTCCCAGCGCCGACAGAAGACGCGCGGCCATCAGCCGATCCTCTCCCGACTGACTCGCCAGCCGCACGAGCTCGCGATGTGCTGTCGGCTCTCCCTGCTGTGCCAGGCTGAAGGCCAGCAGGGGGTCGACCTTGCCTGCTGCCTGCGCCGCTTGGAATAGCTGCGCTAGCTGCTGCCGCGCCTGCGGATCGCCGGCTCGTGCCAGGCTCGCCAGTACTGGTAGCCTGCGATCTTCGCTGCCACTTGCACTTGCACCTGGGGCTGTCTGTTCCATCCGCTTGTGCAGCAGAGCCGCGCCGGACCGG
>CAZKOY010000060.1:0-13187 GCA_964554495.1 uncultured Myxococcales bacterium
GCATCGGCGCGCGATAGATCGGCGCTTGCTGCATCGGCGCGCGATAGACCGGCGCCTGGTGCATTGGGCCGCGGTAGACGGGCGCCTGATAGACCGGAGCGCGGTAAACCGGCGCGCGATAGACCGGCGCGTGATACACGGGGCGCGGCGCGTAGGCCGGACGTGCCCAGCCATAGCCGTAGGGGCGCGCGATGGGTCGGTGCCAGCCCCAGCCCATGTACATGTGGGCCGGGCGCATCGAGAAGTAGCGACCTCCGAGGTAGTAGTTGCGGTAGTAGCCCCCGAAGTAGTTCGCGTAGAACGGCCGAGAGGCGTAGTACGCCGCATCCCACGGGCCGCCCCAGACGAAGGCACCGCTGTTCCAAGAGAAGCTCACCGAGAACGGGGCGAACCAGTGGTTGTGTACCCAGTCCATGTAGCAGAAACCACCGCCGTGCGATGGATCGAGCGGGTGGTGCCCGCGATAGACATACGACGTGCTGGCATAGCCGAAGTCACCGGGGTCGCCGACGAAGTAGGCATAGCCTCCTGACTCGCGGAACAGGTGGCGATCGAACACGGGAAAGTCGTGCGCGTGTGCGCCGTTGCCCTGGCAGAAGCCACCGCCATGGTCGTGCGGCATCGGGTGCGGCCCGAAGTAGCCAAACTGCGTCTGAGCAGCAAGCTGACCGCTGGTGTCCGGTGCGTAGTACGGCGCATTCTGTCCGTCGACGAGCTGATCGTCGGGAATGCCATCGTTGTTGTAATCAGGCCCAGCCGCCGGAGAAACCGGCGCGCTGTACTGCGCGCGGGCGGTGCCCACGCTGCCGAGCGAAAGGGTCGCGAGGGCGAACAGGCTGCTGATGACGAGAGATTGAGTCTTCATTGCGTTCCTCCTGCCCGCTTCTGTTGCGAGACTTGGGCCAAGCTCGTGTCCGCGCCCCGCAAGCGCGATTTCCGTCGAGAAGAGAAAAAATTGAATAAACGGTGTGGCGAGCGCGCCGCACTGGCCTGTGAACGCCGGGCCACACAGCGAGGCAGCAAAACCTTGCTCCCCTCTGGGAACTCTGGTACGCCGAAAACATGGTGAACAGGCAGGACATCCGCTGGCGTCTGGGCCTTGGCCTCGTCTTGGTGGGCTGGCTCGACTGGCACACGATGGCTGAGGCAGCCCTGCGCCCAAGTCCACGCCGTCCAATGGTCCTGAAGACGACAGGCACTGCTGCCGGCAAGAAGACCCAGAAGACCCAGCGCGAAGTGGCTACAGGTCCGACGATTTACCTGGAGCACCTGACGACGCACGATGCGCTGGCCTTGCGCCCGGCCAGCCGCGGCGGTGGCTTTGCCGGCAAGGCCATGAAGTCGGTGTCGCGCGTCTTGCGCTGCCACCATACCGGCAAGCGACACGCCATCAGCAGCCGCTTGGTGAACGTGCTGTACGCAACGGCGCGGCACTTTCACCGGGACCGCATTTTCGTCGTCGCTGGCTATCGAGCACCCGCGGTCGCTCGCAAAAAAGGCAACCCAAGGAGCGCCCACAAGCGCGGCGTCGCCTGTGACTTCCGCCTGGACGGCGTGCGCATCGAGGCCGTTCGCGATTACTTGCGCGAGACCTATCACAACGTCGGCGTCGGCTACTACCCGAACTCGGGCTTTATTCACGTCGATGTCGGGCGTAGCCATGCGGCTTATTGGGTTGACTACTCGGGTCCTGGTGAAAAAGCGCGCTACGCGGCTCCGACGGTTCGTCCGGCCACGCCTGGATCGGCTGAAATGCCGGCGGGGGCTGCCGCGGAAGCCGAGGCCGCAACGGCGCAAGAAGGCAGCGAAGAGCCCGGCGGCTAGTCCACTGTTTGGCGCCGAGAATCCTCTGTTCTCGGCGGTGCTGGCTCCTGTAGAGTGGTCGGACGGTATCCATGACGCTTCCCGTAAGCGGCAGACTGACCCAGTCGCAGACCCTGCAGTCGAACGTCAGCTACGAGATCTTGGCGAGGCAGAACCAAGAAGGGCTGAACGTGCCGATGCAGATCGGCAGCGGCAAGTTTGCCAAGGTCTACAAGGCCTGGCAGCGCTCGGCTCGTCGCAACGTGCGGCCCGTCGCGATCAAGGTCCTGCACGACCACGCAGCGCTCGCCGACGAGCGGCTATTCAAGCAAGAGATCGATCTGCTTAAAGAGCTGACGACGGTCTCGACCGTTCACGTCATCCGCACGCTCGATATCGTTCACCTGCCGCCGCTGGCCATGTGTGGCTGCGGGGTGCTGTACGTGCCGCAGTGTCCCAAGGGCTGCGGACAGCCGCTCGGGCGACTCGAACGCCCCGGTCACGACTATCCGCTTCTGCACTGCGGCCGCTGCGGCTATGAGATCTCGGGCGAAGACATTCAGCAGCGACACACCGACCTTTTGCGCCCGCCGGCTAAGACATGCTGCGTCGGCAATCCAGCGCGGGCCAGCCGCGGCACGCTGGTCAACTTCGTCGAGCGCGAAGCGGTGGTGATGGAGCTTGTCGAGCACGGTTTGACCGATTTTTCGTCGCTGCAGCAGCAGAGCTTGGTGCAGATCGGAGCGTCGGGCGCGTATTCGGCGCTGGCGAGTAAGCGGCCGGGTACGCTGGCCGCCGTCAAGCGCCGCGTCGAGCGCCGCATCTTTCCCGATCGCGAAGGTTTTCTAGCGCAGCGCGTCGTGCTGCTGCAGAAGCTGTACCTGATGGTGCAGCTTGCCGAGGCGGTGGCCTGGCTGCACGGCGACAAGCGCATCGTTCACAAGGATCTGGCGCCGGACAACATCATGGTCCATGCGCTCGATGGAGCTCCGGGCCTGACCGACTGGCGAGGCGAGGCCATGCGTGAGCTTCGCGAGCGTCTGCGTGGTCGTGCCTCGTTTCCCAGCTTTGATCTCAAGGTCATCGACTTTGGCCTTGCCGACAAAGATGAGCTGTCGCGTAGCTGGTATGAAGAGCAAGACGTCGTCGCATCGGCGATCAAGCTGCCGTACTTGTCACCGGAAGCGCGCCGCCGCAAAGAGCGCGTCAGCGAGGCCTTGGACTTCGACCCCGAGCGCAGCAGCTTCACCGTGCCGGCCAACCTGTGGAACACGTATCTTTCGGTGCTGCCTGGCGACCTGATCTCGGACTTGAATGACACGCGGCACGATCATGATCTTGTGATCGTTCGCGTCGAGCCCGATGGACAAGGCGGCGCGGTCGCGACATTCGAGGGCACACCGGGGCCGCGGGTCGGCGGTCAGAAATACGAGCTCGTGCGTCGTCTCGGCGAGCCGCATGACATCTACGCTGTCGGAGGGCTGTTTTATTACATCCTCACCGGCAAGCATGAAGAGGCCGACCGCTTAAGCTCGCTGGTGACGCTGCTGCAGGAAGACAGTCAGCGATCGCTCTCACCGTCGTCGCTACGCATGGATCAGTACTATCTGGGACGGCGCAATGCCATTCCCGAGCCGTTTCTGCGCGACGAGCTGATGCTGCTGATCCTGCGCGCCATGGTGCGCGGTCGGCCCGAGAGCTTCGTGCAGAGCCGCATCGATCGTGGACCCGCTGCGGCGCAGGCCCTTTTGGGTGAGACGCGTCGCATTTATCACCTGCTGGAAGACGAGCTGGTGGCGGCAGGCTTCCGTGGACGGGCGCAGCGGGCGCTTCTGTATATGACGCCCGCGGCGTTCTTGCTGGGCTGGCTGCTGGGCTGGCGAGCCTGCTAGCGGAAAGACGGCAAGGTGGACCGCGCTCTGTCGCGAGCGCCGCGTAGTGCGCCGGCAGAACCGACGGGGGCCTAGCTGGCTGGGGCGCTGTCGAAGCGTACGGCGGTGGGGTTGATGCTCCAGCGTTCGTACAGGCCGGCCGAGCGATCGCCGTGCGGCGTAAAGCAGATAGTTCCCGTCGCGCCCTGCAGCACCAAGCCGTCGCGCATCGTCAGCTTGTTCTTGGCATCCAGGAACTTCGTCTTGCCGACCACAAGCCAGTTGTTGGTCGCAACATCCATGGCGTCCGCTAGGCAGCGTCCCGTCGACGCTTCGATCTTGTTGATGCGCCCCAACATCTGCGAGACACGGCCGGGCGTCACCTCGCTACCCGAGGCCCCGATGGCCATGGCGACCGCGAAGATCGAGTCATACCCATAGGCGCTAAAGATGCTGATGCTGGGATCTTGCTGGTTCCATCGCGTCTTGTAGTCGTCGACGAACTTCTGATATGCGCCGGTCTTGGTTTGGTTGGCGGTATCGACGGTGGGCGCCGTTCCCGAGATGCGCGCTAAGTGCGCATTGACCACCGCCACCATGTACGAAGCATAGGCCGTGTTCGACAGAGCGAGCGTGTTGTCGTTCTTGGCTCCGTCGGCCATGATGATCTTGGTCGACGGGGTTCCCATGGTGGGCAAGGGGGTCAGGGCTTTGATGACGTCGACGGTATGTACGTTGGTGATGGCCACCACATAGTCGGGCTTCGGATTGAGGGACAAGATGCCCGAAGCCGCCATGGTGATCGACGGCAGATCGACGCCCGCTGCGGGTTCGTTGTACTTCACCGTGATAGCCGGCGAAGGCAGGCCTTGGCCGGGGAGCGCCGATAGAAACGCATCCTTCAAGCCCGTGCCATACGGATCGTCGACGTACATCAGCGCCAGCTTCGGAAGCGGAGCGGCTGTGGGAATCTGTTTGGCCAGCACTGGTCCCTGCAGTGAATCCGAGGGCACCACGCGATAGAAGATGCCGTTTATGGGGCCTGCTTGGTTGCCCAACGCTGAGATCTCGGGCGACGTCGCCGATGGAGACATCATCGGGATGCCGCTGCGGATCAGCTCATCCTTGATGGCAAACGTGCGGCCCGATGTCGTCGGGCCCACGACGGCGACGGCTCCGCGCTCGCGAGCCAGAACCTGCATGGACTTGAGCGCGTCGTTTTCATCTTTGCCGACGTCGCAGATGTGCAAGGCCAGCGGCGGATCGGGACTGCGGCGCTCATTGACTTGGTCGATGCCCAGCTTCCAAGCCTTGACCACCAAGTCGTCGTTTCCGTCCTCGGTAAATGCGATGGCTCCGATGACAACCGAGTTGCTGGGGGCGTTTGCGGGGTAGATCTCGCCGCAGAGCTGTTCCTTCGGGCGACCCAAAACGCACAAGCGATCGCTAGAGCAGTACAGCTGATGCCCATTTACCGTCGGGCACTCGGCATCCGATACGCACTCTTCAAACTTCTGCGACAGCGTGCAACCCGACAGCCAAAGAGGCATCGACAGGCTCAGTGCCGAGAGGGCTGCGAAGACAGGTCGTGAAAACAGAGTACGCATTAGAAGCCTCCCTGAACCAGCAAGGCCCCGCCGCCGGACAGCGGCACAAGGGTCACTGAAGCCTGGGGTTTGTCGCTGACTGGCTTGTCACTCGCCGACTTGTTGGCCTGCGCTTTCTTGTGGTTGAGGAACTCACGCAGCCCAACGCCAATCAGCGCGCCGCCCGTGCCAAGTGCTACGGTGCCCAAGATGTACGAGACGACCGAGCCGCTGCCCAGGCTCTGTGCTCGCGAACGGAAGGTCAGCTTGTCAAACTCATCGTTGGTGCTTGAAAAGCTCTGATAGGCCGAGTTCGATGCGACAAAAAGCCCGACGCCAGTCAGAAGCCCTGCTACGCCGACTAGCGCTACGGCTCCGCCGGCAATCATCAGGTTGCGACCAGGAGGAGGCGGCGCGGGCGGAGTGGGCGCGGCATTGACGGGGGTGAGCGGTGCGGTGGCGGGCTTGTCGGGCTTGGCCGGCTCGCTCTCGATCAGCGCCTTGACCTGCGTGATGTAATCCTCGACGCGCTTCTTGGTCTCGGGATCGATCTTGGGCTCAGCCCTCAGAAAGCGCTCGTAATGGCTCAGCGCATCTTTGGGGCGACCTAGCTTCTGCATCGTGCGGCCGATGTTGACCAAAAGCAGCGGCATCTGCCGGGCCGCGTAGGCGGCTTGGAATTCTGCCAAGGCCTCGTCGAAGAGCTCCTCTTTGTAGAGCTTTACGCCCTTTGTGTAGTGTTCTTTGCACTTCTCATCTTTGATGCAGGCGTCCTCGGGGACAGCCTGGGCGGTGCCGCAAAGCAGGGCCGCAAGCAGCACCAGTGCGCCCAGAAGTGGCTGCAGCGATGTGCGCAGGAAAGTGGTCCGCAGCATCGGGTGCGGACATCGGGAATTCGCCGAAACAGCCAGGGCGAAGCGGTGCGGGCGCGTTTCAGTCCACCACTTGAATGCGAGCATGCGGAGTGTCTTCCTTTGGCGGGGGCGGATTGGGCTTGGAAGCGGCCACTGGCGGTGGTGCTACGGACGGTGGCGCGCTGGCAACACTGGGTGATTCGGTCGCGGCCGCAGGCTTGAGCGGCATGCGCTTGCCACCACGCTTGATCCAGCGCACTGGCTGTGGTGCGGCAGGTGGCGCAGCCGCAGCGACGGGAGGCGGCGCGGCCGGCGTGGTGACCAGGGCAACAAGGCTCTCTTTGACGACGGCGTTGGCCGTCTGATCGATTGTGACGACGCGGTCGGCGTAGCCTGGCAGGCGCAGAATCAAGACCGTCGAGCCGCTGCTCGCCGGCTGTTCACTGCGCCAGGGCGTCTTGCCAAGGATGCGCTGATCGGTGGCTCGGACCACCGCGGCACCCGTCGGCTCGCTGCTGACGGTCCAGGTGACCTTGCTGGCCAAAACGGGAACCACTGCGCCTGCCTCGGTGCTGGGTGTTGGGTTGTCTTTGCCGTCGCCATTGCGCAGCGCGACCAGCCCGAACAATGCGGCACCCAAAAGGACGCTGCCTCCGACGATGCCCAGGGCAAAGCCGGCGCTGCGCTTCGGGGATGTGTTGCCGTGCTGAGCCTCGGCTGGGCCCAGCGTCTGACTGACCGAGTTGGGGCCCGAATTCAGCACCGGGGGCTGGCTGGGCTGACTGGCTCCCACTTGGCTGAGCGTTAGTAGCCCTGACGAGCTGACGCTTGCGGCCCCCAGGCGAGCTTGCGAGCCGCTGTCGTTGTTGCTGATGCGAACCGGGCCAAGTCCCTGCGCCGTCGCGCCGGCATGGCCCAAAAGCGGAGCCGGCGTCATCGGAGCCGGTGTCGTCGGGTTCGGCGTCGTCGGATTGTAGGCGCCGCTCAAAAGCCCGGCGTTGGCCAGCATGTGCAGCTCTCCGCTGGCCAGCATGCCCGTCGAGTGGACGGCCTTGAGCTGTTCGAGCGCGTGCGTCACCTGCGCCATCGTCGGACGATTGGCCGGGATCTTTTCCAAGAGCACATGGACCAAGTTGGCCAGGTCTTCGGGAACCGACGGCTCGAACTCGCGAATCGGGGGCGGCTGTTCATAGATGTGCATCGCCATGACAGCGCCTGCGCCTTCACCGATGAACGGCGGACGCCCGCACAGCATGCGGTACAGCATGACGCCCAGCGAGTACACGTCGGCTTTGGCGTCGACCTGGCCCGTGCCTTTGCACTGCTCTGGGGCCATGTAAAGCGGCGTGCCCACCATGACTCCAGTGCGTGTCGTCGAGACAGCATCGGTCGCACCGTCGGGATGGGCAGCAGCCGCCAGCTTGGCGATCCCGAAGTCAAGGACCTTGGCGCGCTCGCCTCCCGGAGCCTCAGGATCGGCCACGATCATCACATTGTCGGGTTTCAGATCGCGGTGAATGATGTTCTTGGCGTGTGCAGCCGACAGAGCCGCCGCGATCTGTCGGGCCAGTCGCAGCGACTCGACCAGCGACAGCTTCCCGTTCTGTCGCTTCATGCGCGAGCCCAGCGACTCGCCCTCCAGGAACTCCATGACGATGTACGCAGTCCCGTCGGGAAGCTGAGCGAATTCCGAGATCTGAACGACGCTGGGATGGTTGACGATGTTGACGGCGCGAGCCTCGTTGAAGAAGCGATTCACGAGCTGCTCGTTCTTGGCGTATTGGCTATGTAGGACTTTGATGGCAACTCGGCGCTCGATCTGCGGTTGCACCGCTTCGAACACAGAGCCCATGCCACCGCGGCCGATCTCGCGAACGACGCGATATGGACCGATGTATTGCTCGGCCATAGACTTCTCCTACAGTGATCCAGAATACCATTTTTCTGGAACGCACCGCTGCACAAACCGGTGCAGAAAGCGGCTCAGCGTGCGGGAGACTGTGGGCTGGGGCGGACGGGAGAGCGGACCGCGGGGACCGCAGCGAGCAGACGGCTGATGGCAGCGCCGAGCGGCCGATCGCCGATCGCACCAACAAAGGCCTGGCGCACCACAAACTGCGCGTCCAGAAGCAGTGTGATCGGCTGCGCATCATTGCCAAGCTGCCGGCGCAGCGCGTCGTCGGAAGAGCGGGCGGGATCCGCATCCGGCAGCGTGCCCTTGCCGTCTTGCCAGAAGCGCAGGATCTCTTCCGGCAGGCTCTCAAGCGGTGGGTCGGCCAGGTACAGAAACGTGACCTCGCGGTTGCTCTGCCAAGCGCGCTGGATGTTGCGCAGCAGCGGAAACTCGGCGCGACATGGGGCGCAGTGAACCCCCCACAGGTTGACGACATAGACACGCGCCGACGGCAAAACCAGCGGCTGCCAGGTCTTTTGCGCGCGGCTGTACTGACGAATGCCCGCAAGGTCTAGCCGACGGTGCAAGAGCGCGGCTTCGGCATCGGCGATGCGATACGGCGATTCCGCCCATGCGACCCGATCGGCAGCCAACGACATCGCTGGCGACCCGGCCAATAAGACACGTATGACCCATGCTGCGCGCCACTGCACGAGCCCAGCTTATCAGGCTGCACATCGATCCGCGCTGTCGTCGGATGCGCCTTCGTAGTGCTTGAGCTAGCCAAGCCATTCAGTGCATCATCCGGCCCACAACTGTCCGCTATAGGAGCCACCTACGATGACCACTTCTGCTGCTGGCCAGCCGATCACGCTCGACAAGCAGACCGGCAAGCTATCTGTGCCGAATCACCCGATCATCCCGTTTATCGAGGGCGATGGAACTGGGCCGGATATCTGGCGCGCGTCGGTGCGCGTGCTCGACGCCGCCGTCGAGATCGCTTATGGCGGTTCGCGCCAGATCGTGTGGAAAGAAGTGCTGGCCGGTGAGAAGGCGTTCAAGCTGACGAACAACTGGCTGCCCGATGAGACGGTCGCCGCGTTCAAGGAATATCTCGTCGGCATCAAGGGGCCACTGACGACGCCGGTCGGCGGTGGTATTCGCTCGCTGAACGTCGCGCTGCGGCAGCTTTTGGACCTGTACGTCTGCCTGCGCCCGGTGCGCTATTTCCGCGGTGTGCCGTCGCCCGTCAAGCGTCCCGAAGCAGTCGACATGGTCATCTTCCGCGAGAACACCGAAGACATCTACGCCGGTATCGAGTACCGCGGTGGTACGCCAGAAGCGCAGAAGGTTCTCGACTTCATCGCCAAGGAATTCCCCAAGGACTTCGCCAAGATTCGCTTCGGCACCACCGACGCATCGCAGAAGTGGCAGAGTGCGCTCGAAGGCGTCGGCGCCCCCAAGCGCGATGTCAGCCTGCAGGTCGGCATCGGCATCAAGCCGGTCAGCTACCTCGGCACCGAGCGCTTGGTCCACAGCGCCATCTCGTTTGCCATCAAGCACAAGCGCAAGTCGGTGACCTTGGTTCACAAGGGCAACATCATGAAGTTCACCGAGGGCGCCTTCCGCGACTGGGGATATCAAGTCGCCAAAGAGATGTTTGGCGCTGTCGAGATCGACGGTGGACCGTGGTGCAAGATCCCCGAAGGCAAGCCCGGAGCCGGCTTGGTGATCAAGGACGCCATCGCCGACATCACGCTGCAGCAGGTGCTCACGCGGCCCGAGGACTTTGACGTCATCGCGACGCTGAACCTAAACGGCGACTATCTGTCGGACGCCTTGGCCGCGCAGGTCGGTGGGATCGGCATCGCCCCTGGCGGCAACATCAACTATGTAAGCGGCCACGCCATCTTCGAGGCGACGCACGGCACCGCGCCCAAGTACGCCAACCAGGACAAGGTCAACCCCGGCTCGGTCGTGCTTTCGGGCGTGATGATGCTCGAACACCTGGGCTGGCAAGAGGCTGCCGATCTGATCATCAAGGGCCTCGATGTGACCATCGCCAAGAAAGTCATGACCTATGACTTTGCTCGCCTGACCGAGGGGGCCAAAGAGGTCAAGTGCTCAGAGTTCGCGACCGCAGTCATCGACGAGATGCGCACGACCGCTCGCGCGTAAGTAACGCCCGCTCTTTCCCTCGGTTGTTAGTCCAGGCATGTCCCAGCCATCTGAAGCAGTGTCTTTGGCGTACTACCGTGCGCTGCGACGTGTACTGGCCCAGATCAGCGGGGGAGAGAGCGACGTAAGCGGTCGTGATGCGGCGCGAACGCAGGACGACAACGCCCCAGTGGCCATCGACGCGGAAGACGGCGATGAGCTACAGCTTCTTGGGCGGGCGCTCGCCATCGTGGCCGAGCCGCTTTCGGCATCCCTGGTGGCTCTGATCCAGATCACGGCCCTTGCGTCCCTGACGGGGCGCATGCCGGGTCTGGGATCGGCGCAGCGCGATGATGCGTTCGTCGAGCTAAATGTCATGGCGACCAGCAGCCCTGAGCTACCGGGTCTATTGCGCGGACCCAAGGGGCGCTACAGCGAGCTTCTGCGCTGCATTCGCTTGGGAGAGCCCGCGATGCTCGTCGACGCCGCAGAGCAGGCCTTGCTGCGCGACTGCTTGCTGATGGAAGAGCCTTCGCGTATCGAGGTCGTGCCCTTGCCTGCCGACACCAGCCGCTTGGGCGAAAGCAGCGACTGGGCTCTTTTGATCAGCACCGCCCCAGCGGCGGCACCGCGATCTGAACGCAGCGACGAGCGAGCCGCGTTTCTGGGCAGCGCCGCGCAGCTTCTGAGCATCGCGGTGCGTGGGCGGCGCTTGGACGATGTGCTGCGCGACCGGACACGACGCGTGCGCCTGCAGGCTCTCTCGCCGCAGCCGCGGCCGACCTTGCCCGAGTCGGTCATCGATCGCTACCGCGACCTTTTTCAATCAAGCGCCGACGGTGTCATCGTGCTGGACGATCGCGGCAGCGTGCTGTGGCTGAACCGGGCGGCCGAGCAGCTTACGGGCTATGCCTCAGCTGGGCTGGTCGGGCGGCCTCTCGTCGAGCTCGTGGCCGAGCCGCAGCGCTTCCTGTTTGCTTATGCGCTGGGCTTGGTGCTCGCAGAGTGCTCGGTGTCGGCGTATGACCTGGCGCTGATCACGACCTCGCAGGAATATCTGCTGGCGTCGGTGTCGACATCGGCGGTGCTGTCGCCCCAGCGCTTCATCGTGTTGTCGTTCCGCGACGTGACCGAAAAGCGCATCTTGGAAAACGAGCTGCGCAAGACCAAGGAATTTCTGGAACGCCTGATCGACTCAACCGTCGACGGCATCATCGCAGCGGACATCAAGGGCAACGTCGTCCTGTTCAACCGCGGCGCGTCGCGTATCACCGGGTATGCACCGGAAGAAGTCATCGGCAAGTTGCCCGTATGGCTGCTGTATCCCGAAGGCGATGCCAAGCGTGTGATGAGCGAGCTGCGATCGGACGAGTTTGGCGGCCGCGGTCGCTTGCTGCAGTCGCGACAGACCGTCCTTGGCAAAGATGGTCAGCCGGTGCCGGTGGCGCTGTCGGCCTCGATCATCTACGAAGGTGATGAAGAGGTTGCCACCGTCGGTGTGATGTCGGATCTGCGCGAGCGCTTGCACATCGAGCAGAAGCTCTTGCGCACCGAAGAGCGCCTGGCGTGGAGCGAGAAGCAAGCCGTGCTCATCGAGCTGGCCGGGGCCTTGGCGCACGAACTGAATCAGCCGTTGACGTCGGTGATGGGCTATGTGCAGCTGCTGCGGCGGCTGCTGCCCGGCGAAAACTCGGACCTGCACGAGTACGCCGCTGTCCTCGAAAAAGAAGCCGATCGCATGGCCGAGATCGTGCGCAAGATCGGCCACATCACGCGCTACGAGACCAAGAGCTACGTCGGACAGTCGCGCATCTTGGATCTCGACCGCTCGGTGTGGCCCAGCGATCCCCACTCTCCCGAAGAGCTAGAGCTGCACCACCGCTCGCAGCCGGAAGTGGGGCCGCTCTTCGAGCGCATGCGTCGCTAGCCCGCACGGGCTGTCCAGCAGGTGGTCGCGACGTCGCCTGAACAGGTCAGGCCCTGCACGCATGGCAGGGCTCTGTCTTGTGCCGCATGTTGTGTATCTAAGATCACGATTAGAACGACTATAGACTGGACAATAAATGTAAGTGCTCGTAACAATTCAACTATGGACGATCATGCGGTTCTTCGTAGGGTCTGTGTTGAGCCTGCGCTCTATGCCTTTGCTCCCGCCCGCACCATTGCCGCTACCCTGAACGAATACGAAGCCCATCTTGGCGGGACGCCTGGGCTAGGCGGCCAACATATTCGCGAGACGCTGGACGCACTTTGCGACCTGCTCGATCCCGTCGAGGCCCCGCTGGTTGCGCTGACTGCCGGCATGGCCCGTGCGCTGGTGGCTTCGCTTTCGCAAGATACGACGCGACGAACGAGCAGTGTTCCGTTCGCATCGCAGCGCGGCATCGAGGCAGCGTGGCGTTTTTTCTGTTGGGCAAAGGATCGCGGCTACGTCGGGAACAACCCCTTTGAGCCGCTGTTGCGGGGCAGTGCTGCAGACGCGATGGCGAGCGCGCGACGCGAGCGCAGTGTTGGAGTCGCCGCGCGCGGCTGGGTCGCGTAGACCCAGCGTGGGCCCGCTGCGCTAGCGACCACAGGCCTTGCGTAGGCGCTGTCGGTCGCTTTCAAACGTCAGCGCCGAGGTCAAAAGCGAGAAGTTCTGCGGATCGACTGCGCGTGGATAGAGCAGCGAGCCGATCTTGACCTGATCATCGCCGAAAGCCGACGTGCGCATAAGCTGCACGATCTGCTCGCAGGTAAAGAAATAGCCCGACCGCACCGCGTCCTGCACAGCGTTGAGCTTCTCGTCGCTGAACGAGAGCCTCTGCACCTGCCCTAGCAGCCCCTGGAACTGCTGAGGCGTCATCGGCATCCCGGTATAGCTCGGCGGCTGTTGATAGACCGGCGGCGGCTGTTGATAGACCGGCGGCGGCTGTTGATAGACCGGCGGCGGCTGTTGATAGACCGGCGGCGGCTGCTGATAAACAGGCGGCGGCTGTTGATAGACCGGCGGCGGCTGTTGATAGACCGGCGGCGGGGCAGG
>CAZKOY010000060.1:13287-29655 GCA_964554495.1 uncultured Myxococcales bacterium
GCGGCGGCTGTTGATAGACCGGCGGCGGCTGTTGATAGACCGGCGGCGGGGCAGGAATCGTCGGGGGCAGGTACGGATCGGGCACGTACAGGGCGCCCGGCTGACGGTAGCTCGGCGGCAGAGGCGGCGGCGCGTACTTACCCAGGTTCGCAAGGATCTGCCCCGCTCGCAGCCGCATCTGTTCGACGCTGCCGGCGACGCGCATCACCAGGTCATAGTCATTGTCTGTCGAGTGGCTGTTGTGGCCAGCGATCAGATACAGGTTGTTAAGCGTCGCCTGCAGCGCCGCGTGAAACGGAAGCTCACCGCCCATCGCTCGCAGAAGATCCATGCGCACCGCGACGATCTGCTGCTGGATCAAGCGCGCGGTTCGACGATCGTCGCGCTCGCCATTGTTGGCTTCGATATGCGTCAAGTCGATGAGCAGCGTGTGGATGCGTGGCCGCCGCAGCGGACTGGCTGTGGCCGACGGCAACGCTAGGAACGATCGCGTGGCGAAGGCGTCGCCGGGCTGTGTGCTGTGCTCGGGCCAGCCGCCCACGAGTCCGGCAAGAAAGCCGAGCAGCGGCAAGCTGGTACGCAGTATGTTCGTCGACAGACGCATGACGGGCTCCTTGTTTCGCGGCGGACGATACTATGTTGGCAAGCGGTTCGTCTATCTGTTGGCACAGCGGTACCAAGGCGAGTCTGACCGACGGAAGAACAAGGGTCTGCAAAGCCTCTTCCCAACGGCAGGGCTGGCGATCCAAGATGGGGGCCATGAGTGAACTTGACGGTGGACTTCCTGGTGGTGGGCTCGGTGGATTCGGCGGCGATGCCGATCTGAGCCTGAAGAAAAAGAGCCTGCCTTGGCCGGTCTATTTGGCGGTTGCTATCGCGATCATCGCGGCCCTGGCCTTCCTGGGCTTCCGCAGCGTTCAAAACCGGCAAAAGCTGAAGAAGCACGTCGCGTTCATGGAGACCTTCCAAGAGTTCGAGAAGAACCAAGTCGGTGCATTCTGGAAGTGCTTGTTCGGCAAAGAGGGCGACGGTCGGCGCTTCAATACGCCTGAGCAGCTAAACATGCAGATCGAAGGGGCGCTGTACGCCGATCCCAAGACCTTCCCCGAAAAGGTGAACAACGAGTGCGCCCCCAAGGCGCTCAAGGCGGCCAAGGGCGTCAACGACATCGAGCCTCTGCCCGAGTACAGCGCGGCCGTCGACACCTATGGCAAGACGCTGGCGGCGCTGGCGAACACGATCCAAGTGTGGGCCGAGGGCGCGCCCAAGCGCGTCGAGACCAAGCTGCGCGAGCAGAAGATCACGACCGCAGGCTCGACGTGGAGCACGACGGCGAACCCCAACAAGGCCGAGCCTCTGGCCTGGCAGTACGACAAGTTCTTGCACTGCGCCGTGCCCGATGTCGACAAGCTCAAAGACGGCCAGGCCTTGCTGGAGTTTTTGGCCAGCAAGTGCGTGCAGCGCAAAGGCCAAGACATCGATCAGGCCTTCCTCGCCAAGCTGCGTGACACCTGCATTCCCGAAGCGCAGGAAGCTCCCGCCAAGCAGCCTCCGACGTTCAAGGCGACCTTCAACAAGTACGGTGCCGAGTATGAGCGCATCGATCCGGCCTTCGCTTCGTGCTTCCGCAAGATGAACAAAGAATCGAAGAAGGACGACTTGGTGCAGTTCGATCAGGCCTGGGTCGACTGGATCAACGGCTCAAGCGGCGTGCGCAGCGTCGGTCTGCGCGCCATGTGCGACGCTGGTGATGAGAAAGCCTGCGAAGGTCTTGAGCGCCAAGAAGAAAACAAAAAGGGCGGCGGAAAGCCCGCTGCGGCTCCGGCCAAGAAGCACTAGTCGTCGCTCTTCTACGGCTCGTTTTTCCTCCTTCCTCTCTCGAAAAAATCCATGAAAGCCTGTCTGGGGCGTGGTCTGTACGGCATGGTCGACTTGTCGCCGTCGAAGCCGGCGGTGACTCCGCGCTCGCTGTACGAGCCGCTGTGGGCGGCCGGTGTGTCGACCTTGCAGCTTCGAATGAAAGCCGGGAGCGCCGCCGCGATGCTGGCCGTTCTCGACGAGCTTTTGGCCAACAAGCCTGCTGGAACGCGGATCGTGGTCAACGATCGGCTGGACGTTGCGCTTGCGGCGGGTGCAGATGGTGTGCATCTCGGCCAGGACGATCTGCCGCTTGCCGCGGCTCGTGCCGTTTGCGCGCGGTACGCAGCGCCTGGGTTTGTCCTCGGCATCTCGACGCACAGCGAAGCGCAGGCTCTGGCGGCGATCGAGGGCGGCGCGGACTACATCGCCTTGGGGCCCATCTTTGCGACGCACAGCAAGAACAACCCCGATCCGGTTGTTGGCATCGAGCGTCTGCGCAGCGTCTGCGAAAAAAGCCCGATCCCGGTCATCGCGATCGGCGGCATCACGATCGAGCGGGTTCCCGATATCGCTGCCGCTGGAGCACACGGCGCCGCGATCATCGCGGCCGTCAACCATGCGCCGGATGTACTCGCCGCGGCCAAGGCTGTTCAGCGCGGCTTTGTGCAGAATCGTTGACAGCGCCGCGCGCCGCCTTAGCTTGAATCCTAACCGCGTGTGGCATGTTGCCCACGTGCTAGACCCCAGCATCGCCAGATGCCC
The DNA here is from genome assembly GCA_964554495.1 of uncultured Myxococcales bacterium. Classification (GTDB taxonomy): domain Bacteria; phylum Myxococcota_A; class Polyangia; order Palsa-1104; family JAEUJZ01; genus JAEUJZ01. The sequence continues at coordinate 15,910 of CAZKOY010000060.1, forward strand.
AATGACATTCCAGGGGTCAAGAAAACCCGCTGGGAGCGAGAGCCCCGGCAGAGGAGAAAAGCCATGTTCCCCGAGTTGATTTTTGTGTGGAAGCACGCCCAGTCCGAGAGCTGCCATCCGAGAGCAAACACCCCACCGGAACCGTGGGCGCGCTGTGGCTCTGGATTCTCAGGCGGATGGAGCGGTGGGGGCGGTGATGCCTGCGGCGACTCTGGCGGCGGCGGGTCCTTCGGTGTTCGACGGCCCCTGCGTTTCTTGGCCTATAAGCTGCAGCTAACCGAAACCCAGGTCGGCGAGCTTGCCCGCATCCTCAACGAGCTGAAGACCGAGCGGGCGCAAGCCGAGGTCGATGATCGACGAGCCCAGGCTTCGTTTGCCGATGCCCTGTCTGGGCCCACATTCGATGAAGCCGCGGCCGGTCAGGCCGCCGAGCAGCGCCGCAAGAGTGCCGAGCGTCTGCTGCAGCAGGTGGTTCGGGCCCTTGGGCGAATTCATGCGCTGCTGACGCCGGAACAGCGTGCGTCTTTGGCGTACTTGATCCGCACCGGCACTCTAACGCTGTAGAGGCCGGGCTTCCGCCGTCGTTGCGATGCGATGGAATCAGACTGCAAGCAGGCGGCAAATCCGCGCAACGCGACGTAAAATGAAAAAGCAAAATGCACTCTGTGTGGCCGCATTCGTGGCCACGCAGGGTAATCCCGGCGGCCACAACGTCGGCAGCCGATGAGGAAACCATGTTCGAGAACAAGCCAAGCAATCCTGAGTTCGCCCCGGAGCTTCCGGTGTTGCCGCTGCGCAACATGCTGCTTTTGCCTGGCATCACCATGCCCTTCGAGGTGGGACGTCGTAGCTCGCTGCGCCTGCTTGAGACCGTCGTGCGGCAGCATCCACCGACGCTCTTGGTCGCGGTGCAGCGCGATCCGCAGGTTGAAGAGCCCAGCGAGGCTGATCTGCACCCTATTGTCGTTCAAGCGGAAGTGCTCAAGGTCGTGCGCACGGGCGCCGACAAGGTGACCGCCGTTCTGAAAGGCGAGCGTCGCCGACGCCTGCAGGTGGTCCAGACCGAGCCGTATCTGCAGGCGCGCCTGCTGCCAGTGACCGAGACGAACACCGACGCCGTCGAAGCGATCGCGCTCAGCCTGACGGTTAAAGAGACCGCGCAGCGCCTAGCCTCTTTGGTTCAGCTTCCCGAGTCAGTGCGTGCGGTGCTGCCGCTTCTAGAACAGGCGCGCGAGCCTGGCTTGGTAGCCGACTTGGCGACAGCGCTTCTCGACGCGCCGTTTGCCGATCGTGTCGGTCTGCTCAGTCAGCTCGACGTCAAGGCGCGACTTGATGCGGTGCTGGCCATGCTGCAGCGCCAAGCCGAAGTCATCTCGGCCAAAGAGCGCATCGACAAGCAAGTGCAAAACGAGTTTGCCCGTCGGCAGCGCGAGGCCGTACTGCGCCAGCAAGTGAAGGCGATTCAGGAAGAGCTGGGCGAAGCCGATTCCGACAAGGACATCGAGCAGTTCGCCGAGCGCATCCAGAAAGCTGGCATGAGCGCCGAGGCCGAGAAGATCGCCAAGAAGCAGCTCGATCGTCTGCGCCACATTCCCGACGGATCGCCCGAAGCGTCAATCCAGCGGACGTATCTTGAGTGGCTATGCGATCTGCCCTGGTCCAAGCGCACCGAGGACAAGCATGATCTGGCAGCGGCTCGTCGCATCCTAGAGGCCGATCACTACGGCCTTGAGAAAGTGAAAAAGCGCATCATCGAGTACCTCGCGGTGCGCAAGCTGGCACCGGACAAAAAGGGGCCGATCCTGTGCTTGGTGGGACCGCCTGGCGTCGGCAAGACCTCGCTCGGGCGTTCGATCGCCACCGCGCTTGGCCGCAACTTCCATCGCATGTCGCTCGGCGGCGTGCGCGATGAGGCCGAAATCCGTGGCCACCGCCGCACATACATCGGTGCGCTACCCGGTCGCGTGATGCAGGCGATGAAGCGCGTTGGGGCCAAGAACCCTGTGCTGCTGCTCGACGAGATCGACAAGCTGGGCCACGACTATCGCGGCGATCCGTCATCGGCGCTGCTTGAGGTGCTGGATCCCGAGCAGAACAACGCCTTCTCGGATCACTACATCGAGGTGCCGTTTGATCTGTCGGAAGTCATCTTCATCTGTACGGCCAACACGCTAGAGACGATTCCTCCGGCGCTGCTCGATCGCATGGAGGTGATCGAGATCGCGGGCTATACGCTGACGGAAAAGCAGCAGATCGCGATCCGCCACCTGATGCCCAAGCAGATCGGCGAGCATGGCCTGAAGCCCGAGAACGTCACCGTCGGTGAGCCAGCGATCACCGAGGTCATTGAACGATACACGCGCGAAGCCGGCGTGCGCAGCCTAGAGCGCGAGCTTGCGGGCATCGTTCGCGGCGTGGCGATGAAGGTCGCGGACAACACATCCGGTCAGGCAGGCCCGATCAGCGTCGAGAAAAACGATGTCGCCGAGTACCTGGGGCCACCCAAGTTCTTCCGCGATCTCGCCGAGCACGTGCAGATTCCTGGCGTTGCGACGGGTCTTTCGGTAACCGCGGTGGGCGGCGACATTCTGTTCATCGAGGCGACGGCGATGCCAGGCAAGGGCAAGCTGAATCTGACCGGCAAGCTCGGCGATGTCATGAAGGAATCGGCGCAAGCTGCAATGTCGTGGGTGCGGGCCCACACCGAGGATCTGAAGCTCAGCAGCGCGTTCTTCGAGAACGTCGACATCCATCTGCACGTGCCGCAAGGCGCGATTGCCAAAGATGGACCCTCGGCCGGCATCGCTTTGGTTTCGGCGATCGTTTCCCTGCTGACGGGACGCAAGGTGCGATCGGACGTCGCCATGACCGGTGAAGTAACGCTGCGTGGAGCCGTTCTCCCCGTCGGTGGCATCAAGGCCAAAGTGCTGGCGGCGCACCGGGCCGGCCTAAAGACCGTGATCCTGCCCGAGCGCAACCAGAAAGACCTGGTCGAAGTGCCGGAAGAGGTTCGCAACGAGCTCACGTTCGTCTTCGTGAACCGCATCCCCGCCGTCCTCGACGTGGTTCTTGAGCCTGCCGCTGGCCGCGGCGCCAGCGTGTCGGGATCGGATCCCGTCGTACCGCCCGAGGTCCTTGCGTCATTGCCGACCCCCGCGTCGCCGCTTACCCCCAACACGCTGTAGGCCGTTCCACCTTATCCCGGCGTTTTCGTCGCGGCGCTGCCTGGTACCGCGACGGCGCGCCACGTTGCCGGCATTCGACGCAGTCGTGTTCTAGACGCACGCTCGCAGCAAGAACCCCAGAAAAAACAGCAGTCCGCCGCCGAGCACCAGGTCGCGCGGTGACCGCGGAAAAGCCACTCTGGCTGCCAGTGCCGCGCGGTTCGGCGGTGGATGCGTGTCGGCTTCTGCGCGGGTCTCGCGGTCGTCTTCGCTTTCGGGTTGGATGTCCGTGCGCGCAAGCGGCATGGTCTCGCTCTCAGCCAAAGCCGCAAGGGCGGCCAAGCGCACGTTTCCAGCGGGAGCCTGAGCTGAAAGAGCGGGGCGCGGCGTCGGTGGCAGCGTCTCTTCGACCGCAAGCAGTCGCGATAGTGGAAGCGTCGTGCTGTCCCTGCGCTGCGGCAGGGGCTCTGTATTGCGTCGACGGCGATTGCGGGCAGTGGGGGGGGCCTCGCTTGGACGAGCACTAGGCTTCGGCGTCTCTGAGGCAGCCGCAGGCTCCCCGCCCCGTCCCCCTTGATCCGACAGCCTCCCCGCGCCCCATGCCCCCTCAGCGCAGTCCCGCAGGACCTCATCCACCCCCCCCACCACCTCCTCCATCCCCGGCCTCTCCCCCGGCTGCTTGGCCAGCATGCGCATGATAAGGGCTGCTAGGCGGGGGGGGGTGTCGGGGGCAAGTTTGGTGAGTGCAAGGGGGGTGGCGTAGCGGTGCATATCGAGAAGCAATGCATAGCTGCGAGCAGAAAACGGCGGAGCGCCGCTTAGCATCTCGTACAGCATCACTCCAAGCGAGTAGACGTCGACGCGATCGCTGATGGCTCGCTCGCCCGTGGCTTGTTCAGGGGCCATGTACGTGGCCGTGCCAAGCGCAAAGCGCAGATCGGTCAGGTCGTGTTGCGTCGACGGATGCTTCTGCTCGGCGGTGAGCTTGGCGATCCCGAAGTCAAAGACGATGGCCCGTCGCCCACCCACAACTTCATCGTCAGAGACCACCATGACATTGTCCGGCTTTAGATCGCGATGGAAGATCGCCAAGCGATGTGTGGCGGCAAGGGCCGACGCAATCTGGCGAGCGAAGCGCAGAAGCTCGGCTCGGCTCGGGTGCTTGCCCATCACCGCGCGCAGCGTCTGTCCGTCGAGGAAGTCCATGACCAGATACGCGGATCCATCTTCGAGTCGCCCGACGTCGCTGACGCCGACGATGCCGCGATGACGCACCAGGTTCACGGCTCGCGCTTCGTTGAGCAAGCGCGCATGAAACTCGGGCTCGTCCGGTGGCAAGACCTTGATGGCCACCGTGCGCGCGATGCGTGCGTCGATCGCTTCATAGACAGCACCGATGCCGCCCTGGCCCAGCTTTCGCTGCACGTGATACGGGCCGATCTGCGTCGGTTCGATGGGCTGCTGCGACAATGGAAGCGGCTGCGCGGACATGGGTTGGCTGCCACGCCTTACGAAGGCCAGCGCATGCACGGATGCTCGTCGATTCCAGGCGTCACACGATGCAAAGTCTGCCCATGCAGCCTGCGCTCGCGCTGGCAACAGAGCCGCGCCATGATCCAGGCAGCGTTGCGCTCCGGCGCTAGGCCCAGGGCATCCCCGCGAGCCGGCCGCGGCAGCCCGGCATCGCGCGCAGCCCTCTGCGTCTTGCTTACGTATGTGACTGGCCAGACGAAGCAGCCCATGGACCCCCCTTGGCAGCGCTCTCCATCGACGGAGGCCTGCTAGAACCCGCAAATCACAACCGCCCCCCTGATGATAAGCGGTCTTGCCGCAAGCGCGCCGCTTGTCGACAAACCGCACGTCGCGTTAGGATTTTTTGATCGTGTCTCATCTGCCACAGCGCCGTGTGCTAGCCCTTCTCTTCTTGCTCTATATGGCGCAGGGGCTGCCTTTTGGTTTCCAGAAGGAACTGTCGTCTTTTCTGCGCGAGACGGGGGTTTCTCTCGACAAAATCGGCTTTACGCGGGCGCTGTCGGCCCCATGGATGGCCAAAGCGCTGTGGGCGCCGCTGGTGGATCGCTTTGGCTCGGATCGCTTCGGCCGCCGCAAGTCGTGGATCGTGCCGATGTTGGTCTTGCTGGCGCTGACCTGCGTGGCAGCCGGATTTTTTCCGCCAAGCCGCGGACTTCTGGGGCTGTTGGCGCTGATTCTGCTGATGAACCTGTTTGCCGCGACACAGGACATCGCCGTCGACGGGCTGGCCGTCGATCTGCTGAAGGGCAAGGCGCTGGGGCCGGCGAATACGGCGCAGGTCGTTGGATACAAAGCGGGCATGCTGCTGTCATCGGCGCTGCTGGTGCCGCTTTATCCATGGATCGGCTGGCACGGCATCTTGTGGTCGCTGGGCGGCCTGTTGTTCGTGTGGGCGCTGGTGCTGTCAGGCTGGCGCGAGCCGCCAGCTTCCGAGCAGGTGGCAGAGACGCGCCGATCGCTGCGAGCCGTCGTGACGACGATGCTGGAATCGCTGAAGCAGCCCGGATCGCTCTGGCTGGTGGCATTTGTCGCGACATACAAGATCGGCGAAGAGCTGGTCGATCCGATGCTGCGCGCGTTTCTGATCGACGCTGGCTATCGCAAAGAACAGCTTTCGCTGTGGATCGGCAGCTACGGCATGGTGGCCTCGCTTTTGGGATCGGCTCTGGGTGGCTGGACCGCGACGCGTACGCCGCTGCTTACGGCCGTGACCTTGGCCAGCTTGCTGCGTGCGTTTTCGATGCTGGGACAGTGGTATCTCACGGTGCTCGATCGGCCGGGGCCGGTGGCGGTGATCTTGGCCACGATCGCCGAGCACTTCTGTGGCGGCGCGCTGACCACGGTGATGTTCGCGTTCATGATGTCGCGGGTGAACAAAGCGATCGGCGGCACCCACTACACCCTGCTTGCCTGCGTCGAAGTCGTGGGCAAGCTGCCACCGAGCCTGCTTTCGGGCGTGCTGGCGCGACAGCTTGGATACAGCACCTTGTTCGCAGTGGGTACGGCGCTGTCGTTTCTGTTCTTGCTGCTGCTGATTCCGCTGCGCCGATCGGAACCCGAGACGACGCAGGCGGCTGGCGAGACCGGCTGATCGACGTCGCGCTTACCAGCCGGCCGCACGCAGCGCCGACAGGATCATGCGCGTCGCGCGGCTCTTGTTCAGCGTATAAAAATGGATGCCGGGAGCGCCGCGCTGCAGAAGCTCGATACACTGCACCGTCGCGTGCGCTACGCCTAGCTCAAGCACGGCATCGGCATCGTGCTGGTATCGCTCAAGCTGCAGGCGCAGGCGCATGGGGATGGTGGCACCGCACAGCCGCGTGAAGCGATCGACTTGCTCGAAGCTGGTGATCGGCATGATGCCCGGCACGATCGGCACGCGAATCCGCGCGCTCTGCGCTCGCTGCAAAAAGTCGAAATAGAACGCGTTGTCGAAGAACAGCTGAGTGATCAGAAACTCTGACCCAGACTCAACTTTCGTGGCCAGATGGCGCAGATCTTCGTCGCGGCTTGGCGACTCGATGTGGCCTTCGGGATAGCAGGCGCCACCGATGCAAAAGTCCCAGCGACGATCGGCTCGGGCGGCGCGCACGAACTGTACAAGCTCGCTGGCAAAGCGAAAGCCGCCTTGCACTGGCTCGAAGGTCGGCGCGCTGATCGCACCCGCCGGCCGCGGAGGATCGCCGCGCAGAAGCAGGATGTTTTCGATACCGAGATCTCGCAGGCGATCGAGCACGGCTTGCAGATCCTCGTGCGTGTGACCGACGCAGGTCAGGTGGGCCATGGCTTCGATGCCGACCTCGCTGCGGATGCGCGCGACGAGCTCGCTGGTCACGGTCTGCGTCGATCCGCCCGCGCCATAGGTAACCGAGACAAAGCCCGGTTGTAGCTCGACCAGCTCGCGCAGCGTCTGCATCAGGTTTTCGACGCCGGTCGGCGTGCGCGGAGGGAAGAACTCGAACGAAAAGCAGGGCTTCGGTTGCAGCAGACGCTGAGCGATTCGCATCCGCCGCGTTGTATCAGGTTTTGTCAGCCACGCCGAGAGCCAGATGCGCAAGCACACGCGACGAGGGCCACTCGCTGGCTCGGCAAAAGAAGACCGCGAGAAGGACGAGCTGGAGTGCGCTCAGCAGTGCCCGAACCACCCAGTGGGTCCGGGCTCGCCGCGCAGGCGACGGCGCACGCGCTGTGCTTGTTGAATGATCACCGGAAGACACAGCAGGCCAGCGGTCCACACGAACCAGCGGCGACGGCTGATGCGGCGCTGCGGCGGATTGCACTCGGGCTCGTCGGTAGAGCGGGCAGGCAGAGCAGGCAGACGCATGTCGCTAGTGTAGCGCGGTCTGCCCGGCGATGGCGGGACTACGAGAGCTTCTTCAGCGACAGGTACCAGTCCTTGCGGTCCAGGCTGCCATCGGCCAAGCGCTTTTCGACATCGGCCACGGTCTTGGGCGCCGGGACCACGACGTTGTCGCCCGGTCGCCAGTTGGCGGGGCAGGCCACGCCGTGCTTGTCCGCCGTCTGCAGAGCATCAAGCAAGCGGATGATCTCGTCGATGTTGCGGCCGGCGTTCATTGGGTAATAGACCAGCGCGCGGATCATGCCTTTTTCATCGATGACAAACACGCTGCGCACCGTCGCGGTATCGCTTGCGCCAGGGTGGACCATGCCATAGGCGCTGGCCACCTTCATATCCAAGTCGGCGATGATCGGGAAGGGCACGCTGACGCCCATCTTTTCCTTGATGTTCTGCACCCAGGCCAGGTGGGAAAAGATGCTGTCGATCGACACACCCAAGATGTCGGTGTTGCGCTTCTGGAACTCCTCGAAACGCTGCGTGAAGCCGATAAACTCCGTCGTGCAGACGGGAGTGAAGTCGGCAGGATGCGAGAACAGAATTAGCCAGCGGCCCTTGTAGTCGCCTAGCTTCTTTTGGCCATGCGTTGTGACGGCGTTGAAGTCAGGAGCAGGCTCGTTGATGCGGGGCAGGTTGCGTGGCGCGTCCATGGCGGGCCTCCAATCGGTTGGGGTGGTTGGGAAGCTGCATAGTCTACTCAGCTGCGTCGATCTTGTCTTCTACACGGCAGCGCAGGCGGCCTTTGGAAAGCATGACGTCGACGGGATCGCCCCGATCGATCTGCTCGACGGTCGTCAGGATATGCCCGGCTTCGTCGCGCGCCAGGGCATAGCCGCGGCCCAGCACTTTCAGCGGCGACATGGCATCAAGCTTGCCGGCCAAGCTGGCCAGGGCCTGTCGGCGATCCTGCATGCGGCGCTGCAGCGTCGACAGCATGCGAGTATGCAGGTCACGCAGCGCGGCCCGATCGCGCACCAAGCGCGCTCGCGGATGGCAGGACTGCAAGCGCTCGCTGGCCTGAGACAGCAGGCGACGGCGCCCGGCGATCTGACGCTCGACGGCATGTTGAGCGCGCAAAAGCTCGCCATCGATCTTCTGTCGCGCGCCATCGATCACACGCTGACCCGAGCGCAGCAGACGCTCAGACAGATCGGCAACCTCGGCTTCCAGACGTGAAAAATCAGGGACGCAGATCTCGGCTGCTTGCGAAGGCGTCGCCGCGCGGCGATCTGCGACGAAGTCGGCGATCGTAGTATCGACTTCATGCCCGACCGCCGAGACCACTGGCACCGGGCAGTGATAGATCGCGCGGGCTACGTTCTCGTCATTGAACGACCACAGATCGGCCAACGAGCCGCCGCCGCGCCCGACGATAAGGACATCGACATGCGGCGCCAAGCGGCGAATGGCTTCGACGATCTGCGGCGGCGCCTCGGGACCCTGCACCGCGCAGTGTGCGACCAGAAAATGTACGCGCCCGCGGCTGCGTGCGACGCGAAGGATGTCATACAGCGCGGCGCCTTGCTGCGACGTGGCGACGCCGATCACGCGAGGAAAGCGCGGCAGCGGTCGCTTGCGCGCTGTATCGAACAAGCCCTCGCGCTGCAGGCGGGCTTTTAGCTCTTCAAACTGTCGCCACAGATCGCCTTCGCCCGACAGCCGCACTTCGTTCACGATCATCTGAAAGCGACCGCTGCCTTCATAGATCGTCAGCTTGCCGCGCGCTTGCAGCTTCATGCCGTCGCGCAGCGCAATGCGCAGGGCCTGGGCTTGGCTGCGCCAGATGACTGCGTCGATGCGCCCCTTGCCATCTTTCAGCGCGAAGTACACATGGCCAGGAGCTGAGCGCTTCAGCCCCTCGATCTCGCCTTCGACCCAGACGTCGGTGAAGGCCTCTTCCAAGCTTCGCGCGGCACGCCCGACAAGCTCGCTGACCGAAAAGACCTTGGGCTCAGGCGGCGGCGGTGGAGGCGGCGGCGGAGCAGGCGGACCTGCGTTATCGCCAAAGCCAAAACCAGTCTGCCGATCACCTTGGCGGCGTGGCGAAAGAGAAAATGGAGGAAGCACTCGCTGCGTCATGGCGTGCTGAGCTTATCCGCAGAGACCCGATCGTTCAGGTTCGTCGTTCGAGTTCATCGTTCGGATTCAAGGGAAAAGGGGGCGAGGGAAAGTGCCGCTTGGCTTTGCGAAAGCACGCGCTCGACCTGGGCGCGCACTTCGGACAGGCGCTCGGCCTGGGTGGCTTCAAAGCGCAGGACCAGCGCGGCTTGTGTGTTGCTGGCGCGCAGAAGCGCCCAGGCATCGGGCCAGTGAATGCGAATGCCGTCTAGCTCGCTGATCTCGACCCCCGGCGTGCGGCGCAGCACGGCCGCCGCATGCTGTACCAGCGCTTCTTTGGCTGCATCCGCGACGGGAATGCGGATCTCGGGCGTGCGATGCAGGCGCGGCAAGGTATCGACCTGCGCGGCCAAGGCCTGTGGCCGTGCATCGTCGGACAATAGCTCGATCAGGCGCGCTGCCGCATAGATTGCATCGTCATAGCCCAGATAGCGGTGCGCAAAGAACAAGTGCCCGGACATCTCTCCGGCGAGCGCAGCACCGATCTCTTGCATCTTGGTGCGTAGCTCGCTGTGCCCGACGCGCCACATAAGGACCTGGCCACCGGCTGCGGTGAGCTCATCGTGAACCGCTTGGCTGCACTTGACCTCGCAGACGAAGCGGGCGCCGGGCTCGTGCTGCAAGATGGCGCGGCCAAGCAGGATCAGAAGCTCGTCGCCCCATAAGATTCGCCCGCGACTGTCGACGACAACCAGGCGATCAGCATCGCCGTCAAAGGCCAGGCCTAGCTCGGCATCGGTGCGTGCCACTTCAGCCTTTAGTGCGGCCAAGTGCTCGGGCACCGTTGGGTCGGGCGGATGATGGGGAAAGCGGCCATCCATCTCGCAGTAAAGCGGCGTCACATCGAAGCCCAACGATTGCAGCAGGGTCACCGCGACCGCTCCACCTGTGCCGTTGCCGCCGTCGATGACGATGCGAAAGCGTCGCGGTCCCAAGCACAGGCGCTGCCGCACGAAGTCAAGATACGGCGCGACAATGTCGACCGCTTGGTGTTGCCCGATGCCACAGACAAAGTCGCGGACGACGATCTGATCGTGCAGCGCAGCCAGGGCCTCGCCGTGCAGGCTGGCCCCCGCGAGCAGCATCTTAAAGCCGTTGTCGCTTGCCGGATTGTGGCTGCCCGTGATCTCGACACCCGAGCCACAGCCCAGATGATGCGTCGCAAAGTAAAGAAGTGGTGACGCCACGATACCGACGTCTAGGACGCGCACGCCCGTCGACAGCAGCCCAGAAAGCAGCGCCTGATGCAGGCGCGGCGAGTGTACGCGGCAGTCGCGCCCCAGGGCCAAGACGCCCTCGCCCCGCCGCCGCACCTGAGTTCCCAGCGCCCGGCCAAGATCGACGACAAAGTCATCGGTCAGGTCGCGATCGGCGACGCCGCGGATGTCATAGGCGCGAAAGACCGAGCGGTTCATCGCGAGAGTCCACGCTTAAAGCAGCCGAGACAGGCCCGGCCGGCCCGGCTGACTGAGTCGTGTCACGACCTCGCGCACGTCTTGAGCCCGCTCGCGCGGCAAGATCAGCACGGCATCGGGCGTCACCGCGATCACCAGATCGTCCACGCCCAGCGCCGCCACAAGCTGTGGCCCGCTTTGACAGACGATGTTGCGACGGGCCTGCACGAACAAGGGAGGATGCGGTACCTCGGGGCTAAGCAGCGCGTGATTGCCGCTGGCATCGCCGTCGGTCAGCGCATCCATGGCATCGAATGAGCCGACATCGTTCCAGCCAAAGTCACCGGACAGCACGCGAATGGCGCGCTCGCTGCCGACGCTGCGCTCGCCGAGCTTTTCCATTACCGCATAATCGATCGAGATCGCCGGGGCTTCGGGATAGCGCGCCGCGGTGCGGCTGGGATGCGCGGCGATATCGTCAAGGATCGCGGCCAATGCCGGCAGGTTGGTGCGTAGCTCGGTCAAGATGCGGCGCACCGGGAAAAAGAACATGCCCGAGTTCCACAGATAGTTGCCGGCGGCCAGATACGTCGCGGCACGCTCGGCGCTGGGCTTTTCGACGAAGGCCAGCACGCGATGTGGGGTGCGGCCCGTCGTGCTGAGCATGGCTGGACTCTCGCGCGTTGTGCCTTCGCGATCCGCATCCAGCGCGCCGACTTCGATATAGCCATAGCCGGTCTCGGGTCGGCTGGGATGGATGCCCAGCGTGACGATATGCCCCTGCGCCGCGACGGAAAGCGCCGCGCTCAGACGATCGGCAAAGGCGTCTTCGTCCTTGACGTAGTGGTCAGCGGGCAGCACCGCCATGACGGCATCGGCATCCCGCGCCGCGACGGTCTGCGCAGCCAGACCAATGCATGGCGCCGTGTTGCGGCCGATCGGCTCGACCAAGATGTTGTCAATCGGCAGCGCGGGCAGACAGCGCCGGACTTCCGGCACCTGCTCGGCGGTGGTGACAACCAGGGTATGCGCGGCATCGGCGACGCGCAGGGTGCGGCGCAGCGTGGCCCCGATCAGCGTCTCGCCCCCCGGCAGGATCGGCAGGAACTGCTTGGGTCGACCCCGTCGACTGTGCGGCCACAGGCGAGTGCCGCCTCCACCGGCCATGATCACCACAAAGCAGCGCGGGGGCATACATCCTTCGTCGCTGCGCTCTTGGCTCGATCGCGACATGTTCATTCCCCACAAACGGCACCGCCCGACAAGCCGCAGCTTGCCGGGCGGGCGATCTTCAGACGGAGCTCGCTAAAGAGCCCCGATCCAGGTTCCACGTGAGGCTTAGAACTTCGCCTTGATCATCGAGAAGCCCAGGCCGACCGACATGCCGTTCTTGTTCTTGTTTTCCTTCGACGGCGCCCAGCGATCGGTGCTGTCGAACGCTTCGATGTCCGAGCTAAGCACGCTGCCCACGGGCGAGATCTTGATCTCGGCGTCGAGAATCTCGCAGGTCATCGGGTTGGTCTTGCAGCACTTTTCGGGCGTGTTCATGCACTTGTTCTTCGAGACATCGTTCATCTGGTTCTCGAAGAGGTTCACGATCGTCTTGGTGCTCGATCCCATCGGATCCTTGTTCACCAGACCCGAGACCAGCTTGGCGACCAGCGGAACGATCTTGCCGTCGATGTCCTTCTGCGAGATCACGCCATGAAGCTGACCGTCCTTGATGACAGGCTGGTTCTTGTCCATGGCCAGCGTGCCTTCGATGTGGACGCCGCGCAGAGCCAAAGGCAGCGTCGCGCCCATGGCCAAGGGCAGCGAGATCTCGATGCGCTGCTCGTCTTCAGCCGACTGGTCGGCCGATGGCGTGGTGTTGAGCTTGCCGGCTTCGATCTTGCCGTACAGCTTGACGCCTTGGACCTTGCCGACCTTGAACAGATCCGAGCCATCGAACACGGGCGCCTTGCCACCCATGCCCGGCGGATCGGCCAAGCTCAGCGTCACGCCAACGCAGCCCGCCGTCATCAGATCGGCGGTCTTCACTTCGCTGAGGATGACGGCATCGCCATCGGTCACGGCCTTGCTGACCGACTCTTGCAGGTTCAGACCAGCAACGGTGACGGCCTGAATCAGCGTCTTTAGCTGGTTCTCGGTCTTGCCGTCTTTGTTGAAGTCGTATGCGTACGTCTTGCTGCCGCTGCTCTGAGGAAGGAATAGGTTGTTGGTGGCGTACTGGTTGGCCGTGCCGGTGACTTTGTCGGCCGTGCATTTCTCTTCCATCATCATGCCACCGTCGCCGCCACAGCCGGCGCTCGCCGCCGCCAGCAGGAAGCCACACGTCGCGCTGAGCAGAAGACCCTGAACTGTCATGAGCCGCATCGTCTTACCTCGTCTATGCAATAGGGTTGAGAGCTACCGTTTCGTGAACCGACCAAGGTGACCGTCTGTCCGTCGCTGGGGGCCACAGCGTGTTCCGCGACGCAGCCCGCAGACGTCAGCACAGGTCGGCGTTCATATCGCGCATCCCTTGCGTGGTGCAAGCGCGATGTGTGGAAAGCGCGGCCCTCCTAGGCGCCCGGTTCCCAGGACTCTCGTCCTCTCGCTGGCGGCCATATCGCAGGCTCGCAAGGGGTCTTGTCCATGACTCCAGTTGCCCTAAAAGGCGACGCGGGGGTCTTGTCCA